>JALWKC010000296.1 GCA_026996795.1 Lysobacterales bacterium | reverse complement strand
TGGTGACAACATTAAGATGAACGTAGAGCTGATTGCTCCCATTGCGATGGAAGAGGGCCTGCGTTTTGCGATCCGTGAAGGCGGTCGCACAGTGGGCGCCGGTGTGGTGTCCAAAATCATCGAATAATCCATTCGATTTATAAGCCAAAGCCAACCGGCCTGCCGGTTGGCTTTTGGTGTCTCTGATTACATGGAAAGTCCGCTTGAAGGCAAGCGGCACGGCACGTCCTGAATACAGGCGAGTAGCTCAATTGGCAGAGCAGCGGTCTCCAAAACCGCAGGTTGGGGGTTCGATTCCCTCCTCGCCTGCCATGTATCGGATCCTTCAGTCAAACTGGAAAGCATTATGAGTCAAGCGAAAGAACCCACGCATTCCCTCGGTGACAAACTCCTCTGGTGGTTGTCCCTCGGTATCATTCTTGCCGGTGTGCTGGCGTATGTGTATTACGCCGATCAGATGGCCCAGGTGATGCGCGTGCTGATTCTGCTGGGTTCTTTTGTGATCGGTGCCCTCATCGGCGCCAACACCACTAAAGGTCGCGCGTTGATTCAGTTCATTCGCGAGGCGTATGTTGAACTGCAAAAAGTGGTCTGGCCGACCAAGGAACAAACCATCAAGACCACCTTGCTGGTGATCGCCGTGGTCGTTGTCATTGGCCTGTTTCTGGCCTTTGTGGACTGGGTCTTCAGCACCCTGGTTGGTTACTTCTTCGGTACGGGAGGCTAAGCCATGGCCAAGCAGTGGTATGTTGTGCATGCTTATTCCGGCTTTGAGCATCAGGTGGCGCGTTCCTTGAAGGAGCGCATTGCGCGTTCTGACATTGCCGATCAGTTTGGTGAAGTGCTGGTTCCCACCGAAACCGTGATCGAAATGCGCAAGGGGCAGAAGCGCAAGAGTGAACGCAAGTTTTTCCCCGGTTACGTGCTGGTTCAGATGGATCTGACCAACGATTCCTGGCACCTGGTCAAGGAAGTGCCCAAGGTGATGGGTTTTATTGGCGGCACGGCAGAAAAGCCGGCTCCCATTACCGATCGTGAGGCAGAGGCTATTCTGCAACGCATCGAAGACGGCGAAAACAAGCCGAAGCCGAAGATTCTTTTCAATATTGGCGAAATGGTGCGAGTCACCGAAGGCCCGTTTGCGGACTTTAACGGTGAAGTGGAAGACGTCAATTACGACAAATCCAAAGTGCGCGTGGCTGTTTCAATATTTGGGCGCTCAACTCCGGTTGAGCTCGACTTTGGTCAGGTTGAGAAACTCTGACCGGTAACATCAGATGGGGAGCCAGTGCCAAGCTGGCGATTGAACCCGGAGAAATATCATGGCGAAGAAAGTAGAAGCATATATCAAATTGCAAGTCCCCGCCGGACAAGCAAACCCAAGCCCGCCAGTTGGCCCGGCATTGGGTCAACACGGCGTCAACATCATGGAATTCTGCAAGGCGTTCAACGCCAAGACGCAGAAAATGGAGCAGGGTCTGCCCATTCCCGTGGTGATTACTGTTTATGGCGACAGAAGCTTTACTTTTGTCACCAAAACACCTCCCGCGTCTGTTCTTTTGCGTAAGGCACTGGGCCTGGACAAAGGCAGCGCCACGCCGAACACGGTTAAAGTCGGCACTGCCACCCGTGCGCAGTTGGAAGAAATCGCAAAAATGAAAGAACCCGATCTGACGGCAGCCGACATGGACGCCGCGGTTCGCACCATTGCCGGAACCGCCCGCAGCATGGGCATTGACGTGGAGGGCGTAGAATAATGGCCAAGCATGGAAAAAGACTCAGAGCCATCAAGGAAAAAATTGACAAGTCGGCTCCTTACAAGGCGGAAGATGCTTTCGATTTTCTGAACAAGAACAGCTCGGTCAAATTCACCGAGTCGGTAGAGACCGCCATCAAGCTGGGCGTTGACCCGCGTAAATCCGATCAAGTGGTACGTGGTGCCACCTTGTTGCCGCACGGCACCGGTAAGGACGTGCGCGTGGCGGTTTTTGCCCAGGGTGAAAAAGCCGAAGCCGCCAAGGCGGCCGGTGCGGACTTCGTCGGCATGGAAGACCTGGCCGAGGAAATCAAGAAAGGCATGATGGACTTCGACGTGGTCATCGCTTCACCGGATGCCATGCGCATTGTGGGCCAGCTCGGAACCATCCTTGGCCCGCGCGGTCTGATGCCCAATCCGAAAGTCGGTACCGTGACCCCGGACGTGGCCACTGCGGTGAAGAACAACAAGGCAGGTCAGGCCATTTACCGCACCGACAAGGCCGGCCTTATTCACACCATCATTGGTAAAGTGAATTTCACCCCTGAGCAGCTGAAAGAGAACCTGGAAGCCTTGATCAATGATCTGGTCAAGAAAAAGCCGGCGGCTGCCAAAGGCAAGTACATTCAGAAAGTTTCCGTGTCCAGCACCATGGGTCCGGGCCTGGACATTGACACGTCCACACTCAATTTCAAGGTTTAATCACCCTGAACAAGAACAAAGCCGCTGGCCGGATACCGGCTGGCGGCCTGGAATTTGGGGGCTGTCGCAAGACGGCTGTCAAAGACCGCAGGTGAAATCACTGACTCAGGTCGGTGATGGCTTAATTTCCTGCGCAGATGGTGTCGCCCTGACAGGATCTCCTGGAATGGCCACCAAAGTGACCGTTGTCGGCCTGTGTTATCTGGCCGGCAATGGAATCGGTTCTCGGCGATGTGCATTGCCGGAACATAAAAACTGGAGGTAATCATGGCGCTCAATTTAGAGCAGAAAAAAGCTGTGGTCGCTGAAATTGCTGATGCTGCCTCTAAGGCATTGTCGTTGGTTGCGGCGGAATACCGTGGCATGACAGTCGATGTAATGACTGAAATGCGCGTTGAAGCCCGCAAGAACGACGTGTTCCTGAAGGTGGCAAAAAATACCTTGGTCAAGCGCGCGGTTAAAGGCACTGATTTTGAGTGCATTACCGATGCGTTGACTGGCCCGCTGCTGTATGCGTTTTCGCAAGAAGACCCAGGCGCTGCGGCCCGGTTGATCAAGGATTTTGCCAAGAAGAACGACAAGTTACAGGCACGCGTAGTTGCCCTCGGTGGCGAGTTGATGGATGGTTCCAGTCTCGACAGACTGGCTTCCATGCCAACCCGCGATCAGGCACTGGCGATGTTGATGGGCGTAATGAAAGCGCCTATCGAGAAACTTGTCCGCACTTTGGCCGAACCTCACGCAAAACTGGTTCGTACCGTTGCGGCAGTTCGCGATCAGAAACAAGCTGCATAAGTTTATTTAATTCCTTAATTTTTGGAGAAGAAAGATGGCCGTTTCAAAAGACGATATCTTAGAAGCAATTGCTAACATGAGTGTAATGGACGTAGTCGACCTCATCGAAGCAATGGAAGAAAAATTTGGTGTTTCAGCTGCTGCCCCAGTTGCCGTAGCCGCAGCACCGGCCGGTGGCGAAGCTGCCGCAGCCGAAGAAAAGACTGACTTCGACGTGGTCATGACCAGCTTTGGCGGCAACAAGGTTGCCGTTATTAAAGCCGTTCGTGCCATTACCGGTCTGGGTCTGAAAGAAGCCAAAGAAATGGTTGAAGGTGCTCCGGCAACCATTAAAGAAGGCGTTGAGAAAGACGAAGCTGAAACCATCAAGAAGCAACTCGAAGAAGCTGGCGCTTCTGTCGAACTCAAGTAATTGCTTTCAGCAACAAACCGGACTTCGGTCCGTAAAGGCTGGTGATTCCGATCACCGGCCTTTACTTGCTTGAAAAAAGCCTGTTTATCTAAGGAATCTCTGATTGAATCGTGACACGGCATATTGCGGCGTAAAATCGTCCATTTCTGCGTTGCAAACCTTCACAATAGCTTGCTATTGCGTGCGGTTTGCGCCTTGAACTGAACAATTTTACACTACAATCTGTTCGCGCCAGATTCAATCAGGGATTCCTTAACGGGCAACTCAGGCGACAGGATAAAGACAAAAACTGCGCTCATGGCGAGTGCGGCGGTCAGGGAGTACCAGCCAGGAAGGCCGGCATTGGATGCCAATTCCGTTTGCCCGATTTAATCAATGCGGCAGGCGTTTAAACTCAAAACCAGGTGAAGGTAGGTGGCGTTAAGATGAGTTACTCATTGACAGAAAAGAAAAGAATCCGTAAAGACTTCGGCAGTTCCGTGGCTGCGTTGGAAGTTCCATTTTTGCTTGAAACCCAGATTGAATCATACAATCGTTTTCTCGGTAAAAGTCCAACCAATCCCAAGAAAAACGGCCTCCACGACGCGTTGGACTCGGTTTTCCCCATAGAAAGTTTTTCCGGTTATGCCCGGCTTGAATACGTCGATGTGCGGGTTGAAGAACCCGAGTTCGATGTGCGTGAATGTAAACTGCGCGGCCTCACCTATGGCGCCACGCTGCACGCCACTGTGCGCCTGGTCATCTATGACAAGGAAAGTTCCGCCCGCAAGAAAAAGGTAAAATTTGTCAAGGAACAGGAAGTCTATCTGGGCGATTTGCCCCTGATGACACCCACCGGAACGTTTATTATCAACGGCACCGAACGCGTGATTGTGAACCAGTTGCACCGTTCACCGGGTGTCTTTTTTGATCACGACAAAGGCAAGACCCACTCCTCCGGTAAACTGCTGTATTCGGCCCGCATCATTCCCTACCGTGGTTCCTGGCTGGACATGGAGTTCGACCCCAAGGACAACGTGTTTGTGCGTATCGATCGTCGCCGCAAACTGCCTGCGACCATTTTGCTGCATGCTCTGGGTTACAGCGATGAACAAATCCTGGACATGTTCTATGACACCATTGACGTCACCCTGAAAAAAGAAGGCGCCAGCCTCAAGGCCAAGCCCGAAGACCTGCGTGGCGAAGTCTTGCCACTGGACATCAAGGACGGCAGCAAGGTCATCGTCCCGGCAGGCAAGCGGATTACCGCCCGTCATGAACGGCTGATGAAAAAAGCCGGCATCAAGACCATTCCGGTGACCGATGAATACCTGACCGGCAAGATACTGGCTCATAACATTATTGACAAGAACTCCGGCGAGGTTATTTTGCCGGCCAACACCGAGCTGACCGAAGAAACACTGGAAAAACTGCGTGAAGCCGGTGTCAAGTCGTTCAAGTACCTGTTGGTGAACGACCTGGACAAAGGCCCGTATATTTCCAGTACCTTACGTCTCGACCCGACTCGCACTAAAGGTGAAGCACTGATCGAGATTTACCGCATGATGCGCCCTGGTGAGCCGCCCACGGAAGAAGCGTCCAAAAACCTGTTTGAAGGCCTGTTTTTTGACCCGGACCGTTACGACCTGTCCGAAGTTGGCCGCATGAAATTCAATCGTCGCCTGGGTCGCTCGGATGACGATGGCACGGGTGTGCTCACCAAGGAAGACATCGTCGATGTCATGAAAGAACTGGTCAACATCCGCAACGGCCTGGGACAGGCTGATGACATCGATCACCTGGGTAATCGCCGTGTCCGTTCCGTGGGTGAAATGACGGAAAACGTGTTCCGTGTCGGCCTGGTGCGTGTGCAACGAGCTGTTCGTGAACGCCTGGCCATGGCGGAATCCGAAGGCCTGACACCACGTGACTTGATCAATGCCAAGCCGGTGGCCGCGGCGGTGAAGGAGTTTTTTGGCTCTAACCAGCTGTCGCAGTTTATGGACCAGAACAACCCGCTATCGGAAATCACCCACAAACGCCGTGTGTCTGCTCTTGGCCCAGGTGGCCTGACCCGCGAACGGGCCGGTTTTGAGGTGCGCGACGTGCACCCGACGCACTACGGTCGTCTGTGCCCCATTGAAACCCCTGAAGGCCCGAACATCGGCTTGATCAACTCGCTGGCGGTTTATGCGCGCACCAATGAATACGGTTTTCTGGAAACGCCGTATCGGCGTGTGGTCAAAGGCAAGGTAACTGACGATATCGATTACCTGTCAGCCATTGAAGAAGGTGAATTTTCCATCGCCCAGGCCAATGCCAAGGTGGACAAAAACAAGAAGCTGATGGAAGACTACGTGGTCTGCCGTCAGCGCGGCGAAGTGGTGATGGTGCCACCGACGGAAGTGGATTACATGGATGTGTCACCGAAACAGATTGTTTCGGTGGCGGCGGCTTTGATCCCGTTCCTGGAACACGATGACGCCAACCGCGCACTGATGGGCTCCAACATGCAACGTCAGGCTGTGCCCACCCTGAAGGCCGAAAAGCCGCTGGTGGGTACCGGCATGGAACGCGCCGTGGCACGAGACTCCGGTGTGACCGTCATCGCCCAACGCGGTGGTGTGGTCGAGCTGGCAGATTCCAGCCGCATTGTGGTGCGGGTCAAGGATGAGGAGATCGGTGAGGACGATCCGGGTGTGGACATCTACAACCTGACCAAGTACACCCGTTCCAACCAGAACACCTGCATCAACCAGCGCCCCATCGTCAAGGCTGGCGATATCATCGAGCAGGGTGACGTGCTGGCCGACGGCCCGTCCACCGATCTCGGTGAACTGGCACTGGGTCAGAACATGCTGGTGGCTTTTATGCCCTGGAACGGTTATAACTTTGAGGATTCCATCCTTATTTCCGAACGCGTGGTGCAGGAAGACCGTTACACCACCATTCACATCGAAGAACTGACTTGTGTGGCCCGTGACACCAAACTGGGTTCTGAGGAAATCACTGCGGACATTCCCAACATCAGCGAATCTGCGTTGAGCAAACTGGATGAATCCGGCATCGTCTATATCGGTGCCGAAGTGAAACCCGGTGACATTCTGGTGGGCAAGGTCACGCCCAAAGGTGAAACCCAACTGGCGCCGGAAGAAAAGCTGTTGCGCGCCATTTTTGGTGAAAAAGCCCTGGACGTGAAGGACTCCTCGCTGAAAGTGCCTTCGGGCATGAATGGTACTGTCATTGACGTGCAGGTCTTCACCCGTGATGGCATTGAAAAAGGCGCACGTGCCGAAGCCATTGAGCAGGAGCGCTTGGACGAAGTGCACAAGGAGATGAAAGACCAGTTCCGCATCATGCGTGGTGTGATTTACCAGCGTCTGCGTGAACAACTGGTCGGTGCCAAGGTCACGCGGGCCAAAGGCCTCAAGAAAGGTGATGTCATCACCAATGAATACCTGGATGGCATCGAGCCGGAAGACTGGTTTGACATCAAGCCGGCCGACAAGAAAATTGCCGAAATGATGGACCAGGTCGCCGAGCAGATACAGCGCCAGAAAAAAATCTTTGATGAAAAATTTGAAGAGAAAAAGCGCAAGATTACCGCCGGCGACGACCTGGCCCCTGGCGTGTTGAAAATGGTTAAGGTTTACCTGGCCGTCAAACGCCACATTCAGCCCGGTGACAAAATGGCCGGACGCCACGGTAACAAGGGCGTAATTTCTATGATTGTGCCGCAGGAAGACATGCCTTTCACCAAGGACGGCCGACCGGTGGATATCTGCCTGAATCCCCTGGGCGTTCCCTCGCGGATGAACATCGGTCAGGTGCTGGAAGTGCACCTGGGCTGGGCGGCCAAAGGACTGGGTGAGCAGATCGATAAGATGCTCAAGAAAAATGCTTCGGCAACCAAGTTGCGCACCTTTCTCAACAAGATCTATAACCTGGATCAGAAAAATCGCGTCAACCTGAAAGAGCTGAGCGATGAGGAGCTGTTCGAGCTGGCCAATAACCTGCGCGACGGCGTGCCCATGGCAACGCCGGTGTTTGATGGCGCCAAGGAAGAGCACATCAAGAGCCTGCTGGAGCTGGCCGAGCTGCCTGTGGAAGGCCAGGCCACTCTGTATGACGGTCGCACAGGCAAAGCCTTTGACCGCCCCGTGACTATCGGTTACATGTACATGCTCAAGCTCAACCACCTGGTGGATGACAAGATGCATGCCCGCTCCACCGGCCCGTACTCGCTGGTGACGCAGCAACCGCTGGGCGGCAAGGCCCAGTTTGGTGGCCAGCGCTTTGGTGAGATGGAAGTGTGGGCGCTGGAAGCCTATGGCGCGGCCTACACCCTGCAGGAAATGCTGACAGTCAAGGCCGATGACGTCGAGGGCCGGAATCAGTCCTACAAAAACATTGTTGATGGCAAATACGAAGTGGTGGCCGGCATGCCGGAATCCTTCAACGTACTGGTCAAGGAAGTGCGTTCACTGGGCCTCAACCTCGAGCTGGAAAGCGAATAAGATTCGGGAGAAACAAACGTGAAAGAATTATTGAAACTATTTAATCCCCAGGAAAAACAGGCCGATTTTGATGCGATCAAAATCAGTCTGGCTCCGCCGGAACTGATTCGCTCATGGTCCTATGGTGAGGTCAAGAAGCCCGAAACCATCAACTACCGGACCTTCAAGCCCGAGCGTGACGGCCTGTTTTGTGCCGCCATTTTTGGCCCCATCAAGGATTACGAATGCCTGTGTGGCAAGTACAAGCGCATGAAGCACCGTGGCGTGGTGTGTGAAAAATGTGGCACCGAAGTCACGCGCACCAAAGTGCGCCGGGAACGCATGGGTCACATTGACCTGGCCAGCCCGGTGGCGCACATCTGGTTTCTGAAATCGTTGCCATCCCG
>JALWKC010000295.1 GCA_026996795.1 Lysobacterales bacterium | reverse complement strand
CGCGAGGGTGGGAAACCGCGCCATAAAGCGGGCGTAATAGTCCAGCACTTTGGCCACCTGGGTCTGCTGCAGCATGATCTCCGACACCCACACGGCGTAGGGATCGGCCACCTGCCACGGCAAATCCGTGCGCCCATGACGGGAAAACCACTGGATGATTCTGGCATGGAAAAGTCTATTGTTCATTGACGTTAATCCAGATTAAAGGGCTGCCAACGGTGCGGTCACGCCTGACCAAATCACTATTTTTTCAATGACCAAACGTGATGGATGTCTGCATAATATTTTATATTTCCCACCAACACCCTATTGACAAACCCGTGATGGGAGAGAGATAGTCTCTTAATTGGACATTATTGGATGAATCTTATCGAATGCCATCGTTTCACACCACACCGTTAGAGAGACGGCTAATGAATAAATTTTCGCCGAAATTACACATAATCGCCCTGTTCCTGGCTTCCAGCTTTACAGTTTCTGGTGCCGAGTCCATTAATTTTATGGATGAAATCATCACCTTTTTCGACCAACAACTCGCTGAGCAGGTCACCAACCGTCAAAACCACACCATCATCAAATCAGCAGATGAATTAAGGCTCTATGCTCAGATCAAGTCCCCTGAATTTCCACTTAACAAACTCAACAAGAACGATCGGGCAACCTTTCTTGAAAGCCTGGAGTTTAATGAATCAGGGCTGACTACGTTTGATATACACGCCTTGCGTAACCTGTCCTCGACTGATCGTTACCGTGTCCTTTCCCTCTTTGGAGTCGAGCACCTGAGTAAATTGATTGAACCGGAATCTCAAAGCACGGATACAGGGGGCAACGCCTCGTTTTCTCCAGTCGTCAACCCCATCTTGAAAGAAATTGAATCAACCCAAAACCAGCAGGAAAAAATACAGCGCCTTAAGGCCTACTACCAGCAACAGATTCAGCCACTGATGGCCAACCACAGCAAAACCTTGACCACCGATGACACACTGAAACAGCTGCTTCAGGATTTAGGCACCGTTTCCTTTTATGTGGATGACCCGGAAATTGCCCTGGCCCACCTGCGCGTGTTCCAGCAAGCGGAAAAAAAAGACCTGACAACCGCTGAAGACGCCAAGTCAGCCTATGGCACTCTGCTGAAAAGCCGGTTGTTTGGCGAGGCCGAGGCTTTTTACCGGAAACACCCGGATGCGAACCTGCCTCCGGTGCCAATCATTCTGCCGACAAAAACCGAAGACGGTGTTCTTGCCTATGCGGCCATTGCGGACAAACCCAACACCTTTCAGACAGTGTCAGTGCCCCTGCTCAAGGGCAAGCAACTGCTGGTGCTGGCTCACCCCAACTGCCACTTTTGTTTCTATGCCGCCAAGGCCATAACCAAAGAACCCGAGCTGGCCGCGTTTCTTAGAACCCATGCGGTGTGGCTCAGCCCGCCTGATCGGCATTTCATCTGGCAACCCTTTAAGGAATGGGGCCAGGAGTTTCCGGCCATACCCATTGCCATCGTGAAATCGAAAGAGAAACTGTCCACATTGGATCTTTGCTGCACCCCCACCTTTTATTTTTTAAGCAACGGAGAGGCAATGGATAAGCTGGTCGGGTGGCCCAAGGAAGGCCGCATGACCGAATTAAAGGCCAAGATCAAGCAACACTTTGCCGTGGAACTTTAAGCCGCGGTATCAGGCCCAGGCTTTATTCCCTCAATGCCCTATTCCATCAGCGCGGCGATAAATTCATCGGCCCGGTAGGGTTTCAGGTCGCTGGACTTTTCGCCCACGCCAATAAAACGCACCGGCAAGCCGAACTCCCGCGCCAGGTTAAACAGCACGCCGCCCTTGGCCGTGCCGTCCAGTTTGGTCACGGCAATGCCGGTCAGGTTAACCGCCTTGTTGAACTCGCGCACCTGGGCAA
>JALWKC010000294.1:1222-1913 GCA_026996795.1 Lysobacterales bacterium | reverse complement strand
TCCCTATATGGCGGGGTTTGAACAGTGGGCTCGGCAGCTGGAAGCCCAAGGGGATCATGACATGGCTGCGTCGGCTCAGCACTATGTGAAGGAAATCCAGCAGGCGTGGCAAACACAGGGTTATATCGGCCCAAAGGTGCCACTGCCTGAACCGGTCAAGGTGACCGATGGTGTTTATACCATCGTAGGGTCCATGATTTGGCATAACCCGGCCAACTATGGATTCAACAACAACCTCTCTTTTGCCATTTTTGATAAGGGTGTATTCGTCTATAACGCCGGCCCCAACTATGCGGTGGCGGCCAGCGCCCATGACATCATTCGTCGCTACACAGACAAGCCCATCCGCTGGGTGGCGATGGAAAACAATCAGGGGCACGCCATGCTGGGTGCCGGATACTGGTTGAAACAGGGGGCGAAACTTTATTCTGCGGAAACGGCCGCCCGTCAGTTTGGTCAGGCGTTTGATGCCATTAAGCAGGAATGGGCTTCCAGAGTGGGTGAGGAGATCACCTTGCCGTCGGAGAATGTGGCGGATCAGTTCATCACTTTCAATGGTGAGATGATCTTGGATGTCGGCGGTGGCGAGAAGGTTTATCTATGGGAAGAGACTGGTCACACGCCGTCCGCCACTTCCGCCTGGGTGCCGTCCCGCAAAGTATTCTTCGCAGGGGACTTGCTATTTAACGAG
>JALWKC010000294.1:0-1212 GCA_026996795.1 Lysobacterales bacterium | reverse complement strand
CTGGCCGACGCGCAGGCGATTGATCAGTCAGCTTTCAAGGATCGGCC
Source organism: Lysobacterales bacterium (assembly GCA_026996795.1). Taxonomy (GTDB): domain Bacteria; phylum Pseudomonadota; class Gammaproteobacteria; order Xanthomonadales; family Marinicellaceae; genus S144-45. The sequence continues at coordinate 1,165 of JALWKC010000294.1, read as the reverse complement.
GGTGTTTGAGCAGACCCATAAGAAAAATGCCGCCCATGTGTTCCGTGAGCTGGGCGGATTAGAATGAGGGTGTGCTGGCCGTTTGAGCGCAGCTGACCCGGTTGCGTCCCAGTCGTTTGGCGCGATAGAGGGCTTCGTCCGCGCGCTGAATGAACAGCTCTGCACTTTCCCCCCGTTGGTATTGCGCCACGCCAGCACTTAAGGTCACGTTGGGCAGGTCGGGGTGGTCTTTGAACGCCAGCTGCACCTGCTCACGCAACCACTCTGCCAGGCCGCATGCCTGTTTGAAAGAGGTATTGGGACATAGCCACATGAACTCCTCTCCCCCCCAGCGCACCAGCAGATCGCCTTTTCGGGATTGAGTGGCTTTTTGCATGATTTGAGCGACGGTCCTTAGAACCTTGTCGCCTTTGAGATGACCGTATTGGTCATTGATTTTCTTGAAATGATCGATATCCACTGCAATCAGGCACAAGGGGGTTTTAGGACTGGCTTTGCGGATGAGTTTGGTGAGGCGTTCGTTGAAAAGATGCCGGGTCGGTAGTTGCGTCAAGGCATCCAGTGCCTGTTCCTGGATTTTGCGTTTTTGACGCCAAAGAATCAGCAACAGCCCTAAAGAAAGGCTGGCTAGAAGGAGAGCGAATAATGTGATCGCATGGGGCTCCAGCTGTCTCCGGAGGCTATGTTTCAAATCCGCGTGAGAAGAGGCTTCAGAAGGGGGATTCAGAGGAGCCAGGTCACCGGTGTAGAAGCTTTGAATGCGCACCCGTTCAGACAAGGGCATTTGGCGAATGGCGGCATCCAGCCGATCCCGGAGTTTTGGCTGTGTTTTGTGAACGGCGATACGAATGGGATAGGTGAGGCCCGTTTTACCATTGACCACCAGGTTATCTAAGGCCAGCTGGCTGATCATGGCGCGGGCAACGGGCGCAACGGCGATGGCGATGTCTGCTTTGCCAGCTGATACCGCCAAATAAGCAGAAGCGGTGTCCGGCACTTCCATGATCTTCACATTAGGTAAACGTCGGCGCAGCAGACTGATCAGCGCGGAACCCTTTTGACGCACGACAACGGCCTGGCCGATGTCATCCAGCCCTTGCAGCATAGGATAGTCCTTGCGGGTAATGAAGACCAGGGGGTATTCCAGAATGGGCTGTGTGAACAG
>JALWKC010000293.1 GCA_026996795.1 Lysobacterales bacterium | reverse complement strand
CTTCCAGCTCTTCAGAATAAGGCAAGTCCATGGGAGGCAGCTTGGATAAACTGTCCAGAATTTCAGACACGGACAGTTCTTCGTCCATTTTGCGGAATTCATGCATGTTTTCCTGCAGCCCCTTGGTGACCGGCACGTCTATCCAGTCAATCACCGGCCGGCCATTGGCCTTGGCCTTGCTTTGTGCCAGCAGCAGCAAATCGTGCAGCTTTTCATTGACAAAATCGTCAAGACGTTTGATGTCACTTTTGTCGATATCCAGCGAAGCGGCTTCGCGAAACAGTTTTTCGAATTGTTTAACTCCCATAACCATAGCGGTTCTCCTTAGGTGGATTAAAGATAGTTGGTTTCTTCAGGACAGATCACAAAGTCTGCCCCCAAAGGAGCTCTGATTGAATCTGACGCGAGCAGATTGTCGTGAAAAATTGTTCAGTTCAAGACGCAAACCGCACGCAATAGCGAGCTATTGTGAAGGTTTGCAACGCAGAAATGGACGATTTTACGCCACAAGATGCCGTGTCACGATTCGATCAGAGGTTCCCTAACAAACAGAGCCCCGTAATGGGGCTCTGTGGGCTGTTTTTCAACAGGTTTACTTCGATCAGGCTTCAACCGCGGCATTGATAACGTTGCGTGCGGCAATGGCTGTAACGATCAGGAACCAGCCGTTCATCAGCAATTCAATGGCGAAGAACAGGCCCGGTGCCCAGATGCCGGAAATGGGCCAGTCCATAATCAGAATCACGGCAATGGCGATGTCGATCAAACCGGAAACCACTGGCCACACCCAGGCCCAGCCGTTCTTGCGCTGCTGAAAGCCGAAAACGATGCGAATCACACCGATGGCCAAAAACAGCGAGGCCATAACCAACGTCAACCCGGCAGCGGCTGCCGGTGGGTTGAACAGGGCCACACCACCACCAATGATGTAGATGATGGCAATCAGGATGTTAACGATTTTGCCTTTCCAGTTTTTTTCGCCGGCGCTGAATGTGGAAACCAGTTGAACAATACCGGCAGCCATCAAAAAGGCGCCGAAAACCATGGCTACGCCAATGGAATAAATGGGGGCCCAGATAATACCCATGGTACCTAGCACCACCATCAGTACGCCGAGGGTCATGAGAACACCCCAGTTAATGGGCAGTTCGCCCGTGATATGTGCCTGAATTTTCTCTCTTACAGTTTGTGCGGTCATTAAGTCTCTCCCTATCTAGTGAATGATTGCAAATTAAAATTTATTATTCCGGCACCGCCTGTGAGCCGGCAACAATTACATCCTTCAATATGCGGACAGGCAGGAGGAATTCAAGCCAAAAACGGCAAAAGATTTATTTTTTATAGCAAATACCGCTGTGGGCAGATTTATTCGGCCAGCTCAATGCCCACAAAAAAGGCCACAAAACAGCTCAGGATTGTAGCCAGTGCATAGATAGCGGCCTTGCCCATCTGACCATGTTCGACCATCAAGCCGGTTTCCAGGGAAAAAGATGACCAGGTGGTGAGCGCGCCGAGAAAACCCATCATGATGAACAGGCGCAGGTTTTCGTTGCCCATGGCCCGATCCACCAGCCAGGCATAGGCCATGCCCATGAGCAGGCAGCCCAGGACGTTGACGGTGTAAGTGGCCAGGGGCACAGGCCGCTCAAACACCCAATGGAAAAGGCGGAAATTGAGGTAGCGCAGGCTGGAACCCAGCGCGCCCCCGGCAGCGACTACAAGCAGTTGCTTAAGCATGACGCTTGTTCCGGATGCGTTGCAGCCTGTCGGCAATTTTCATTTCGAGCCCGCTGGGTTTGGGTTGGTAGTAAATTTTCTCGCCCAGTTTATCGGGAAAACCCGCCTGTGAAAAGGCCACGCCTTCCGGCTCATCGTGGTCATACTGATAACCTTTACCGTATCCTTGTTGTTTCATCAGTGCGGTGGGGGCGTTGCGCA
>JALWKC010000292.1 GCA_026996795.1 Lysobacterales bacterium | reverse complement strand
AGGCCGTGTTTTTCCAGCAAGCGGGCAAAGTCAGCCTGTTTGTCAGTCGCCACGGACACCACCATGCCCGGTTCCTCGGCAAACAGGAAGGGAAGCACGTCGCGCCCTGCCGGCACCTCAAGGTTCAACCCCTGCTGGCCGACAAACGCCATTTCGGCCACACTGGCCCACAGCCCGCCGTCGGAACGGTCATGAGCGGCGGCCAACAGCCGCTGTTGCAAAGCCTCTTGCATAAAGCGCCAGAAACGCATGAACAAGTCGGCGTCATCCAAATCCGGCGCTTCGTTGCCCAGTTGTTGATACACCTGCGCCAGCACCGAACCGCCAAGACGGTCTTTGACCTGCCCCAGGTCCAGTAACCACAGGTGCTGATCCGGCCCGATTTGGGGGGTGACGGCTCCGCGCACGTCCTCGAGGCTGGCAAAGGCGGAAACCACCAGCGAAACCGGCGCGGTGACAGCCCGAGACTGGCCATCCTGCTGCCATTGCATGTGCATGGAGAGGGAATCCTTGCCCACGGGAATGCCGATGCCCAGCGCCGGGCAGAGTTCCTCGCCCACGGCCTTGACCGTATCAAAAAGGATTTCATCCTCGCGCCCCTTGCCACAGGCGGCCATCCAGTTGGCAGAAAGCTTGATGCCAGCCAGCTCCCCCACCGGTGCACTGGCCAGGTTGGTCAGCGCCTCGATAACGGCCAGTCGGCCAGCGGCCGGGCCGTTGATTAATGCTACCGGGGTGCGCTCGCCCACGGCCATGGCTTCACCGGCATAGCCGTCGAAATCGCGCAAGGTGATGGCTTGATCGGCCACTGGCACTTGCCACGGGCCCACCATCTGGTCACGATACACCAGTCCGCCAACGCTGCGGTCGCCAATGGTGATGAGAAACTGTTTGCTGGCCACGGCGGGAAATGCCAGCACGCGTTGCATGGCTTCTTCCACCTGCACGTCCTGCAGGTCGAGGGCGGGCAGGTTTTGGGGCTGGCGCCGGATGTCCTTGTGCGTGGCTGGCGTGTTGCCAAACAGCAGCAACATGGGGATGTCCACCGGGTTGTTATCAAACTCGGCATCGTGCACGGTGAGCTGTTCGGTGCTGCAGGCGGTGCCCATAATGGCCACGGGGCAGTTTTCCCGTGCGCACAGCGCCTTGAATTGCTCCAGTTTTTCCGGCCGAATCGACAGCACATAGCGCTCCTGCGATTCGTTGCACCAGATTTCCATGGGCGACATGCCCGGCTGCGCAATGTCCAGTTCGCGCAATTCGAGCCAGCCGCCCTTGTGACCGTCGTGCAGCAGTTCCGGCATGGCGTTACTCAGCCCGCCGGCGCCCACGTCGTGAATGGAGCGTATGGGGTTTTCCGTCCCCAACGCCCAGCAGCGGTCAATCACTTCTTGCGCACGCCGCTGCATTTCGGGGTTGCCGCGCTGCACCGAGGCAAAGTCGAGTTGTTCGTCCCCGCTGCCACTATCCACGCTGGAGGCCGCACCGCCGCCCAGGCCGATCAACATGGCCGGCCCACCGAGCACCACCATGATGTCGTCGCTGCGGGTGTCTCCCTTCTGCACGTGCTGGGGGCGAATGTTGCCCAGCCCGCCAGCCAGCATGATGGGTTTGTGGTAGCCGCGCCAGCGGTTTTCAGCCTCCTTCCATTCAAACGTACGGAAATAACCGGTCAGGTTTGGCCGCCCAAATTCGTTGTTGAACGCCGCCCCGCCAATGGGGCCTTCGAGCATGATGTCCAGGGCCGAAGTGATGCGCCCGGGCTTGCCCGGGTTGTCGCTTTCCCACGGCTGCACCCAACCGGGAACACGCAAGTGGCTGACACTGAAGCCGGTCAGGCCCGCCTTGGGTTTGGCGCCCTGGCCGGTGGCCGCTTCGTCCCGGATTTCCCCACCTGAACCGGTGGCCGCACCGGGAAAAGGGGAAATGGCGGTGGGGTGATTGTGGGTTTCCACCTTGATCAACACATCCACCGGCTCCTGGATCCGTTGATACCGACTGGTGACAGGCTCAACCAGCCAGCGCTGACCCGGGCCACCGCTGAAAACCGCCGCGTTATCCTTGTAGGCGGACAGGGCCGGGCGTAGCGTGTTCGCTTCGGTGTTGCGGATCATGGCGAACAGCGACTTGGGCTGTGCCTGACCGTCGATGGTCCAGTGGGCGTTGAATATCTTGTGTCGGCAATGTTCGGAGTTGGCCTGGGCAAACATCATCAGTTCGGCGTCGGTGGGATTCCGGTTGATGCGGCCATAGGCCGTCAGCAGATAGTCCACTTCCTGATCCGACAGGGCCAGGCCCAGTTCGCGGTTCAGCTTTTCCAAGGCGGCCTTGCCGCCGGTGCGAATGTCGATTTCCCGCACCGGGGCCGGCAAGTGCTCGGTAAACAGCTGGTGCAGTTCATCCAGACCAAAAAAGACCGATTCAGTCATGGGGTCATGCCAAGCCGCCAGGGCCTCATCACGCAGCTCCCGCACGTTTTCACAGTCAATGCGCAGCACCCGCGCTTTTTCAACCCGTTGCACGGTATCCTCCCGGCAGCGTTCAAAAATGTCTGTGGCCTTGCTGGACCAGGGAGAAATGGTGCCGGCACGGGGCGCAATAATCAGCTCACCAGGCTTGAGGTCGCCCTGGGGACTGTCCGTACCCAGCAAGCCGCTGATGGTGCTCATGTTCTCAACGTTTTCCAGAGGCATTTTCAATTGAACAACAAACAGGTCCGTCACCGCTTTTACGGCGTGTTGCCGCTGACGATTGAGCTGACGCAGGCGAAATGGCGAAATGGAGGACTGGCCTTTCAGAAACAGAAGTTCACTGGACATGAATAGACTCTGGAATGGGTGGTTTTATTAACCTGGCATCAATATAGGCGATGCTCAGCCGTGATGCGCTGTTTGCCAGCAAGGCATCAACTCGCCGCTGTAGTCATTCTACAGCAAGAGTTGATAACGGAGTCTGGCGGACAGCGCATCGCGGTCTGCTTTTTATATCAATAAGTCGGGGCTTCACCTATATTGATGCCAGGTTAATAGTTGCTGCCAGAGCCACTTCAGCCCGGGCAAAATGGCACACAGAAGCAGGGCGTAATAATAGCACAGGTGGGGCTTTTTCCTGCGCCTGGGGCACAAGACCCGTGCACAAAAAAACCGGCGTTTGGCCGGTTTGATTAGCTATTCATCCTTCAGCTATTTTTTGGCTTTGGCGGCCTTGCTTTTTTCCAGCGCCTGGTAATAATCCAGCCGTTGCAAAAGCGCATCCGGCGGCAGGTAACCGGGCATCAAGGTGCCGTTGTCCAGTACGATGGCCGGTGTGCCGGAAACACCCACGGCCTGGCCGGTCTTGTACTGTTCGGCAATCGGATTGTCGCATTTTTTCAACTCCACCTGAATACCGCTCTTGGCTTTGGTCATCGCCTCCTGCTGATCATCAGCGCACCACACCGCAACCGCCTTGTCGTAGGAGTTGGACTTGAGCCCGGCACGCGGGAAGAACAGGTACGACACGCCAATACCGCGCTTGTTGTATTCGTCCATCTGCGAATGCAGCTTGCGGCAGTAACCACAATCAATATCGGTAAAGACGGTGATGTGGTGCTTCATGTCCCTGGGGAAAAAGTCAATACGCTTGTCCGGCCCGAATTTGGCCACCAGTTCTTTGCGAATACCAGCTTTTTTCGTTTCAGTCAGGTCTTCACGGGTCTGGGTGTTGTACATGTTGCCGGTGATCAGGTATTCGCCACTGTCGGAGACGTAATACACTTCCCCCCCGCGACCGGAATCCAGCGTTACTTCCTTGACCCCCTTCATGGGGGTCGTTTCGATGGACAGGACTTTGGCACTCGGTGCCATTTGTTTCAATGCCTGACGGATTTGCTGGTCGGTTTTGTCAGAAACCTTTTCCCCCGCCTGAACCAAGGTCATGGCCAACAAGGTGGAACTGATCAGAATGAGTTTTTTTATCAATGGTGTCATGATTATGCTCTTGTGTTCGATTTTTTGAGGTGCAGAGTGTGTTGTTTGCTGCCTGCGTCTGGCATAAGACAGCCTGGGTCGATTGTAGTTCCCATGCCAGATTCGGGCAAGCAAAACCCGTATGGCCAAATCACCCTATCCACGCGGGTGGTGCTTCTTGTGGGTAGATTTGAGTGCGCTGTTGGCCACTTGCGTGTAAATTTGCGTGGTGCTGAGATCGGTGTGGCCCAGTAACATTTGCACCACCCGCAAATCGGCACCATGATTAAGCAAATGAGTGGCAAAGGAGTGACGGAGCTGGTGTGGTGAAGGCAGCGGGGACAAGCCGCATTGACTGGCGTACTTCTTGATCCGATACCAAAATGCCTGACGCGTCAGCGGGCCGCCTTTCTGACTTAAAAACACCCAGTCACCTGCTTGACGGGCCTGTTGGTTACCGGCTCGTACACTGAGGTAATTCTCCAACGCTTCGACTGCCACTTCACCCAGGGGCACCAGGCGCTCCTTGTTGCCCTTGCCGTGAATTCGTAGCAAACCCCGATTCAGATTGACCTGCCCCAGTTTCAGGGCAACCAGTTCGCTCACGCGCAAACCGGCGGCATACATCACTTCCAGCATGGTTTTATCCCGCAACCCGGTGATTTCGCTGACATCGGGCGCCTGCAGCAAGGCGTCAATGTCGGCTTCACTCAGGGGCTTGGGCAGGCTTTTGCTCAACTTGGGCGTGCGTTGAGCGGCAAAGGGGTTTTCACTGACGTGTTTTTTGACCAGCAGGAAACGGTAGAACTGGCGCAAAGCGGACAGTTTACGCGCCAATGTACTGGCCTTGTAACCCTGCTGGCTCAGCTGTGCGCGAAAGGCCAGTGCATCGTCAACATTCAGTGTCAACGGAGAGGCGTTGCGGGTTTCAAGAAACTGAAAAAAGGGTTGCAGGTCACCGCGGTAACTGCTGATGCTGTTGCCGGAAAGGCCTTTTTCCAGCAACAGCCAGCGGGTGAATTCATCAAGCCAGAACGGATCAGCTTTCGGCAGCGGTTTCACCGTTCTGTTCGGCGTCGCCGCCAGTTTCTGTCTTTTGAATTTCCTGCAGCTTGGCTTTGGTCATTTGGGTTTGCTTCATGTGGTTTAACCACTGCTGGGCATTGTTACGCACTTTTGGGAATTTCTTCGCTTTTTCCAGCGCCTGACGGGCAGCGGTTTCATTACCCAGGTAGTTTTCGGCCATGCCGAGCAGCAGCCAGGAATTGCCCACATCACGATCTTTCAGGCCACCTTTTTGCAAGGCCGCCTTGAGGGCTTTACGGGCATTAGCCCAATCTTCCAGGCCCACATAGATATTCGCAATCTGGAAATCCAGTTCACCATCATCAGACAGCTCGGCGGCTTTTTTAAAGGCCACCAGGGATTTTTCCAATTCCTGTGCCTGATACCAGGTCGCTCCCAAGTCTTTCCAGTGCTTTTCGGTGCTTTCAATGATGCCTTTTTTCAGGCCCGCTTCCAGCACCTTGCCGGCTTTGTATGGGACATCAAGGTAGGCATACAGCTTGAACAACTGCAACAAATCCTGTTCGGTGGTGAGTAAGCCATTAAGGTTGGCCAGATCCAAGGCAGCCAAAGCCTTGTGATCTTGTTTCAGGGCAAAATAGGTTTGTGACAGCTGTTTCCAGTAATTTTTCTTCTGCGGGTAGTGTCCCACCAGATATTCCAGCACTTTGGCGGCCTGACGAAATTCATTGAGCTGTTGGTGAGTGACTAACAGCAGCTGATACCAGCTTTCCGACGGTTTTTCAGCCATGGAAATGGCTTTCTTGATGTGCTGCTGACCCTTTTTGTAGTCTTCAAGCTGAACATAGGTGTTGGCCAGCAACGCATAATCGGAATCCCGGATTTCATCAGTGGCCTTGAAGTAATCCTGCCAGGCCTTGACCGCATTGCGGTATTGGCCCGTGGCCATGTACATGCGGGCGATATTGGACATGACATTGAAGTGGGTACGGTTGGGCAATGAATTCAACTTGACCACTTCCTTGAAATACTTGATGGCTTGCTGGGGTTTGTCTTCCTGCATGGCCAGGTAACCCAGGTACTGCAGAACCACTGCGCGTTCATAGCCATTCAACTTGCGCTGCAACATGGCATTGAAACCGGCCTTGGCCTCGGCGTACTTTTCATCTGCCATAAACCCGGAATATTTCTCCAGTTTCTTATAGTTTTCCGGAGATGGCAAAACGCCCTTGACTTCACGTTTCGGGTTGTTGGTTTTTTCCACCGCTGCCCACAGTGGAGCAGCCACCATCAACAGGGCCAGAATGAGGAGTATCTTCTTCATAAAAATTACCAAAATGTGTAAAAGGCGATGTTGGCTATGTCATTTTTCGCTGTTGTTTCGCTGTTTCTCCGCTGTTTTTGGGCCTGAGCCAAAAAGCGAACTTGCCTTTTCTATCGATGCGTTACCCAGCCTACCTTACCACCTAACCTTCCAGTTTGAACTCAATGGTCTGGGTCGCGATTTGAGGCACCCGCACACCATCAACAATTTTGGGCTTGAACTTCCATTTAAGAATCGCCCGTAAAGCCTCGCGGTCAAAAATTCGTGGTGGTTTAGCTTCGAGAACTCGGGGGTTGGTCACGGTGCCCTCTTCGGTGATGGTAAACTCCACCTTTACCCAGCCTTCAATCTTGGCCATGGCGGCTTTACGCGGGTACTGGGGTGGGATGCGCACCAGCGGAATCACGTCACCTTCGGCATTTTGATCAACATTACCCAAACCCACCGGACCCAGTGCCGGACCATCGCCATTGGCCGCCAGATCAAGGTTTGGCATGTCCATGGAAGGCATCTGGTTCACCGGCTTGGTCTGCTGAGCCACCTTCATCTTGGGCGGTGGAGGCGGTTCCTTGGGAGGTGGCGGTTTCTTGGGCCGCACACGGTTTTTACGCTCGGCCTCCGCTTCCAGTTTCACCGGTGAGAAGTCGATGGTGGGATTGTCGGAATTCCTCGGTTTGGTGGCACTGGTGGTGATCAACGAGTACATGAAATAGAACAGCAACAGGGTGATGGCGGCTCCGATCACCACAGCAAACGGAAAAATCGCCACGCGTTTGGTGTCGGCGCTCATGGCTTAAGTCTCCTCACGCTGGGCGGCCACGGAAATTTTTTCCACACCGGCGGCCTTGACCTGATCCATCACCTGCACCAGATCACCCGTTTTCGAGTTCTTGTCGGCAATAATCACCACGGTGCCTTCGGGGTTTTCCGCATGGGCTTTTTCCACGTTGGCACGCACGGCACGGATATCAATGTCGCGTTTATTCATGTAGATTTTGCCGTTTTCCTTGATGGCAATCAGAATATTGCCCTTACTGACCTTTTTGGCGGAGCTGGCGGTGGGCCGGCTGATGTCCACACCGGTTTCCTTGACAAAGGAGGTGGTCACAATAAAGAAAATCAACATGATAAACACCACATCGAGCATGGGCGTGATGTTGATTTCTGCCTCGTCTTCTTGAAAATGTCGTCTTTTCATGGGGTTAAAACCTCAAATAATTCCTTAGGTGCCTGTTCTCAATTGCGACAGGCCTTGCGGCGAAAAAGTTTCTTTCCGCCACAGCAAAGTCTTAATGCGATTGCATGGTGTCTTCGAGTCTCTCGGCTTCGCGGCGTGCCTTCTGCTTGAAGTAGGTGGTAAAAAACACCCCCGACAAGGCTGCCACCATGCCGGCCATGGTGGGGATGGTGGCTTTGGAAACGCCACTGGCCATGGCTCGGGCGTTACTGGTGCCGGCCACCGCCATAATGTCAAACACCTGTAACATACCATAAACCGTACCAAACAGGCCCAACAGTGGACTGATGGCCACCAACGCATCCAGAAACCCAAGGCCCCAACGCAGAGCAATGGATGCCTCGGAGACGCGGGCTTCCTTGATGCGTTTGGCATACCAGCTGGTGGTGTCACTGCGCGCATCCCATTCCTGGATAATCTGCTTCTTCATGCGCGGAAAGGTGACTGAGTAAAAATAAAGACGCTCCAGAATCATCACCCACATCAGGAACAACACCAGCATGATGGCCCAGAGCACCGGGCCACCCATGTTGATAAAGCTTATGATGGAGTACCAGAATTCTTTCAGCTGATACATTTTACTTCTCCGCCATTCTGGCGATGATGCCGGCGCTTTGTTCTTCCAGAACCTGAGTTTGCTTGCGTGCCATGGACTGCAGCACTGAGTGCAGCACAGTCAGCGGAATCGCAACCACCAGACCGAGTACGGTGGTGACCAGGGCCATGGAGATACCACCGGCCATACTTTTCGGATCGCCGGTACCAAACAAGGTGATCATCTGGAAGGTCTGAATCATACCCACAACGGTACCCAACAGACCCAGCAATGGCGCAATCACATACAACACCTTGATAAAGGACAGGCCGGATTCCAACGGAGCCGTTTCGCGCAGAATGGCTTCATCCAGCTTCAATTCCATGGTTTCGATGTCTGCATCAGGGTTTTCTGTGTAAACCTTCATAATGCGACCCAGCGGGTTGTCTTCACGCGGCTGGTTGCTCTTGAGCTGGCGCTTGATCTTGCTGCCGATGCTCCACAGTTGGAAGAATTTCCACAGTGCCACCAGCAGGCCAATGGCGCCCAGGGAAAGGATCACGTAGCCTACGATGCCACCTTCCTTGACCTTCTCCCACAGACTGGGTGTTTGCACAACCAGCTGCAGGAT
>JALWKC010000291.1 GCA_026996795.1 Lysobacterales bacterium | reverse complement strand
CAGCGGGGAGGCCTTGCTGGGGGATTTTTACTTCAATTTTGCCGAACAGCCGTTGTTGTTTTCTCTCAAGGCTTTTCTGGGGCCGGATGGAAAGCCGGAAAAGGCGCTGCTGCACCTGGCTGTGCCGGGCGTGTTGAGTAGCGATTTCACCGTGAGTGATTTCTCAGCCGGGGGGGTTCCGGGCAGCCAGTTTGTTCGCTTTCAGGTGCAGGACATGGAAGCCCTTAACCGCCTGTATTTAAAAGATTTCCTGGCGCTCAAGGGACTAGCCGATGCCCGGTTGAGCGGCCAGGTAGCCGGAGAGCTGCGCCGCGAGCACAACCGCTGGCACAGCGCCGATGTGTTCCTGACCCGCCTGGATGGCGAGGCGCCTGCCAGAAAGCTCCGGGCCACCGCGCTCACTGGTGAGTTGCACTGGCGGGCCGAGGCACCGGTGCCACCTTCCAACCTGAGCTGGGAATCGCTGCTGCTGGCCGGTTTGCCGGTCAAGGCATCGGGCCTTGGGTTTTTCTTTGCCGGAGACAGCTTGCGCTTTCCAGATCACAGCTACCTGCCAGTGTTTGATGGCGCTTTGGTGGTGGACCACTTGTTTGTGAGCCATGTGTTTTCACCCGCCATTGATATTGATTTTAGCGGAGAAATTGAACCCGTGTCGCTGGCCCTGATCACGCAAAAACTGGGCTGGCCCGTCATGCACGGCACCATCGCCGGGAAAATACCGGGCATGCACAAGAAAGGCGAACAGATTGTGTTTGATGGCGTCATCGACGTGGCGGTTTTTGATGGTCAGCTGAAAATCAGCCACCTGGCCATGGAACGGCTGTTTGGCGTTGCGCCGGTGATTGCGGCTGATATCGTTTTTGATGGCCTGAACCTGAAGCAAATCACCACCACCTTTGATTTTGGCGAAATCACCGGTCTGGTGGCCGGCTCCGTGGCTGGCTTGCGCATCACCAACTGGAAAACCGACCGCATGGATGCCGAAATTCACTCCGTCAGGCGCAAGGGCATCAAGCAAACCCTGAGTCAGAAAGCCCTGGACCGGATCAGTTCGCTGGGCGGTGTGCAAGGGGCTATTTCCCGCTCTTTCCTGCGGTTTTTCGAGCGGTTTCGTTACCGCCGTCTGGGCATGCGCTGCCGCCTGCGGCGGGAGGTCTGTGAAATGGGCGGCATTCGCGAGTTCAACGGTGGCTATCTGCTGGTGGAAGGCGGCGGTTTGCCGCGCGTCAATATCATCGGCTACCAGCGATTCATCGACTGGGAAGAATTTCTTGATCGTTTGCTGAACCGGGATTACTCCGATGCCACAGTCAAATAAGAGTGGCGCTGTCTTTGCGGTGCATCAATGCGTTCAGCTGCCGTTGGCAAGTCGCGTTATAATGCGTTCAAATGCCTCAACCGGAGAAAAGCCATGTCCACAACCGCAGCCATCAAGCCCACAACCCCCACACATAATCCGTGGTACCGTCGCGTGCGCTGGTTGACGCTGACGGCAGCCACCGTGTTTTTTACCGCTTGTGTCACCATCAATGTCTATTTTCCGGCCGCCGAAGCGGAATCCGCTGCCGGCAAGCTGGTGGAAGAAATTATCGGAGATGAAAACGGCAATGCGCCCGGCACTGAAGCCCCGCCAGAAGGCGACAACCCGCAAGGGGCCTTGTGGCAGCGGATCAATCCCGTTAACTGGGTAATTCCGGTGGCCCAGGCCAAGGCCAATATTGATATTTCTTCCCCGGCCATTAACGAAATCAAGCAACGCATGAAACAGCGTTACGAACAATACCTGAAAGAATGGCTGGATCAGGGCGTGATTGGCTTCAATAACCAGGGGTTTGTGGAAATCCTCGCTGTCAGCGGCCTGGGCCTGAAAGAACGTCAGCTGGTGAAAAAAATCGTGGCGGATGAGAACCGCGATCGCAAGGCCCTGTACCGCGAGCTGGCCGT
>JALWKC010000290.1 GCA_026996795.1 Lysobacterales bacterium | reverse complement strand
AGAACGGCGCGTTTAACAGTAGCTGTAACGCGCCGTTTTGCTCAGTGTTGCTGATGCCCAGTGGCAACTTCCGTTAGAAAGGTATCCGGTCTTGGAGTGCACCGGCATCCTTCTGGGTTGAACCAGATGCTGTGCTGGTGCTCAAAATCCCGTCAACCATCTGCTTGACATCATCCAGATTGTCAGAAGGGACTCGCGCCAACTCGCTCACCCCTAGTTTATCCTTCAGTTTCCGATTGAAGGCTGAGAGTTTGCGGTTTTCGCGCAATTTCTGGGCCAATTCAATGGCGATTTCAGACGGGATGAAGGGGGCATGTGGGTGCTCACTGGCCGCGTCTGCTGTTTGCTTGTCGGCATCATCCTGGCCGCCAATCAACTTGTTGGCCATATCCTGGGCTTCGGTGAGTTTTTCCACAGGCAGTTGTGCCAGGTCGTTGACCCCGAACTGGTCGCGCAGGCGCTGGGTGAAGGCGGAGAATTTCCGATGCGCCTTTAGCTGTCGAGTCAGGTCGATGACGACTTCAGACGGAATACGATCAACCTGCTTGCCTTTGGCGGTGACAGGTTCGGTGGATATGGTGGCAGGCTCCATTTCCTCACGGACTTGCACCGGCACGAAGTGCTCCACGGCGTAACGCTCCACCCAGCCGAGATAGCCGTTGATCCGGTGTACATCATCTGGCACATCCGGAGAATCATTGGCGCTCAGAGAAATCTGTTTTCGACCGAACCACGGGGTCGCAAAAACAGCCTCTTTTCCCGAGGTGTCAAAAATCGTCACTTTGCCCTGGAAGGCATCTTTTTCCTGGTCATGGTTGGACGAAATGACCACGCCAAGATCGAAATCTGCCATTATTGCTGGCAATACCTGTTTAATCCGCGTTAAATTGGCATACGCTACTGTACCGGCGATGTTATCGCGGTCATAGATGGTGTAGGCGTCATTGGGTCCGATCTTTCGCTTGGCTTTCGCCAGCCGAATCAACCCCTTGGCAACAGACTTGGGAATACGCTTGCTCATTTGTTATCCTCTTGTTTGAGTCGCAATCAGTATAGGCAAGCGGAAAACCACCACCCCCATACAGAAAAACGAGGTTTGCATGTTTTCTCCACACACTCACAAGGCCGTGGGAATACGGCCTGACGGTCTTAACACTGTCTCTCTGGTTCTTACTGACCGGGGAGGTAACACTACCAAAAGGTCAATCCAGACCTCTTGCAAAACCACCCCGTTAATCAGGCAATGCAAAAATCCGCCTGGCATAAAGTTAATCAACGATTGTTGGGATTTCAGCGAATGCCTGATACCCAACTCGGAAGACGCGGATCAATGGCGTGGGCGGGTATTGCGTGTGGTTATTGATCATTACATTGAGGCCTTATCCCGTGATTTGAATCCCCCTCACATTCGTGACTACCTGGGAGAGCCGTTTTCCAGGCAACAGCACCCCTTTTCCCCCGGACGCAACTGGCTGCATGGGGTATCCGGGATACGTCCTGCATTTATTTGGCGCCAGCTGGGGGAGAACCGGATGTTGGCCACGGTTTTACTTTCTTCCAACCCCGATGATGCGATACTTGTTGAAACATCAGGAGAGTATTTGTGGCTGGGCTAACTGACATCGAGGAAATCCGTAAACGCTGGGACAATCTGGAGCGGATCAGTATTGGCAAGGATGGGCTGCACGCGGGTCGAGTGACCTTTTATTTCAACGACGGTGAGTTTTTCACCTTGCGCGAATTGGACATAGCCCCGTCTCTTCCTGCTGGCGGGCTGGTGGGATTGCTACGGGGTTCCTTGCACGAAAACCGTTTTTCCAATATGGATTTGATCCGCGAAGGTGACCGGCTGGTGCTGTGCGACCAGCAGGTCAGTGTTTCCGGTAGGCTTGACACTTCGGAGCAAATTGCACCGCCGTTTCAACCGGAAGGCGAATTGGACTCATGATTGGCT
>JALWKC010000289.1 GCA_026996795.1 Lysobacterales bacterium | reverse complement strand
AGCCCACCGGAATGCACGGGTCTTCGGCTTCCTTGAGCATTTCGGCCACCTCGTTGTAGTAACTTTCCAGGCGCTGTTTCAGGCGTGGGTGCAGGCGTTCGGCCTTCCAGGGCGGGATCTGGGTGGAGTACACCGACCGCTGAAAGTTTCTCAGGCGCGGATCGCTGGTGAGGCGATTGTGCTCAATGGTTCTCCCTAGCTGATCCATGGCCCAGACTGTCATATTCAGGAAATCCAGAGAGTCTTTCTGTGGGAAGTAGTCCGGGTCCTTAATGCTGATATAGCCATTATCATGCTTAATGTTGCCCAGCCGCACCAGTTCCCGCAGCACGGCCTGGGCGTGCAAGCGCCCGGGCACCAGTTGCTGGCAAATGGCTTCCAGGCTGGGGGCCTCGCCCTGCACCGGCAACAGCCCGTCGGGGCAGTGGGTCTGAATGGTGCGTTCAATTTCCGCCAGCAGCATGGAGACGGTATTGGGCTTGCACCAGGCCGCTACCTTCTGCTGTTTCAGGTACTGGCTGATCTGGCGCCGGTCGATGCCGGTGCGCAGGCTCATTTCGGCAATGGTCAGTGTGGGCTGGCTCTGGCGCAGAATGTCGATCAGCCCTTCGTTAAAGGCGCGGATAAAGTCCTGGGCCGGGCGGTTGACCGACAGCACAATGCGGGCGCAGGTCTTGGCCAGGATTTTGATAATGCGCTGGTAACGGCTGTGCCGGGGTGCGCTGTCTTGCGGGTTTTGGGGGGTGTGTGCGTGTTCTGGCATGGTGGATTCACGTGTTGGTTTGTTTTGTTAATTGTTTAACAGATTGCAGGGCTGGATACAAGCCCTTTCCGGTCTTGCTGGCAAAAAAACAAACGACGGGCCGCGCAGAAGCCCAAAAAATCGGTCACAGGCTTCTGCGACGGTCGGCCGTGGTAGCAATCAGAAGGGCAGGAAATCGAAAAGGCCGCGGCGGCACAGGGCTTTATTGCCAGAACCTTCACGTTCAACGGATTTATTTCCAGAACCTTCTCTTTCGACACTTTTATTACCTGAACCTTCTCGTTCTACGCCTTTATTTCCCGAGCCTTCTCTCTCTACATCTTTATTACCCGAGCGTTCCATCTCGACTTTTTGCCACAGACAAGCTTCGCTAAAATCCCCTTTCCAGGCCATGGCCGGGGTGGCGGCAAAGGCGATCAGAAAGGCGCTCAGGATGACGGTGTTGTGAATGCGGTTTTTCATGGTGTTTTCCTCGGTAAGTGTTTGATTTTCAAGTTAAAGCAGGCTGTCATACATTTGTGTATGATGGGCTTCTGGTATATCACAGCCACCTGGCCGTGGCAATGCGCGCGGCTTGATTTTGCTGGCGGATGGAAAAAAAAACGGCAAAAAGCCTGAAATCAGGCACAAACCGGGTGGCTACAGGCGATGGATGGCCTCACAGCTGGCTTTGCGTTGATCCACAGATTAGTGGGCAGGGGCGTTTCAGGAACGGCTTTTTTGGTGCTTTTTGTAGCGTTTGTAAAGGATTTTGACCCGCTTGACGTACTGACGGGTTTCGTCAAAGGGTGGAATCTGGCGGTCATAGGCCAACACCGCGTTTTCGCCAGCGTTGTAGGCGGCCAGCACCAGGTCCAGATTGCCGTTGAACTGCTTCATCAACTGCCGCAGATAGGTGACGCCGCCGCGGATATTCTGCCGTGGGCTGAAGGCCGAGCGCACCCCGAAGCGTTCCTGAGTGGCCGGCATCAATTGCATCAGCCCTTGGGCGCCGGCGCTGGAAACGCTATTGGGATTAAAACCGGATTCGGCGTGGATAATGGCCATGATCAGCGCCGGTTCAAAGCCGCTTTGGGTGGCTTCCTGGTGGATGATGTCGGTGAACTTGTCCGTGATCAGTGGCGTGGTGTGCCAATTGACCTTGTTCTTCCAGGCGCATTCCGGGCAGCGTATGCGCAAAATGGAGTACTTGACCC
>JALWKC010000288.1 GCA_026996795.1 Lysobacterales bacterium | reverse complement strand
GGTCCGCCGCTGATTGTGGGGACTCCTGCGTCTGTTTGCCAGCGACCAGGCGACGGGTTTCGGGCGGCTGATCAGTGGCTGTGACACGAATGGCCACCAGCGACTCAGGCGCCACATCCAGCAATTTCCGGTTCAGCCACGGCAACGGACTCAGGGGCACAAACAGCGTTTTGTTGACCAGCCAGGCTTGATTCTCCGAAGCCCTTCGCACAAAACCGCCCGGGCCATGGCGGGAGGCCTTGCCGAGTACGAAGTCCCCCAGCATGGTGTCCCCGGCCATGAGAATAACGTGCGTGCCCTGTTGCTCATCCAGCCCCAACTGGGGCAACAAGGCCGGCTGCGCGGTCTTTCTTTCCAGCGTTTTCATTTCCCGCAAGGGCAGGATGAATTCCACCACGGCACGCAAGTCCGCCGGATAATTGTCTTTTTGCGGCAAGACCCACTGGTTGTTTTTCTTTTCCAGGGTCAGCTTGCCTTTAGACGACCACAGCACCACCTTGTCCAGCGCACTGGTATCGGCACGAAGGTGGGGCAAAAACCAGCTGTGCTCCTCGCTCAAGGGTCGGTCGTCCCGCTCGGTGGCAAAGATCACCAGCCCCAACAGAGTAGCAGTCAGGCCGGCCAGCACCCATTGCCGGGGATGAAATCGAAAATACTCTCTATTTCGGAACCGGTTCATGCCTCACCCCGCCTGTCGTTATCAGGCCGCCGGAATTTGCGCCAGCGATGTCGCCGCCAACGCCAGCTGATCAGGCCCACCAAAGCCAGCAACGTGGGCACCAGCAGCAGATTGAAGGCCAGTACCCTGCGCCCCAAGGCGGCCACGTCCTGATCAAAATCACGCCGCACCGCGCGCAGTTTTTCACGAATATCCAGCTTGATCTGGCGAAAACGCTGCAGTTCCTGCTGTTGCTCTGGCGTTAGAATCAACTTGTCCTGCGGATCCTTGTTTTGCTGCCACTGATTGAGCACCCGTTCGGTTTCGCGCAACTGGGCAATGAGTCGTTGCTCGGTCTGGTGGAACTTCTTTTCCGAACGCTGGCGCAAGCGCGCCACCCGGGTAAATGGTCGATCCGCATGATGGCGTGGTGGTATGGCGATCAAATCCGGGCTGCTGCTGAGGTGGTCCAGCAGGTGATGAAAAAACGTGCCATTGTCGGCAAAGGCCAGGTAAACGCTCTGGCCATTGTCCACCGAGCGCCGTGTCCAGGTGTGGTTCAGCAGCAGGTCTGTGTCTGCCACCAGCACCACTGAGCCTGGCACCACGGTGGGCTGGCGGTCATCCGCTGTGGTGTCCGCTGCGGCGTTCTGGTTTCCTGTGCTGGCAAAATCAGAGGCTCTCACCGTTGGCGTCAGCCGCACCGCGAGGGCATAAGGCCCGGAGTTCGGTGGTGCCTCCCCTGTTTGGGCCTGCCAGTGGGTTGCGTCCAGCTGGGCCAGTTGCTGTCGCTGGATCAGCCTGGCGCGATCACTGCTGTGCCACAGGATACGTTGCGGCTGACCGTGCCCATTCTTTTCCGGCATCAGGCTGCCGGCGGCGACCAGATTGATTCGCTTCAGATCGCGCGTCAGGATGTCGTCCCGATTGATGACCTGTCCGTGGACAGTCAGCAACACCGGGGGCGCGGTTTCTGTCTCCGGGGGAATGCCCTTGTCCACATCGCGTTTCAAATCCGGATCCGCCGCCAGTGCCGGGTCCACCAACACCTGTTGCCTGGCCAGTGAGAACCCCAACATGGCTTCCAGACCCGCCAGGTCCGATTGGGTCGGCAGGGACAACGGTGCCGGGGCAATCAACAGGGGGTCCACAAAAACGGCCATTTTCCCACCCATCGCCAGGTATCGACGAATAGCGGCCACGGTAGCGGCATCCAGCGGCGGTGGATGCAACAGCAACAGCAGATCGGTTTCCGGGGAAATATCACCCAGTGGCAACTTCAGGCGGCGAGTCTGCAGGCTGTGCCGC
>JALWKC010000287.1 GCA_026996795.1 Lysobacterales bacterium | reverse complement strand
TGTTTCAAGGCGGCCAGGGCCTGCGGGTTGTTGTCGGCCACGGTGACATCAAAATCGGCAGCCAGGTTTTGCGCAATGGCCGCGCCGATACGGCCCGCACCCAGGACCAGCAGGCGGCTCATGACAATGCCCCCAACAGGTGGTAGCGCACGGCCAGGTGCAACAGCGCCCAGGCGTACAGGCCGGCAATGACATCGTCCAGCATGATGCCAAAGCCGCCGTGGATTTTTTTATCCAGCCAGCCAATGGGCCAGGGTTTCAGCACATCAAACAGGCGGAACAGAACAAAGCCGCCGGCGAGGGTTTTCCAGTGCACCGGCACGCCGGCCAGGGTGATCCACAGGCCCACGAATTCGTCCCAGACAATGCCGCCAAAATCATGCACGCCCAGACGCTTGGCGGTGATGTCGCAAACATAAACGCCCAGCGCAAAAGCCGCCAGCACAAACCCGGCGTAGGCCCAGAGAGGCCAATGGGCCAGTAGCAGGTAAACCGGAATGGCCGCCAGGGTGCCAAACGTGCCGGGCGCCACGGGTGCCAGGCCGCTGCCGAAACCAAACGCCAGCAGCCCGGCGGGGGTTTTGAGGGCGATTTGGGTCAGCTTGTCAGGCTTTTGCGGGTGATTCATGTGGATGGTTGGGTGTGGTGGTGGCAGAAAAGTGGCGATAGCCGGTGTGCCGGGTCGGGAACGGTGTGCCGTACTCGTAAACGCGCGCGGCGGGTTGTCCTGACGTCCGGCACAACTGGCCGATAATGTGGCAGCCCTCCGGCAGCCGCTGCCGGTCGCGTTCTGCCAAGGCAAAAAGCAGCTGATAATCGTCGCCGCCGCCAAGCACCAGTGAAGGCCAGTGGGGGTCGTTTTTTTTCACCAGCGGGTGCACCGGGATGCGATCCAGATCGATCCGCGCTTCCAGTCCGCTGGCCTGGCACAGGTGTTCGGCATCGGCCAGCAGGCCATCGGAAACATCAATGCAGGCGTGAGCAAAGGGGGCGATGGCCTCACTGATATCCAGCCGCGGTTGCGGGTATTGCAAGGCCTGGCTGAGTGCCCAGCCAGCGGCTGAGCGGCGGTGTTTGAGGGCAAAGGCAGCGCTGCCAATGGGGCCGCTGACGGCCAGCAGGTCTCCATCCCGGGCACCGGAACGCAGCAGCGGACGGGTGGTAAAACCCATGGCCGTGACGCTCACCGACAGGGCGCCGGCGGTGGTGTCGCCGCCAATCAGGCTCACCTTGTGGCGCTGTGCGAGGTTCAGGAAACCGCGCAGAAAATCGCGCAGCCAGGCCCGGTCGGCAGCTGGCAAAGACAGGTTGAGGCTGACCCAGCGTGGGGTGGCACCGCAGGCGGCCAGGTCGCTGAGATTAACGGCCAGGGCTTTGTGGCCAATGGATTCTGGAGGGTCGCCGGGAAAAAAATGCACGCCGGCATTGAGGGTGTCGCTGCTGACCAGCAATTGCCCTTGTGGCGGTTGCAGGACAGCGCAGTCATCGCCAATGCCGACCACAACGCCGTTTGGCGCGCCGGCGCCGGATTGCGCCTGTTGCCGGATAAAATCGATCAGGTCGAATTCACCCGGCGGGGTGTTGGCGCAGGCTTCAGGCCGGCTCATTGTCCGTTGACGCGGGCGGAGCCTTGTCCGGGCGCAGGTCGGTGGCGGTTTTGTCCAGCACGCCATTGATGAAGCTGTGTGCGCCTTCGCCGCCGTATTCCTTGGCCAGTTCGATGGCTTCGTTGAGGATAACGGCGCTGGGCGTGTCGGGGTTGTTTTTCAGCTCATGGGTGGCCAGCAGCAGAATGGCATTTTCCACCACGCCGATGTCCTTGACGTTGCGGCCCAGGTGTTTGTCAAAGTGGGCCCGCAGGGCATCGGTGTTTTCCACAATTTCGCGCAGGTTGTTCTGGAAGTACGGCACATCGACCTTGCCCATGTCCTGTTCCAGCATGAATTGTTCGATGATCTCGCCGGCCGGGGCGTTGTTCAGTTGCCATTGGTACAGGGCCTGCATCAGGCGCTTGCGGGCGCGGCGTTTGCGGGCCAGGTTTTCAGGCAGTTTCTTGGTTTTTTTCTTGCTCATGATTTTTTATCCGTACACGGGGAAACGGTGGCACAACTCGGTGACTTGAGCGCGCACCCGCTGTAGCACCTCGTCATCGTCCATGTTGTCCAGAATGTCGGCCACCCAATGCGCCAGTTGCGTGACTTCTTCGAGACCGAAACCGCGACTGGTCACCGCCGGTGTGCCCAGGCGCAGGCCAGAGGTGACAAACGGGGAACGCGGGTCGTTGGGCACGGCGTTTTTGTTTACGGTGATGTGGGCCTCGCCCAAGCGCGCTTCGGCGTCCTTGCCGGTGATGCCCTTGTCGACCAGGTCCACCAGAAACAAGTGGTTTTCGGTGCCACCGGAAACAATGTTGAAACCACGCTGTTTCAGAGTTTTCGCCATGGCCCGGGCATTATTGACCACGTTTTGCTGATAGGTTTTGAATTCCGGTTGCAAGGCTTCCAGAAAAGCCACGGCCTTGGCGGCGATCACGTGCATGAGCGGCCCACCCTGAATGCCGGGAAAAACAATGGAATTGAGCTTCTTTTCAATTTCCGCGTTACTGCGCGCCAGGATAATGCCGCCGCGCGGGCCACGCAAGGTTTTGTGGGTGGTGGAGGTGGTCACATCGGCGATGGGCACCGGGTTGGGGTAGACGCCAGCGGCCACCAGGCCGGCAATGTGCGCCATGTCCACCATGAAATACGCCCCCACTTCATCGGCAATTTCCCGGAACCGGTTCCAGTCGATGATTTTGGAATAGGCAGAAAAGCCGCCAATGATCATTTTCGGTTTGTGTTCCAGCGCCAGGCGGCGGACTTCGTCAAAATCGATTTCGCCGGTGGTCTCGTCGATGCCGTATTGCACCGCGTTGAACAGCTTGCCGGAAATGTTGACCTGTGCTCCATGGGTCAGGTGGCCACCATGGGCCAGGCTCATGCCGAGAATGGTGTCGCCCGGTTGCAGCAGGGCAAAATAGACCGCCTGATTGGCTTGGGAGCCGGAATGGGGCTGCACGTTGGCGTAATCGGCGCCAAACAGCTCTTTTACCCGCTCGATGGCGAGCGTTTCGGCGATGTCCACGTATTCGCAGCCGCCGTAATAGCGTTTGCCCGGATAGCCCTCGGCGTATTTGTTGGTCAGCACGCTGCCCTGGGCCTCCATGACCGCGGGCGACGCGTAGTTTTCCGAAGCGATGAGTTCGATGTGGTCTTCCTGACGCTTTTCTTCAGCAGCAATGGCCGCAGCCAGCGCCGGGTCACTGTCGGCAAGGCGGGTGTTTTTGTCAAACATGGCGGTCTCGTAAAGTGGGATGAAAACAGGCGGCCATTGTACTATGCCTGCAGAAAGTTCGGGTTATCTCCCCGAAGGGAAGTGGTTTTTCCAGTTATCCTGGAATCCCATTTCAGCCACAGGGGGATTGTATTGACCCAGTATTGTTGTCAGATCCTGCAGAAAGGCGTTCGAAAGGCTATCTCGACAAGGGCTTATTCTATTGAGCAGGTGATGTGTAACAAAGAGTGATGGAAAAATCTTGCCTGTTTCAGGTTGGGTGCTTTCCACTCTTTTCGGGGCGTTATGCTGGCTGAGTTTGCTGGTGAGTTTCCGGTTCCAGAGGCGCCCGTGGTGCGCGCATACGTTTCTTATTTCACTCAGGTTTTGTAACACAGACTCCAGGAAGCGGGCACCAAGCTTGTATTGGCCAGCAACTCGTCTCTTTATGATGTTGTCCTGTTTTATGTTTTTATAGAGCTTTGATACAGCCCCGAAAGAAAGAATCTCAACCGTGACCCAGACAGGCGGGTCTTCTCCATATTTTTCACGGTGGTGTTTGATGAACTTTTCATTCGCACGTTTGAGTTGCTGTTGGATGGTATTCAAGTTATTTTTATGCAAAGCGTGACTTTTGACGATGTCTGGGCATAAATGCGCGTGCGGGCCTTTTTCCATGGCCAGGTAGTAGGCGAAGATAGAGCGGAAAGAAACTTCAAACTTCCCTATCGTTTCAAACAATAGTGCCCTGAGCGATTCATCAAACTCATAAATGCGAATGATTTCGTCAAAAGAAACTCCTTTTTTGAACCGGTGCGGGTTTCGAGAGGCTTCAAAAGGCAACCAATACCCAGAAAGCCGATAATAGTTTTTGTGTTTCAGAAATTCGAGAGCCGCTGCCTCGTCGTTGACCGTTAACCCTCGCGCTATGAGTTGTTTGAGCTGGTCTTGATGACTGAGGGGTTTTTTGGGGAAGTCAGGCATAATTGAAAGGGCAAAAAAAGACCCGCCGGGGATACATGAAGAAAACCTCATGCATAGCCCACTTGGCGGGTTCTGTTGACTGTGATTAGACCATATTCCTGGTCGTTTGTCCAGGGGGGTTATTTCTGATTCATCAGGTAGACGCCGGGTTACTGCCTGGGGAAGCTCTGATTGAATCGTGACCCGGCATCTTGCGGCGTAAAATCGTCCATTTCTGCGTTGCAAACCTTCACAATAGCTTGCTATTGCGTGCGGCTTGCGCCTTGAGCTGAACAATTTTACACGACAACCTGCTCGCGCCAGATTCAATCAGTGCTTCCCTAGCCGTTATTGTGCATTTTGACGGTGGCCTGCTTCAGGTAAAAGGTCACCGGATCGGTTTTGGCCACCACCTGGCCGCTGTTGATTTCGATAATCTGGGCATACAGGCTGTGTTCACCGCGGATGACTTCGCGGATTACATAAATTTTCTTCCGCACCGGTTTGAAGGCCTTGCCATCCAGCACAAACTGAATGGCGTAGCCACGTGGCAGGCGCCCGGAAAAGGTGACTTCGGCGGTGACGGTGCCGCCGGTGCCCCAGAGATTTTCTTCCGCTTTGGGCCGCACCAGGCGCAAATCATCGAATGTGGCCAGGTCCTGTGTGCCGCCTTTCTGTTTGTCGCTCTTGTCTTTTTGATCCCCGTTGTCTTTGGGTTTGATCTTTTTGGCCGGCACAATGGTGAGCTGGGGCAAGTCAGCTGCCTGCGCGGGTTTGTCCGGTGGGGCGGTGTCACTGTAGTGGACGGTGCCGTTTTCATCCACCCAGCGGTAAATAACGGGTTGTCCGGCTCCGGCGGCCAGGGGTAATAGCAGGGCGCTGCACAGGCTGCAGGCGATGAGTAAAAAGCGGCGGTCTGATTTTGGCATGGCGGGGGTACCTCGGCAATGACGGCTTCGGGAGCCTCTGATTGAATCTGGCGCGAGCAGATTTTACGCCGCAAGATGCCGGGTCACGATTCAATCAGAGGCTCCTCAGGAAGAAAACAGCATCCGTTCCCTGTTATACAGCTTCACCGCCACCCAGGCAAGGCCAAGGCCCACGGCGGTGGTGCCACCCACGGCCAGCAGCAGGTCGAGGGGGTTGATGGCCTCGCCCTTGACCAGCTGGTTGATGAGCAGGTTCTGGCCCAGAATGGGCGTGGCCATTTTCCAGGCATTTTCCTTCAGCGGCATGATCATCACCGCGAGGGAGGGCAGCATGGGCAGCAGCAGAAGCATGGACAGGTAAGTCTGGGCTTCGCGAAAATTGCGGCTGAAGGCGGCGATGATGGTTTGCAAGGCGCCAGCCAGCAATGCCACCGGCACCAGCAACAGGAAAATCAGCCCCATGATGCGGGCGTCGAGCTTCAGGGCCATTCCCAGTTCTTCAAAGGGGATAAAGGTAAAGGCAATCCGGAACGTGACGATGGTGATGGCCACGGCCATCAGGCTGAAGGCGACGGTGGCGGCCAGTTTGCCGGCCAGAATGGTGGAACGGGGCACCGGATTGAGCAACAACGGTTCCAGTGACTGGCGTTCCTTTTCGCCGGCGGTGGTGTCAATGGCCAGGTACATGCCGCCGGTGAAAATGCCGATCATCAGCACATAGGGCAACAAGGCCAGAATCAGGGCCGCCCGGCTTTGGGGCGTGGACAGGTCGTGTTCCTCAATAAAAGCGGCTCGCGTGAGCACTGGATTGACGCCACGCAGTTGCAGGCGCAGGGAGCCGATGGTCTGGCTGTATTGATTCACCAGCCGCTGCACGCGCCGCACCGGGGTCGAGCTGTCTTTGTTGGATTCGTCGTAGTACAGCTGGATGCGGGCGGGCAGGCCGTGGCGAAATTGCTGCGCGTAGTCGGGGTCAATGCGCAGCACCAGGTCGTGGGTCTTGTCACGGATGGCCTGTTCCGGGTCGTTGGGCCCGGGCAGGATTTGGGCGCCTTGCTGGCGCGCAAATTTGATAAAACTGCTGGCCTGTTCGGCCCCGATAACGGGTAGCTCCAGGGGCTTTTCCGATTTGTTTTTCTGTTGCTGGATCATAAAGCCGAACATGACCGCAAACAGAATCGGGCCCATTAGCGGGCCCATGATCAGGGCCGAGGTAATGGTGCGCTTGTCACGCAGGTTTTCCCTGAATTCTTTCTGGAAAATAACCGAGAACAGATTTTTCATGCGCTCACCTCGCCGGTGATTTGTTCATCGTCCGTAATGAGAGACACAAAGGCATCCTCCAGACTGGCCTGACCGGTGGTTTCCAGCAGCTCCTGCTCGCTGCCTTCGGCGCATACAACGCCGTTGTGGATGACCAGAATGCGGTCGCAAATGGCCGAAACTTCCTGCATCACGTGGGAGGAAAACAGCACGCATTTGCCACGCGCCTTTTCCTGCCGGAGAAACTCCCGCACGCCGCGTGTGGCCAGCACGTCCAGCCCGTTGGTGGGTTCATCCAGAATAATGTTCTGCGGGTCGTGCACCAGCGCCCTGGCCAGCGCCACCTTGACCCGCTGTCCCTGGGAAAAGCCATCGGTGCGGCGACTGGCGAATTTCTGCATGCCGAGTTGCTCTATCAGCAGATCGGTGCGCTGTTGCAGAGCCTCTTCGTCCATGCCGTGCAAGCGGCCAAAGTATTCAATGTTTTCGCGCGCAGTCAGGTTTTTGTAAAGCCCTCTGGCATCGGGCAAAACGCCCAGCCGGTGCAGCACCTGTTCGCGGTTTTCGTGCGGGTTTTCACCGTCGATGCAAACCTGCCCGGACTCGGGCCTGATCAAGCCGTAGATCATACGCAGGGAGGTGGTTTTGCCGGCCCCGTTGGCGCCCAGCAAGGCGGTAATCTGGCCATCTGGTGCTTCCAGGCTCACGTTGCGCACGGCTTTTACCTGGCCAAAGGATTTGCTCAACTGTTGTGCGTGAATCATTCTTCTGGCCCCATCAGGTCGATAAAGAAGGCCGGGGCGTCGAAATTCCGCAGGCATTCGTTTTCGATTTTTTGCTCCGGCCGGTTCAGAAACTCTGCCACCAGCCGTGGCAGGCAGCCATGAGGAAACACGTTGTGTCCCTGGCCTTTGGCCACGATGTGTTGTGAGTGGCTGAGGGTGCTGGCGGCCTTTTCGGCGAAGGCAGGCGGGGTAATGGGGTCCAGCTCTCCGGACAGCAGTAATACCGGCTTGTCTGACTGGACGGGTTGTTTAAACTCGGGGCTGACCGGTTTGTGTGGCCAGATGGCGCAGGAACGGCGGATGCTTTTTAACTGCTCATCGCCCAAGACGGTTTTTGGTGTGGCGGATGCAGCAGATGGGTTGGCCGGGGTTTCGGGGTAGAAAGGCGCGTCCTCGCTGCAGATCACAGACAGTTCCAGCCCGTTGGCGATGCTGTCTGTCAGCAGTTTTTGCACGGTGATGGCCTGGGCGGCCAGGTTTTCCGGTTGGTCCTGGTCGGCGCGCTCCAGCAGCAGCGGAATTAACGCCATGGTGGCGGGGGAATAGGCCAGCAGGCGCACCGCCAGGGCGAGGTTGTTGCGATCCATGCGAAAGTCAGTGTATTCGCCTGTTAACGGGTCGGGCAGGCGGATGTTCTGCGGGTTTTTTTCATGCCGGTCCAGCAGTCGCCAGAGGGTGGCGAAAGAATCACCAAAGGCCTGATGACAACCCGGCTGGGCCGCGCAGTAAGCGAACTGTTTTTTCAGCGCGGCATCCAGGTTCTGGCTGATGGTGCTGCCCAGGGCTTCGTCCTGGGGAACCACCCCGTCCAGTATCACCGCGCGGATGGCATCGGGGTGATACTTGAGGTAGGTCAATGCCTTGCGCGTGCCGTAGGAAACGCCCAGCAGGTTCCACTGTGAAATGCCCAGTGCCCGGCGCACGTCTTCCAGGTCTTCGATGGCATTCAAGGTGGTGTAGTGCCGGGGGTCGGCATCCAGTGATGCCAGGCATTGACGCAAGGCCTTTTCCACCCGGGCGGCTTCCGTGTCTTTCAGTGCCGCATCAAGGATCGGGCTGGGCAGGTCAAATTCGCATTCCAGCGGGTTGGACTGGCCGGTGCCACGCTGGTCAACCAGAATCACATCGCGGTCTTTCAACACATGGCGCCAGGCCGTGTGCATGGCTGCGTAGGTTTCCACGGCTGCTTGACCCGGGCCGCCGGCCAGAAAAACCACCGGGTCGGTTTCGGGGTTGGCGCTACGGGATTTGACTCGGGCCATATTCAGGTCAATACGGCGGCCTGTGGTGTCGGGATTGTCGCGGTTGTCACGGTTTTCCGGCACGCTGAGTGTGCCACATTCGGCCGCCACCGACACCGGATAGCCCGGTGCGTGAAGGTGACAGGGTTTCAGGGTCAGCGTGGTGCTTGAGCTGGAGCCTGTTTCAGGCGTGGTGGCCGAGGCCGTTAACAGAGAATCACTGACCAGCAGCAGGGCCAGTCCGGTGAGCCCTGTGTTCAGGCCTTTTATGAGTCTTTTCGTCAGGCTGTTAAGCCGTCCGG
>JALWKC010000286.1 GCA_026996795.1 Lysobacterales bacterium | reverse complement strand
CATTTCCTGCACCGCGCGCAAGTCGCGACTGGATTCCAGCACGTGACTGGCGAATGAGTGGCGCATCAAGTGCGGGTACACGCGTTGCCACAGGCCCTGCTGCTTGGCCCAGTAGCGCACCCTGTCCTGAATGCTGCGCGGCCGCAAGGGGGTGCCGCGCCGGGTCAGAAACAGCGCATCGGTGGACTGCTTGTCCCAGATTTTGGCCAGCGGATACCACTGCGCCAAAGCTTGTAGCGCCTGCGAGCCCACCGGCACCACGCGTTGCTTACGCCCCTTGCCGGTGACGTGGATGAGTCCACCACTGGTATCCAGATCATGCCAACGCGCACCGGCCAGTTCGCTCAGGCGCAGACCGGACGAATAGAAAAGCTCCAGCATGGCCTTGTCGCGGATGGCCAGCGGCGTGCCGGGGGGAATGTCGAGCAAGCGCGCCATGTCATCGGCATCCAGCACTTCCGGCAACCGCACCGGCACGCGCGGCGTGCTGAGCAAGGCACAGGGGTTGTGTTGCAGGCGGCCGTTTTCCCGCACAAATTCGAAAAAACGGGTCAGGCTGGAACGCAACCGGGCCAGCGAACGCGGCGACAGGCCATGCTGGTGACGATCGGCCAGCAGCGCGTTCAATCGCTCGCCATCTATCTGATCGAGGGTGATGTTTTCAGGGAGGAAATCCGTTAATGCCTGCAAGTCGCGGCTATAAGCCTTGAGGGTGTTGGCCGACAGGCCACGCTGTTCGGTCAGTTCCCGC
Source organism: Lysobacterales bacterium (assembly GCA_026996795.1). Classification (GTDB taxonomy): domain Bacteria; phylum Pseudomonadota; class Gammaproteobacteria; order Xanthomonadales; family Marinicellaceae; genus S144-45. The sequence goes on along the minus strand of JALWKC010000286.1, from coordinate 1,220 downwards.
AGATAATGCTCAACCCAGTCGGGAAGACTATCACCAGCAGGTCGCCCGGCTGATGTCGAGACTGGCAGAGTGCCTGGATTCGGGTTCCTGGTCATGGGTTCATCTGGCCGCCCTCAGGCATCGGCCATGGGAGACTGGGAAGCGGTTGGTGAAGCCGTTGATTCCGCCGTGGCTGCGTCTCGTTGCAGTTTGTGGTGTAACAGCCTGGCCAGACGTTGCAGAATATCGGTGGACATGCCCGGCACGAAGCGGTGCTGATCGCGGCTGCCAAAAGCCAGCAATCCGCCGCTGCCTTTTTCTCCCATGGGAATTAACGCCACCGAGGCCACGTCGTTGGCCTGTTCGCCAAACAGGTATGCCAGCTTGTCGGCCTTGAGGCGACCGCACAGGGGTTGCGCCTGGGCCAGCACATCGGCAAACAACTGCTGGAATTCTTCTGCATCACTGACAATGACCACGTGGCCCATGCGGGTGTCGGCCGGTAGCAGTGCCGGTGGCACGGCCAGGCTGAGAAAATCGCTGGGAAAGGCCGTGCGGACATAATCCACAAACGCATTGAAGCTGGATTGCCCGGTGGGCAGGCTGGAAAATACCAGCGCCAACTCGAACACCTTGTCAAGCAGGCTTTCGCTGCTGCGCGCGGCACTGACCATAGCATTTAACTGCTCGGTCAGCTGACGGTTCTTTTCCTGCAACACTTTGACCTGATAATTCACCAGGTTGGTCACGCTGCCCTGATTGTCGACCACCTGCAGTTGCGCCAGCAAATCCGGGTACTGGCTGAAAAAGGCGGGGTGCTGACGCAAGAAGCGCAAAACATCCATGGCCCGCAAGGGCGCCCTGGAGGGTTCCGTGCCGACTTCAGCAGTGGCTCCGGTGTGGTGTGGTTGTTCCGGTTTCTCGCTCATGATTCTCCTTGGCTGTTGTCCGCTGCGGGATAAAAGGCGCGGCCCTGATACACGTGAGCCGCCGGGCCACGCAATGAAAGCCCACCGGTGCCTGGCTGGTAGTTTACCAAAAGCTGGCCACCGGGCATGTCAACGCGAACCGCCTGCAGCCTGTCGGTTGGGTTTTCCGTGCCTTGACCCTTGGTCAGCAGGCGCTGTACGGTGGCCACCACGGCCGCGGCGGCGCCACTGCCACAAGCCCGGGTTTCCCCCGTGCCGCGTTCATCCACCCGAATCTGCAGGTGGTGCGGGCTGTGCACGTGCACCACTTCC
>JALWKC010000285.1 GCA_026996795.1 Lysobacterales bacterium | reverse complement strand
TTGAAGGCACTCAGCCACTGAAAGCCATTGAAAATCGGGTTGGAAACGGAACGGGAATGGATTCAGCCTGGCTGTTGTCCCTAAGGAAGCTCTGATCGAATCGTGACACGGCATCTTGCGGCGTCAAATTGTCCATTTCTGCGTTGCAAACCGCCACAGTAGCTGGTTCTTGCGTGCGGTTTGCGCCTTGAACTGAGCAATTTTTCACGACAATCTGCTCGCGCCAGATTCAATCAGAGCTTCCCTGACGGGCAGCCAGCATCAGGCGTTTCATGTCTGCCACCGCTGCAGCCAGGCCGGAAAAAACCGAGCGGGCAATAATGGCATGACCGATATTCAGTTCCCGGATTGGCTCGATGGCAGCAATGGGCTGCACGTTGTGATAATGCAGGCCATGACCGGCGTTGACCTGCAGGCCGAGGGAATCGGCCAGCACCGCGGCTTGTTCAATACGGACCAGTTCCGCGGTGCGTTCACTTTCGCTAACGGCATTGGCGTAGGCGCCAGTGTGCAGTTCGATCACCGGTGCGCCGCAATCGTGGGCGGCCTGAATCTGCCCGGCTTCCGGGTCAATAAACAACGACACCCGGATGCCAGCCTCGGCCAGGGTGCGACAATGACTGGCAATGGCGTCAAAACCACCCACCACATCCAGCCCGCCTTCGGTGGTGATTTCCTCGCGTTTTTCCGGCACCAGACACACGTCCTCGGGACGAATACGCAAAGCAATGGCCCGCATTTCATCGGTCACGGCCATCTCCAGGTTCATGCGCGTCTGCAGGGTTTCCCGCAGCAGGCTTACATCGCGATCGGTGATGTGGCGGCGGTCTTCGCGCAGGTGGATGGTAATGGCATCCGCCCCGGCCTGTTCGGCCACATAAGCCGCCTGAACCGGATCTGGATACGCCACGCCGCGCGCGTTTCGCAGCGTGGCCACGTGATCAATGTTAACGCCCAGGGCAATGGTCTGGCTGTGCATGTGAACTCCTGATGGGGCTAACGATAAACCCGCCCGCTGTCCTAACTGGCCGGCAGCGCACTGGCAACAATCAATCCCGGCCAGCATCGGCTTCAGCAAGCGCCTGCTCGATGGCCGTGACCAGTTGCGGCCATTCTTCGGCCGCCAGTTGCTGATTATAACCGGCCTGCTCTTGCATAATGGCCGCCAGGGCCTGTTGTTCTTCAGGCCGAATATCCGGATGCCAGATTTCGGTAATCAGCACCGCCCTGTCCTGACCGGAACGGTTCCAGGCCTCATGCCGGAAACTGTCATCAAACACCAGCACTTCACCCGGCTGCCAGCCGCGCTGTTCCTCCCCCACCTTAATGGCGCAATTGGCGGGAATATCCAGCCCCAGGTGCACGGTCAACTTCAGGTTGGACAGGCCGAAATGTGGCGGAATGTAGGTCCCGGGCCGGAGGATGGAAAAAAACGCCTCAGGAGCGTGTTCGGCCAGCCTGACCAGCGGTAATTGCTCAAGGACTTGCATGGTTTGCGGACACTGTGCCGCCACTTCTTCATTGACAACGCCACCCTTGAGCAGGTGGGCCGAAGACCAGGTCAGGTTTTTTTCCAGTTTTTTCCAATCCGGGTCATCCGGGGTCTGTTCGTCCACGTACGGTTTGATGGCGGAGCGGGCATTCAGCAAGGCATTTTTTTCATCGCGGATGACCTCAAAACCGGCCCTCAGTGTTTCCAGCCAAGGCGCGTCCAGGTCATAGAAAGGCTGCGCCCTCAAACTGGGAAAGAAATGGTAGCTGGGCCGTTGCAGCGGATGCGCCCATTGAATGGGTTTGAGACCATGAAAATACTCCAGGAACAGCCGCACGCGCTCTGTTCCCGGGGCTTGATTGCCCAAAGCCTCGCGCACCGCCTGCCACTGGCTTTGAAAGCGCTGACGGGCCAGAAATTTATTGCTCAGGGTTGATAACTGCTGAATGGTGCGCGGCGCTTCGGGCATGTGCCAGGCACGG
>JALWKC010000284.1 GCA_026996795.1 Lysobacterales bacterium | reverse complement strand
CGAATGCCCAGTTCTGAGAGGCTGCGGCGGTTATCAAAAGCCAGTTCATGGCCCCCGTTATTTTTGACACAACGGGGCATGAGGCCAAACAGCCAGCATAAGCAAAAACTTGGGTGCGGTCTTCCTCGGTAGTTTGAGTCGCCCCGGAAAGAACCGATCAATGATCTGCGCCATTTCCAGCACGCTTACCACCCGGTTAACCAGAGTGTAGCGCCTTTTGGTTTCGGGTTTTTCCAGCCCGGCCAGGTGCGCCCGGTGCCCGTGTTCAAGCAGTTTTTTGGCCACCCTACACCCGCGCGCAATCGGTGGCAAGGGCGGCACGCGTTGACAAAAAAGCCTTTAAAGGTGATGAGTGGTCGAAATGACCAGAGCGGTGAATGAGTGGAGAATTAATGGCCCGAGGAGGTGTGATCAGCGATAATTCGCCACTGCCCATCGGGCTGTTTTTTCCAGAACAGGGTAAACAAACCGTGCGGCACCGGTGTGGCGGTACCGGCACCATTCAGTTGCCAGCGGCCAAACACCGTCGCGAAATCGGACGCGGGCTGACGCATTTCGAGCAATTCAAAGTGCAAAACACCCATGGGTTTTTTGCCTTTTCCCTCACCATAGTTCTTTTTATAGCGGTCCAGCGTGGCTTGCCAGCCATAGGTGACCTGATCACCGCTGGCAAAACGCAATTCCGGTGTTTTGGCATACCCTTGCATAAAGCCCTCGATATCACCACGGTTCCAGGCATGCTGCTGCTGACTCATGACCGCGTGAATGGCGTTTTCATCCGGGTTCATCTGTTGCCAGTGGCTCACCAGTGTTTCCACCACATCGTCCAGGTACAGGTCACGGAAAAAATGATCCGCTCCATCAATTTCATGCCCACGGATACCGGACAAAGCCGGGTCTGCGGCCAGTTCTGACAAGCGAATGACGCCTGCCGAGTTGTCTTCACTGCCCACAAACACGTCCACGGGCACATGGATGGCTTTCAGGACTTCTATCAGGCTGGTGTGGCCATTGCGCCGGTAGGATTCACGACTGGCCTGACTGACCTGCGGTGCTTCGGCGCAATGCAGAAAGGGTTTCGCTGGTGACTCTGGCTTGGTGTGTTTTCCTGCGTCAGTGGGACGGGCGTGGGCCTTTGCTTGCGTGGCCGCTGGGCGATTGGCCATGGGCGCCAGCAGCGCCAGTGCCACCACTGCCGGGTCGTGCCGTTTCGCCTGGTACTGCGCCACCTGCAGGCCGCCGCGTGAATGGCCCAGCAGAATCAGTTGGTGACGGCCCTGTTGCTTGAGCCACTCCGACCAGGCGGCAATTTCCTCCTCGGCGTCTTCGTGGCGATGTGTCTGAGGCACGTCACAGGGCATAAAACCATGGCGATTGTCGCGGTTCAGCGTGAGGTTAACAGCCAGCGAGTCGTAGCCGTTTTCTTTTAATAACGCCTGGGTTTGCTGGATCAGCTCCATGTCCTTATGCCCCATGGTGCCATGCACGATCAGTACCGCGGGTTTGTCGGCACCACCCGGTGTGGTTTCCCAGTCGGCATTGGCCGTGTATTTGCCCACAGGCAGGGTGACTTCGGTGGCGGTGACACCGAAGGACAGCAACACGCTCAGCAACGCCAAAATCCGGCTGTGCCTGCGCCAAAATGTCATCAGAAATGCAAGGTACGGAAGGCGATGGGATAGCCGCTGTCTTTCCAGGCGGTAAAACCACCGGCGATGGAGATGGGCTGGGCAAACCCCATGTCCTTGAGGGTTTTGGCCGCCAGTGCGGAACGATTGCCACTGCGGCAATACAGGTAAATGGGGTCTGCCGGGTTCCAGCCCAGTTGATCCACCAGGTTCCAGATCTGAAATTCCAGCATGCCGCGGGGTATCCAGGTGGACTTGGGAATCACACCCTGCTCGACTTCCTGCGGCTCGCGCACATCCAGCACGTGAATATGCGGATCGGCAGCCAGCAGGGTGGACAATTCATTAACCGACACTTCGCCCACTTCTTGCAGGGCTTCGATGACCATTTCCTGGGGAGTTTTCATTGGGTAGTCCTGTTTGTTACGGGTTTCTTGCTGCGTGATAGCTCTTTGTGAGTGCAGGAAATGCATTTGCCTTATAGGGCTCGGCAACTATCAAGCATCCTGCTGACTGGTTTCAACCGGGCTGTCCTTGTCCTGTCCCGCGGTGGTTTTTTTGGAACCACTGGCGGAAGCGGGGCAATACAGGTCGCTCAGTACCGAAATAATGCGGGTGGTGTCATGTTGGGCCAGGGAATAATAAATGACCTGAGACTCGCGCCGGGTTTTTACCAGCCCCTGTTTACGCAAGGTGGCCAGGTGCTGGCTGAGCGCCGACTGGCTCAGACCAATCTGCCGATGCAGTTCCGTGACGGAATGTTCCCGTTCTTCCAGCGCACAGAGGATCATCAGGCGTGATTCGCTGGCCAGGGTTTTGAGCATGCGCGCCGCTTGCGTGGCGTTTTCCTTCAGTTCCTGGAACGGATGCGGTGTTTTGGAACAGTTGTTGCCTTGAGACATGATGTGACTCCAGCCAAACCGCATTCCCGGTATGAGAAAGTTCGTTTGACCCAGCTTTTCAGGTTATATGCAACGGCATTATATGCAATGCCGCTAAATTAGAAAAGCATAACACACCCACGGCACTGTCCCAAGGCAACGCCGGGCCTTTTTGGCTGACTGAGGAGGCTAGGTGTTTGACGCGCATCAATTTTGGCCCAATACGACTCAAACACCACCAAATTTGCTGGTTTGGGCGTTCTCCACATCGACACCGGCACCCAGCATGTGCAGGCAGTGCAGCACTTCATCCAGGGTGGCCTGGTGGTGGGCCAGCACATCGGCACGCGGTGCCATGCCTTCTTCTTCGGCCACCATTAACTCGCGAAGGTCGTATTCCCATTGCTTCAGTAGCCGGATTTTCTGATCTTTGTCAAAACGGTCATCGGTCAGCACCGCGCAGGGGCTGGAGAAAAACAACGCCGGATCATGAATGGCTTCTGCAAACAGGTCGTGTTCAGGCATCAGAGGGTCTCCGTGTGAGTTTGTCTATCAGAATCTATAGGGGCCGGAAACGGGGATTTCAAGCAAGTGCCGGATCAGGCACCCGCATCGCCACGGCGGGCAGCCCCTGGCACAAAGTGGCTGTGGGGCAACTGGCCATTGAGCGCCTTGAGCAAAAAATTGGTTTCGTCACCGTTGACAATCCGCACGCCGATGCCATGCTGCTGGCAGATTTCAGCCGCTTGCAGTTTGGAGGTCATGCCGCCGGTGCCCAGCGAGGATTTGCGCTCATCAATGCAGTGCAGGTAATCAGCCACCCTGTCAATGCGTGAAATCAGGCGGGCCTGGGGATTTTTGTGCGGATTGCTCTCATACAACCCGGCCACGTCCGACACCAGTATCAGTTCATCGGCCTGCAACAACGCCGCCACGTAAGCCGATAGTTTGTCATTGTCGCCAAAAACCAGTTCATCGGTGGCCACCGTGTCGTTCTCGTTGACCACTGGCAGGTAGCCGTTGCGCAACAGGTCATTCAAGGTGGTCTGGGTGTTGCTTCTGGCCTGGGGATTGTTGAAGTCACGGTAAGTGAGCAAACACTGTCCCGTGCGCAAGCCAAAGTCGCGAAAAATCTCGTGGTACATCTGCATCAGCAGAGGCTGCCCGATGGCCGCCATTGCCTGCTTGGAATCCAGCGCCGGCCAGCGATTGACGGCCACAAACTGGCGCGCCGCAGCGATGGCGCCGGAAGACACCAACACCACTTCACAAGGCTTGTTATTGTCATTCTGCAAGGCCAGAATTTGCCGTGCCAGGTCTTCTATCTTGCCCCGGGAAATGCGTTCGCTATTGGCGGTGAGCGTGCTGGAACCGATTTTTAGTACCAGTCGCCGTTTGTCGCGCTGGCTTTGGCCGTCCTGTCCGGATTCCGGCTCAGTCGCGGACATGGCCATCGCCCTGGATAAACCATTTGTTGGTGACCAACTCTGACAGGCCCAACGGCCCGCGAAAATGCAGCTTCTGTGTGCTGATGGCGATTTCCGCGCCCAGCCCGAACTGTCCGCCATCGGTAAAACGGGTGGACGCATTATGATACACCGCCGCGCAGTCCACGGCCTGCTGGAACGCTTCGGCAGCGGCTTTATCTGCCGTCACAATACTGGCTGAATGACCACCGGAATGACGGTTGATGCGAGCCACGGCCTCATCCAGGCCGGACACCAGCCCAAGCAGGATGTTCTCGGAAAGAAACTCTTCATCCCAGAACGACTCATTAGGCACCAGCAAGGCCGCCGGCACCAGGGCACGCACCCGCTCATCGCCATATACGCGCAAACCGGCCTGTTGCAGGCGTTTGGTTAAAGCAGCCAGTTTTTCGGGCAGATCCGGCCAGTGCTCGTCAACAAGCACCTTGTCCAGCGCGTTGCACACGCTCAGGCGCTGTTTGCCGTTCAGTGCGATGGCTGTTGCCATTTGGGCATCGGCAGCGGCATGAACATACAGGAAATTATTGCCACGACCACTGACCAGCACCGGGGCCAAACTGTGTTTTTTAACAAAATCAATCAGGCGGTCGCCGCCACGCGGGATGACCAGATCAAAATGCGGCTGGCCGGTTTCAATCATTGCGCGGGTTTGCTCGCGATTCAACTCCAGGTACTGTACAAAATCCGCATCCACGCCGTTTTCTTCCAGGGCCTGTTGCCACAGATCCACCAGCAGCCGGTTGCTGTTGCGCGCCTCCTTGCCGCCTTTGAGCAATATCCGGTTGCCGGCCTTGAAGGCAGTCACTGCCGCTTCGACGGTCACGTCCGGACGCGATTCGTAAATGATGAGAATGGTACCAAAAGGCACCTGCCTGTTTTCAATCCGCAAACCGTCTGCCCGCGTGTGCTGATAAAGCCGTTTGCCTTCGGGGTCGGGCAAGGCCATCACCTCTTCTACCGCGGTGGCCATGCCCCGAATTTTGCCTTCATCCAGCTTCAGTCGGTCATATAAAGCGGCATCATCGGGGTTGCACTGAGCCAGGTCCCGGGCGTTAGCCGCCAGCAGGGCTTCGCTGTTGGTTTCTATCAGGGATTTCAGCCGCTGCAATACCTGATTTTTTGTTTCCGTTTGCATGATCCGAAGCGCCGATTCAGTGATTAAATTACGAAGTGTATCAAAATCCATAGCACAACCGAACCAGTTATTATCCCGGCAGCCGCCTTCAGGCCACCAAGGAAGCTCTGATTGAATCTGGCGCGAGCAGATTGTCGTGAAAAATTGTTCAGTTCAAGGCGCAAACCGCACGTAATAGCAAGGCTATTGCGAAGGTTTGCAACGCAGAAATGGGCGATTTTACACCGCAAGATGCCGTGTCACGATTCAATCAGGGCTTCCCCAGCGTTTCGATGCGGTTTTTGCCCGTGTCCTTGGCGCGATACAAGGCCCGGTCGATGCGGGCGTAATCCTCTTCCAGGCTGTTGCTCTTCTGCATCAGGCTCAGGCCGATACTGAGGGTGAGTGTCAACTGCGGTTGATTGATTCGCCGGGGGATGGTGCTGGCTTTGGCCGCCAGATTTTCCAGAAACTGTTTGGCCTCCTGCAAGCTGACCCCGGGCAGCACCAACAGAAATTCCTCACCCCCGACACGGCCCAGGCAGCCGGGTTTGCCGATGGATTCCAATGCCTGTCGGGCCAGGCGGCCGAATTCACGCAGGACATCATCCCCGGTGGCATGCCCGTAGGTATCGTTGATGGCCTTGAAATCATCAAAATCCAGCAAGGCCAGGGCCACCGGCTGGTGCGCAGCAGTGTGCTTGCACTGGCGCGCCTTGTCCATGATGACACGTCGGTTGGGCAGGCCAGTGAGGCTGTCGGTGGTGGCCAGGTATTCCATGCGCCGCCGCTGTTGCCTGGACCTCAGACCCCAAGCCAGCAGGATACCGCCCACCGCCAGGCTGGATGCCAGGCGGATATTCTGCATCTGGTTTCGCTGTTCGGCAGCGCGGGCTTTTTGCTGTAACAGCTCGTTTTCCCGTTCCTTGTCCCTGAGCTGAAACTGCACCTGCAAGCGATGCAGTTGTTCGGTGCTTTTTTTGCTGATAAAACGCCGGCGCTCCCTGGCTGCCTCCTTTAACAGTTCATAAGCCTGGGCATATTGACCGCGCCGGGCGAGCAAATCTGCCTGCATGAACTTGAGGTTGTTAAACTGGATCGGAGCGTTTTTTTCATCCAGATAAGTGGCCGCTTTTTCCAGCAGCTTTTCTGCTTCATCCAGTGAGCCTTCATTCATGGCCACAAGCGCCAGGGAGCTGGTCACGTCATATAACTTGAATGGGTTGCCGGCTTTTTTAAACAGGGCCAGTGCTTCGCGGTAATAGCCTTTGGCACGAAGAGAGTCCTTTTTTGCCGCAGCGATGTGTGCCAGCTCAGTAAGGGCATAGGCCACCCCCTGTTCGTCCTTGACTTTTCTGGCTTTTTCAATGGACTCATTAAGCAAATTAACCGCCAGTTCGCTATTGCCTGTGTTCTTGTAGGCCTTTGCCAAACCATACAACGCAATGGATAACTCCATGTCGTTGCCCTTTTTCCGGTAGTAGTCAGCGTATTCCTGAAAATAGGGAATGGCCAGTTCCGGTTCACGTCGGTACTCATAAACCAGCGCAATAAAGCCGGCAATTTCACCCGGGTCCATGTCTTCACTGCCTGCTTCCTTGCTGATTTCATAGGCGCGCTGAAAATCTTTCAACGCCGCCACGTAGTCAAGCAGGGTGTTGTAAATCAGGCCACGAACCACCAGGGCGTTATTGATGGTGCGATTGTCGTGCCGGTTTTCGGCCAGGGCCAAGGCGGTATTGGCCAATTGCAATGCTTTGTACGGCTGATCACCAGCTTCCAGAATGCTGGCCTCTGTCAACAGGATGTGAGTGTACAACCAGGGCTGTGATTCCTTGTCAACCACGCGCTTGGCCCTGTCCAGGCTCTTGGCCGCGGTCTCGGTTAGGGTCAGGAAGTCTTCCGCCTCGGCCTTTAGAAAATAATATTGGGCAGCGCGTGCCGGGTTGTTTGCCTCCGGCACAGGCATGTGCTTCAGGGCTTCCAGGGCTTCACTGGGGTTGCTGTAAATTATGCGGTAGATGTTCTGGAAATCACGGTCCAGCGGAATGTCTTCAGCGGCAAAAACCGGGTTGACGCCCAAACCCGCCAAAGTCAGGCACAGAATCCCGACCGCAAGTGCTGAAGCCCTTTTAAGGAAGCTCTGATTGAATCTGGATGAAGCAGGTTGTGCCTGAAATGTTTGAGAACAAGGCAAAGTTCGCAGCCAATAGCAGGCTATTGGCAAGGACTTCAACACAGCTATCGGACATTTCAGGTATGAGAAGCGAGTCCACGATTCGGTCAGAGATTCCTTAACAAACCAAACAAAACGTGAGTGCATACACAGCGTCCCCCGGCCCGATGTGATTTCGATAGCGAAGGAAATGTCCGAGTATACCGGCCATGGGAGTCGAAAGCCTGGTAATGGACTATTTATACCATACGCCCGGATGCGGACAAGGGCAAGAGTGACTTAAGCTATTTCTATGCGGTTTTTGCCGCTGCGTTTGGCATGGTACAGGGATTTCAGAGGCCTGCTCACAGGGCTATGAGGTTGGTTTCAGGCGCAGGAATCAGAAAACCACGCGGCCGACAGGGTCAATGTGCCGGCCTCGATTTCACTGACTTCCACCGGCTTCAGGCTCGCGCCCCGACAGGGGCCGTTGACGCAAAAGCCGTCTGTGGGTCGAAATTCCGCGCCGTGAGCCGGGCACACCAGCGTGCCTTTGGGGGTCAGGAGAAAACGGTCGGGTGCATAATCCATTCGCCGCCCCTGGTGCGGACAAGCATTCAGGAAACCCTGCCACTGCCCCTCGCTAAAACGCAGCATGACCGATGCGTGGCGATCCTCGATGACCACAGATCGCTCATGCCACTGGCCATCAAACAGGTTCTCCTCAATGGGTATCTGGACGGCGCTCATTTTTGCGACAGTTCATGCACCGCATCCACCATCACGCCGAGTTTTTCCGGCACCATGTCCGGGTGCATGCCATGGCCCAGGTTAAACACATGCCCGGGGCCTTCGCCGTAGGAATCCAGCACTCGCTTGACTTCCTGGCGAATCACGTCATCATCGGCATAAAGCACGCAGGGATCCAGATTGCCCTGTAAAGCCACCTTGTCACCGGTTAAGCGGCGCGCCTCGTTCAAATCGGTGGTCCAATCCACGCCCAGTGCGTGTGCACCGGTTTGGGCCATATCCGCCAGGGTAGAGTGCACGCCTTTGGAAAACAGGATCACGGGGGTGTCCGCGTAACCGGCTTGCTGCAACCCGGCGACAATCTGGCACAAATACGGTAGGGAAAACTCGCGATACATGGCCGGGGAAAGCACCCCGCCCCAGGAATCAAACACCTGCACCGCATCGGCGCCGCTTTCAATCTGTGCCGCCAGGTAGGCCACCGTAGCCTGGGCCAGCTTGTCCAGCAACTGGTGCGCCGCCTGCGGCTGATTCAGGAGAAAGGCCTTGGACCGGGCATACGTCTTGCTGCTACCGCCTTCTATCATGTAGGTAGCCAAGGTCCACGGGCTACCGGCAAAACCCAGCAGCGGCACCTTTCTGTCCAGGGTTTTGGCCGTGAGCGAAATGGCGTCCATCACGTAACGCAGGGAATCCATGGGATCGGGGATCGGCAAGCCCGCAATATCCGCGGCGGTTTCGATTTTCTTTTCAAATTTGGGGCCTTCTCCGGCCACAAAATGCAGGCCCTGGCCCATGGCATCGGGAATGGTGAGAATGTCGGAAAAGATAATCACCGCATCCAGGTCAAAACGGCGCAACGGTTGCAGGGTGACCTCACAGGCCAGTTCCGGGTTGGTGGCCATGTCCATGAAACTGCCGGCAGCCGCACGCACCTGCCGGTATTCCGGTAAATAACGGCCGGCCTGGCGCATGGCCCATACCGGGGTGCGTTCGGTGGGTTGACGCTTAAGGGCACGAATTAGCAGGTCGTTTTGCAGTGTTTTGGTGGGGGATTTCATGGGCGGGGAGGCCTTGGTGGTCGTAAGGCTGGCTATTTTACCGCATTCGGCGCCTGTCAATCAGCGCAAAAGCCTTCACGATTCGAGTAAAATGAACCCCGCTGCACAAAAACGGTCTAGGAGGCTGCAGGCAAAGCCTGTCATAACACAAACCCATTTCAGCCACGGGCACCGGAAACTGCCCGGATTTTCATTAAAATTAACCAATTAACCCGGCAACCCACTATGTCACCCTCAGTGCTTTACTTGATAAACCCGATTCGTCATAAAACCCTGTCGTTCACCCTGACCCTGATCGCCTTCCTGCTGGCCGGCAACGCCTGGGGGCAATTTCTGCCGGCAGACAAGAACCCGGCAGGGGGCAGCAAGGATCCGTTGGCACAAACTGACAGCGCGTTTTATTACACGGTCAAGAACAACCACAATGTGCCGGAATTGCTCAACATGGGTGGGCGATTTTATCAGGAAAAAAATTGGCCGAAATTTACTACGGTGATGGAACGCATCAGCGAATTGCGACCGCACCAACCCGAATACCAATGGCTGGCGGCCAAGGGTCATGCCCTGCAGGATCACAAAAGCGCCGCCTATGACCAACTCATCCGCCTGCAAAAACTGGGGCTGGCCTATGACCCGTCCACGGATGATGATTTTGCTGCCGTGCGTGGCACGCCGGTGTATGACTACATTGTCGAAAACCTGCAAGCCAACGGCAAACCCTTTGGTGGCAGCCAAACGGCCTTCACGATTGATGATGCCTGGACCGGCCTGCTTTATGAAAGCCTCGCTTATGACCCCAAAGACCACAGTTTTCTGCTGGGCAGCGTCCGCGATGGCAGCGTGATTCGCGTCAAGGACGGCCAGCGGCAAGAATTCATTCCCGCCTCAAATGGTGACACAAATGGCCCCTGGAGCATCACAGACCTGGCTGTGGATGCGCCGCGCAACCGCCTGTGGGTAGCCAGCACCTCCCTGCCACAATACAGCCATTTCAGCCCGGCCAACCAGGGCATGGCGGGGATTTTCGAGTACGAACTGGATAGCGGAAAACTGGTCAAAAACTACGTTCTGCCACCCAAGGCACGACCGCATTTGATCACCAGCCTGACCGTGGCCCCGGACGGGGCGGTGTATTTCAACAACAACATCCGCGGCCACATTCTGCGCATCGACCCCACGCTGAAAAAGATTGGCGGCGTGCTGGACTCCCCCATTTTCCGCAGCATTAATGGCCTGGCCACCGACGAAACGGGCAAATTCCTGTATTTCAGTGATTTTGAGTTTGGCCTTTTTGGCATTGATCTGGAAAAGAAACAGTTGCTGGACCTGGCCAACCCGGCCAAGTTTATCGCTGGTGGCATCGACGACATAATCTATGACGACAACGGCCTGATCGTAATCCAGAATGGCATAAAACCCCAGCGGGTCATGCGCATTCAGCTAAGCCAGGACAAACGCCGGCCTCTCAAGGTATACCCCATCGAATCGGCCAATCCCGCTTTTGATTTACCCAGCCACGGCGTGGTGGTGGGCGACAAACTCTATTACAGTGCTAATAGTCAATGGCGAAAAATGGATGGGCGCGGTTTACTCAAGGACGGCGAAAAATGGGATGACCAGATTATCCTGGTGACAGACAAGCATTACAAGGAACAGGCCCGCGACCTGCGCGAAACCGAAATCGAAAACTACAAGAAAAAACTGGGCCTGAAAAAGTAGGCAACCAAAATCCCTCGGGAGCCCACCATGAGCGATGTGCAGTTGCAATCCACCCTGACCTGCCCGGAATGCGGTCACAGCGAAACGCTGACCATGCCCACCGATGCCTGTCAGTGGTTTTATGAGTGCAGCCACTGCCATGTGGTGCTGCAACCCAAAGCCGGTGATTGCTGCGTCTATTGCTCCTATGGCAGCGTGCCCTGCCCGCCCATCCAGCAACAACGCCAGGGCACGGGTTCTGGCTGCTGCAGCTGACCCGATAACGCAGGGCAAACCGCTTCGCTTTATACTTTTCTCATGCCGTGGCCAGAAGTCATTTTATCAGTGCCACTTCACACCCGACTTACCACCTCCCTTTCTTAACACGGACACACAAAAGCCGACACAAGGCCGGCTTTTGTGTGAGGGCCTGTCATCCTGAGCGGCCCTCTCCCCTTGAACCGGGCATTACTCTTTCGTGTTTTCTTGCGCGTTGTCTTTCATGTTGTGCCGCATAAAGGCAAAACGGTCAGCAACCTCGTCAATGATCTTGTCAGTGGGCTTGCCCGCGCCATGGCCGGCCTTGGTATCGATCCGGATCACGACGGGTTGGTCACCTTTCTGAGCGTTCTGCAAGGCCGCGGCCAGCTTGAAGCTGTGGGCTGGAAAAACCCGGTCGTCGTGGTCGGCGGTGGTGATCATAATGGCCGGGTATTCCTTTTCCACCGCATTATGCACCGGCGAATAGGCGCGCAAGGCGGCAAATTCTTCCGGGTTTTGCGGAGAGCCGTAATCGGATTCCCAGGCCCAGCCAATGGTGAACTTGTTGAAACGCAGCATGTCCTGCACGCCCACTTCCGGTACACTGGCGGCAAACAGGTCCGGCCGTTGCATAACGGTGGCCGCGGCCAGCAAACCGCCATTACTGCGACCGTTGATGGCCAGCTTGTTCGGGTTGGTGTATTTTTCCCGGATCAGGTATTCCGCCGCAGCAATAAAGTCGTCAAACACGTTTTGCTTGCGGGTCTTGGTGCCGGCCTCGTGCCAGGCTTTGCCAAATTCCCCGCCGCCGCGCAAATTGGCCACGGCATACACACCGCCGTTGTTCATCCAGACAATATTGGCCGGTGAAAAGCGCGGCGTGATAGGAATATTAAAGCCGCCATAGCCGTAAAGCAGGGTCGGGTTGTTGCCGTCTTTCTTCAAACCTTTCTTGTAACTGATGAACATGGGCACGCGGGTGCCATCCTTGCTGGTGTACCACACCTGTTCGGTGGTGTAATCATCGGGGTTGAAGGCCACCTTGGGTTGCTTCAGCAACTGCGACTGGTTTTTCTCCACGTCATAGCGATACACCGTGGTGGGAGTGTAGAAGTTGTTAAAGGTGTAGAAGGTCTCGGTGTCATTCTGCTTGCCGGAAAAACCGGAAACCGAGCCGATACCAGGCAAAGTAACTTCGCCCAGGTCAGTACCATCCAGGTCGAATCGTTTGACTTTGCTGTAGGCGTTATCCAGGTAAGACAGCAGCAACTTGTTGCCCACCAGACTGGCCGAGCGTAAGGTCGCCTTGGGGTTGTTGGGCACTACTTCCTCGTGCTTCTGCGGATCATTGACGTTGATCTTGATGATGCGGTAATTATCGGCGTTTTCATCCGTAACAAAGTACAGGTCATCGCCCTGATTACCAATAAACTGGTAGCTGTTTTCAAACTCCGGGGTCAGCGGCTTGAACGGTTCATCGCTACCCAACCGCTTGAAAAGAATCAGGTTGCGTTCGTCGGTGCCTTTCCAGACCGGCAAGAGCAGAAAACGCCCGTCTTCGGTGACAGTATTGCCAAAACCCCATTCCTTGTGATCCGGCCGCTGGTAAACCAGGGTATCCTGTGACTGATCCGTGCCCAGTTTGTGAAAGTAAACCTTCTGGTTATAGTTGACGGCTTTCAGCTCATTTTCATCCTTGGGCTCGTCATAGCGGGCATAGAAAAATCCGGACTCATCCGGCAGCCAAGCCGGGGCAGAAAACTTGACCCAATGCAGTTCATCGCCGGTGTCCTTGCCCGTGGCCACATCGCGCACCTTCCACGTGCGCCAGTCCGAGCCGCCTTCGGAAATGCCATAGGCCATGTAGCGGCCTTTGGGCGAGAATTCCACACCGGCCACCGAAGCGGTCTGGTCTTCGGACAAGGTGTTGGGGTCGATGAGCACGCGCCCTTCCTCATTCAGGTCATCGGTCACGTACAACACGGCCTGGTTCTGCAGGCCGTCATTTTTCCAGTAGGCGTACTGCTGACCTACTTTTTCTGGCGCACCAACGCGTTCGTAATCCCAGATGGATTTCAGCTGCTGGCGAAAATGCTCGCGTTCCGGCACGTTTTTGAAATAATTCTCGGTGAAAGCTACCTGACGTTTAACCCATTCGCGGGTTTCCTCACTGTCGAGGTTTTCCAGCCAGCGATAGGGGTCTGCCACCTTGACGCCGTTGTAGTCGTCCACCACATCCACCCGTTTGCTTTGCGGGTAAATCAGGTTTTTCATGCCGTGACCGGTAGTCGGTTTGCCGGTTTCTGTCATGGGCACGGTGTCAATTTTGAGGGACTTGGCCGGTTTTTCCATGGGGGTTTTATCCGTGTTGTCCGTGGTTTTCGTGCTGTTCGTGGTGCCTGTGTCAGTGGACGTATCGCATCCGCCAAGGGCGAAAGCCAGCGCGGCGGTGAGTGAAATGGCAAGTCTGTTCATGAGCGTGTCTCCGTGTCAGTTCAGGGCTGAAGGGGATCAGCCTGGGGGCAGTTATTCAACCTAAAACTAATGGTGTGGGGTGTCGCAACGCGGCTCCATGTCCGGATTTTCCACCTGCAGGGTGTAATGGTCAATGCCAAAACGTTCTTTGAGCAGGTCACGCATGGCCTCCCACACCGCTGGCCATTGTTGCAGGTCATCCACCACCACGTGCGCTGTCAGTGAGGCCTGGGATGATGTCAATGACCACAGGTGCAGGTCGTGAATGCCGCGCACGCCGGGTACGGCCACCATGGCTTTTTGCACTTCTTCCGGCGACAGGTCCAACGGCACGCCGTCCATCAGCGCGTGAATGGCTTCGCGCAGCAGGCGGATGGTGGAATAGAGAATCAGCAGGCTGATAAAAATAGACAGGATGGGGTCTATCTTGACCCAGCCGGTGAGTGAAATCACCAGCCCGGAAATAATTGCCGCCACCGAACCCAGCAGGTCTCCCATTACATGCAGCATGGCGCCACGTGTGTTGACGTTTTTCTCACCCCGGCTCAGTATCCAGGCTACGAGCAGATTAATCAGCAGCCCAATGACCGCCACGGCAGTCACTACATGGCCTTCCACGGGCTCGGGTGAAAGCAGTCGCACCACCGATTCCACCACGATGTAGGCCACCAGCACCAGCATAATGACGGAATTCAGCAAAGCGGCGAGGAATTCCACCCGCCCGAGGCCAAAGCTGTGGGTGCGGGTGGCACCGCGATTGGCCAGCCAGGCCGCCACGGCCGCAATCCCCAAGGCAAAGGAATCGGTAATCATGTGGCCGGCATCGCCCATCAGCGCCAGTGAATTGGCCAGCCAGCCAGCCACCGCCTCCACCAGGGCAAAAACCGTGGTCAGCCCCAGGGCCATAAACAACGTTTTTCCCGTGCTGCGGGGGTGATGGTGGTGGTCGTGACCGGCGCTCATGGACTGGGCCCTCATTGACTAGTTGGGGGGCAAATGAGCAACAAACTTGGCGATACCGTCCAAAAACATCTGCACCGAAATGGCCACCAGCACCATGCCCATCAGCCGTTCAATGGCGATCATGCCGCGTTTACCGAGGTATTTTTGCAAGGCCGTGGCGGAAAACAGAATAATCGCCGAAGCCAGCCAGGCAATGAACAGCGCAATGGCCCAGTCAGTGAGCCTGTCCGGATACTGGTTGGCCAACAGGATCAGGGTGGCCAGAATCGATGGCCCGGCCACCAGCGGTATGGCCAGAGGCACCAGAAACGGTTCACCCTCAATATCTTCATCACCATAGGATTTGGTGGCCGGAAAGATCATCCGCAAGGCAATAATAAACAGGATGATGGCCCCGGCCAGGTTGACCGCTTCCTGTTTCAGATCCAGCAAGCTGAGGAATTTCTGACCAAAGAAAAGAAACAGGTAAAGAATCACCAGCGCCAGCAACAGCTCGCGCGCCAATACCTTGTAGCGGCGTTGGCTTTTTTGCAGGTAGGAAAGAAAAATCGGGATATTGCCCAGCGGATCCAGAATCAGAAACAGCAGAATGGTGGCTGAAACAATATCCATCAATCAATCTTTGCTGGCAAAGGGCCAGATGATGTTTTTGAACGTCATGGCCGGGTCCTTGAGCTGGATTTTCCCTGTCTGCAGGTAGTCATGTTGCGGAAAATTCAACGCCAGCACCTTGCGCGCATCCGCTGCCAGTTGTGGTTCATCCAGGTGATTGTAGGCTTTCACCAGAATGGCTAGCGCATCGCCCACCGCCGGTGTGCCCTGGAACGATTCCACCACAAACTTGGCACGATTGGCCGCCCCCACCCAGGCACCACGGCGTAAATAATATTTAGCCACGCGGTTTTCCGCATTGGCGAGCTGATTTTTCAGGTAGAGCATGCGCTGCCTGGCATCGGTGGCGTAAGGACTGTCGGGGTATTTTTCCAGAAAATCCTTGAAGGCCAGAAACGCCAGCTGAATGTCTTCCTGATTGCGGTCGGCCGCGGAGTCGGGGTTGATGCGCTGAAACAGACCCCGGCTGCTGTCAAAGTAAACCATGCCCTTGAGGTAGTGGGCAAAATCCAGATTGGGGTGCGCCGGGTAGTTGCGCATGAAGCGGTCGAGGGTGGAAATGGCCAGGTCCTTGTCATAGGACTTGTAATAGGCATAGGCCAGATCCAGGGCAGCCTGTTCGGCGTATTTTCCGAAAGGGTATTGCGAACGCAGGTTTTTCAGGTACAGGATGGCCTGATCCCACAGTTGCAGTTGCATGGCGCGGTTGGCCTGCTGATACAGCTGCTCGGCGGTGTAGCGCGAGGCCCGCAAATCCCTGTCTTCATCCTTCTTCTTGTTGCCACGACAGCCGCCCAGCGACACCAGCAAGCTGGCCGCAGCCAGCAACACGATCAATTTTTTCATTCGAATCATCATCCCGTAAAACCCGCCCATAATACTGTAAAATCCGGCCATGAACCAGAACAAACCACCGCAAATCCAACAAAGATTCAACGTACCGGCGCACAGCCACGGTCAACGCATAGACCAGTTTCTGGCCAGCGAGTTTCCCGAACATTCGCGCGGCGCCATCCAGCAATGGATTGAAGCCGGCCAGGTGCTACTCAATGGTCAGCCTACCCGGGCCAAGACGCGGCTCAAGGGATTCGAGCGCATTGACGTGGATGTCACCTTACCTGAACACAGCGAAGACCAGCCACAGGACATGAACCTGGACGTGGTGTTTGCCGATGAGCACCTGTTTGTGATCAATAAACCGGCCGGCCTGGTGGTGCATCCGGCCGCCGGCAACCCTGACCGGACACTGCTCAACGGCCTGCTGTTTTTGGACGATAGCCAACGCCTGCTGCCGCGGGCTGGCATTGTGCACCGGCTGGACAAGGACACCAGCGGCCTGATGGTGGTGGCACGCACGCCCGAGGCCTACAATTCGCTGGTGGATCAGCTCAAGCAACGCGGTGTTAAACGCCAGTACCTGGCCATCGCCAAAGGCCGTATCCGCCAACCCGGCCGCATCGACAAACCCATTGGCCGGCACAAGACCCAACGCACCAAAATGGCCGTGGTGGTGGGAGGCAAGCCGGCGGTGACCCATTACCAGCCCATCGAACAATTCCGCCATTACACCGCCTGCAAGGTGGACCTGGAAACCGGTCGCACCCACCAGATTCGTGTGCACTTCAACGACATGAACCACCCGCTGGTGGGTGATCCGGTGTATGGCAACCCAAAGCGGGTTGACCCGGAAGTGGACGAGGAGCTCAAGGACATCATCCGCGAATTTCCGCGTCAGGCATTGCACGCCAAGGCACTGAGCTTTCTGCACCCGCACAACGCCCAGCCGATGAAATTCACTGCCCCGGTGCCCGATGACATCGACGATCTATTGCATGACTTGCGCGAACTGGATGCCCTGCTGCCTGAAGACGATGAGGAAGCGCACCGCCCCGGCGACACCGAACAGGACGGTAACTGGGACGTTTTCTACGAGGGGTGATTCTTTGAGAGGCCCCAGGCAGTCAAAACCGGCTATGCAAATGCTGCCGGTTTCTTCCCAGCCAAACCCGAGCGACACGTAACCACCAGAATCGACCCCACTCAAGGGTCATTTGAAGTTAAGCGCATGAGTATCAGCCCAGAAGCCAGATAGGTCACCCTCAGCCGCTGAATCAGTGCAGGTGCACGGCAACAATAAACTGCGGTGCCAAAATCACAACAAATGGTGAAAACATAACACAACTCATCAATACCGATCCGGCGCCGCTCTTTGTCATGTTAACAGCACATGCGTTTCACACCCATCCGATCAGACATCGGGTCAAAGTCACGTTCAACATGGTGAAACAACGGAATCAAGCCAAAATAAACAGGATGATAAATTGAAGCCCGCCAGTGAAAGGTGGTGACCGGGTAAGGCCCAACCATGCAAGGAGAAAATTTTCATATCAACGCGGGGACCAGCACGCCTTGGGCCTGGGCTTTGCTTTCAAAAGTCACCACTTCATACGCCTCGGGTTGCGACTTCAGGGCGCGAACCAGCTGGTTGTTGAGCGCGTGGCCGGATTTGTAACCATAGAAAGCCCCAATGACGGGGTGCCCCAACTGGTAGATGTCGCCAATGGCATCAAGAATCTTGTGTTTGACGAATTCGTCTTCGTAACGCAGGCCATCGGGATTGAGTACGCGGTAATCATCCAGCACAATGGCGTTGTCCATGCTGCCACCCATGGCCAGGTTTTTATCGCGCAGCATTTCAATATCGCGCATAAAACCAAACGTGCGGGCACGGGCAATCTCGCGCGCAAAAGCCGTCTTGCTGAAGTCAATTTCCACAAAACTGGTGTAAGGGCTGAAGGCCGGGTGATTGAAGTCAATGCCGAAGGCGACCTTGAAACCGTTGTGCGGCTCAAAGCGGGCGACTTTGTCTTCGTACGTGACCTCAACTTTCTTGCGGATACGAATGTAACGTCGCGCCTTGGTCTGTTCAGTAATACCGGCGGACTGGATCAGAAACACAAACGGACCAGCCGAACCGTCCATGATTGGCACTTCCGAAGCGCTCAGATCCACGTAGCAATTATCGATACCCAGGCCGGCAAAAGCCGCCAACAGGTGTTCCACCGTAGAGACCCGCACGCCATCCTTGATCAGCGTGGTGGACATGCTGGTGTCGCCCACGTTTTCCGGGGCCGCCTTGATACAGACCGGCTGGGGAAAATCCGTGCGACGGAAAACGATACCGGTATCAACCGGTGCCGGGTTCAGGGTGATGAAGACTTTCTGGCCAGTGTGGATACCAATGCCGGTGGCGCGGACGGGGTTCTTCAGGGTGCATTGTTTAATCATTATTATGACCTCTAATCAACCGCAGACGCTGTTTGCCAGACTGACCACGGCCAGAAACTAAACAACTCAACGCGTCAATACGGCGGATTTGTTCGGGTTTTGACGCGGAATTTTACCACAGAGCACTGTCCTCACAAAGCCGCTTGTTGTGACTGCGCCACAAAACGTTGTTTTTACGCCACAACGCCCAGACTGGCAAGGCGCATGATCAATTCCCTCGTCATGGCAGCCGCAGACAGGCTCTTGGGCATTACAGAGCCAGACCAGCAGGGCACAGGCAACCTCGGAGGGAATTGCCTGTGCCTGGCTGTTGCGGCCAGGGGCGGGTTGGCCTGTTCTGCCTCAATCGGCCTGATTGCGCAGAAAGGCCGGAATGTCCAGGTAATCCTCGGACATCATCGGGTCTTTCTCGGCCACCAGCGGCTCGTCCAGTACCGGCTTGCCATCAGCGCGCGTGTCGGTTTTTACCTTACCGGGAGTATAACCACGCGGCAGCTCGATCTTGTCCTCGGTGCCGGTGCGGGTCACCTGCACCGGTTTCAACTGCGGCTTGCTATCGCCAGTACGCAGGCCAGTAGCCACCACCGTGACCCGGATTTCCTCTTCCAGTTCCGGATCAATGGAGGTTCCAATCACCACGTTGGCGTCATCCGCGGCGTACTCGCCCACCATGCGGCCAATTTCATCGAATTCACCCATGGTCAGGTTCATGCCGGCGGTGATGTTAACCAGGATACCCTTGGCGCCATTCAGGTTGACGTCTTCCAGCAACGGGCTGTTGATGGCGTGCTCGGTGGCCACGGCCGCCCGGTCTTCGCCGCGCGCCGCGCCAGAACCCATCATGGCCATGCCCATTTCGCTCATGACCGTGCGCACGTCGGCAAAATCCACGTTGACCAGACCGGGACAGGTGATCAGTTCCGCAATGCCCTGCACCGCACCATGCAACACGTCGTTGGCGGCCTTGAAGGCGTTCAGCAATGACATGTCCCGCCCCAGGTGCTGAATCAGCTTGCCGTTGGGGATGGTAATCAGCGAATCCACGTGCTGTTCCAGTTCAGCGATGCCCTGTTCGGCCACTTCCATGCGCCGCTTGCCTTCAAACGGAAACGGCTTGGTGACCACGGCCACCGTCAGAATGCCCATTTCCTTGGCGATCTGCGCCACCACCGGTGCCGCACCTGTGCCCGTGCCTCCACCCATGCCGGCGGTCAGAAATACCATGTCGGTGCCTGACAGGACTTCCTTGATGCGTTCGCGATCCTCCAGTGCGGCCTGCCGACCCACTTCCGGGTTGGCCCCCGCGCCCAGCCCCTTGGTGACGTTCTGGCCAATGCGGATAATGTTCTTGCAATGGGTTTTTTCCAATGCCTGGGTGTCGGTGTTGGCGCAAATGAATTCCACCCCGTTAATATTGGCCTCAACCATTTGTTGCACGGCATTGCCGCCGCCGCCACCAATTCCCATCACCTTGATGATGGCCCCTGTCGTGTCGTTATCAATCATCTGAAACATGTTGTCTTTCCTCCGAAGTTAATGCAATGGGCCGTTTCTGCGCCCGTTTTTCTCACTCGATC
Source organism: Lysobacterales bacterium (assembly GCA_026996795.1). Lineage (GTDB taxonomy): Bacteria > Pseudomonadota > Gammaproteobacteria > Xanthomonadales > Marinicellaceae > S144-45. The sequence continues at coordinate 11,233 of JALWKC010000284.1, read as the reverse complement.
CAAATGCCGGTTTGATAAAGGAACCTCTGATCGAATCGTGACACGACATCTTGCAGCGTAAAATCGCCCATTTCTGCGTTGCAAACCTTCACAATAGCCTTGCTATTGCGTGCGGTTTGCGCCTTGAACTGAACAATTTTTCAATTCAATCTGTTCGCGCCAGATTCAATCAGAGCTTTCCTAAAATTCGCCCATAAACCATTTTTTGAATCGTTCAAACCAGCCCCCGCTTTCGAGGTAGCTGTCGGAAACCCCGGTTTGTTGCGATCCATACAGCAACAAACCCACGCCCGTGGCATACACCGGGTTATTGACCACTTCGGTCAACCCGGCGATGTCTTGCGGGGTTCCTACCCTGACCGGAAGATGAAAAATCTCCTCGGCCAATTCGCTTGCGCCTTCCATGCGGGAAGCGCCACCGGTGAGAACGATGCCCGCAGCCACCTGATCGGCGTATCCGCTGCGGTGCAAGTCGGCCTGCACCAGTTGATAGAGTTCTTCATAGCGTGGCTGAATCACTTCGGCCAAGGTCTGACGAGCCAGTTTGCGTGGCAGCCTGTCTCCCACACTGGGCACGGAAATGGTTTCCTCGGCACTGGCCAGTTGGCGCAGCGCGCAAGCGTATTTCAGCTTGATTTCTTCTGCGTACTGGGTCGGTGTGCGCATGGCCACGGCAATGTCGTTGGTTACCTGGTCCCCGGCGATGGGGATCACCGACGCATGGCGTATGGCGCCATCGGTAAATACCGCGATGTCGGTGGTGCCTGCGCCAATGTCCACCAGGCACACGCCCAGTTCCTTTTCGTCTTCGGTCAGCACTGCGTGGGACGAAGCCAGTTGTTCCACGATCAGTTGGTCAATGTTCAGGCCGCAACGCGCCACGCATTTGCCGATATTTTGCGCCGCGCTGTCGGAACCGGTGATCAGGTGCACGCGCGATTCCAGGCGCACACCGGACATGCCCACCGGATGACGGATGCCATCCTGGCCATCAATCACGTATTCCTGTGGCAACACATGCAACACCCGCTGATCGGCCGGGATTGGCACCGCACGGGCGGCGTCCAGTACTTTTTCCACGTCCGAACGCGTGACTTCCTTGTCCTTGATGGCCACAATGCCGTGGGAGTTGATGCTGCGAATGTGGCTGCCGGCAATGCCGGCAAAAACCGACTGAATTTCGCAACCGGCCATCAACTCCGCTTCTTCTATGGCGCGGCGGATGGACTGCACGGTGGATTCAATGTCCACCACCACGCCACGTTTCAGCCCGCGTGATGGCGCCGAGCCGATACCCACCACCTCGATGTTGCCGTCCTTGTGCTGTTCACCGACGATGGCCACCACTTTCGAGGTGCCAATATCGAGCCCGACCAGCAGTTCTGATTCGTTTTTCTTTACCATGACCTGTCGTTACCCATATCGCCGTTGATTCATGTGTGTCTTGTCTTTGGTGTGTTCTGAATTGGCTGTGCCGGTATCCGTCGGCATCGTGCGCTGCTGGGGTTCCCGTACCGGCCATTTGCTGGCAAAGCCGTTGGGGTAGCGCAAGTCCACGTATTCGGGCACACCGCGCCCCAAGCGCATCAGGGCATCCCAGCTGTCGGCCAGGCGTCCCAGACGCGCGTCCAACTGGCGACTGCCGGCACGGATTTTCATGCCGTTTCGTAGCACCATTTGCCAGGCGCCGCGATCACTGACGGTCACCGATTGAATGTCAGCACCGGTGGCCTGCAGCAAGTTGTTGAATCGCTGGTACTGGTCCCACACCGCCGGGGCCGTCACATCGCGGCCATGCAACCGCGGCAAGTCGCTCAAGGCTTCCACATCCGCCACCGCAAACACCTGACCGGACTGGTTCAACAGGCGTTTGTCATTCCATATGGCCACCGGCTCGTGTTCAAGCAGGCGCACCTGCACCGTGTCAGGCCACTTTTTCACCACGCTCACCCGCTGCACCCAGTCAATCTGCTGCAAGCGTTCGCGCAGGTCTTCCACGTCCAGGCGGAAAAACGAGCGTTCCGGCGAAGCCGCCAGCACACGCCGGATCTGCTCGGCGCTGACGCGTTTGAACGGGGCTTCCACATCCAGCCAGCGAATCTGCCAGCGTTCGGAGTCAATCAAGCCCGAAAGCAAACCCGCCGCCAGCAAAAGCAAAAGCAAAAACAGCACCAGAATGCCTTGTGCGGTTTTACTCATGGCGGCCTTCCTCCAAACTGGTTTCCAGAATCTCGCGCACCAACCGCTGAAATTCCCAGCCGTGGGCCGCGGCGGCCTTGGGCACCAGGGAGGTTTCAGTCATGCCCGGTGTGGTATTGGCTTCCAGAAAATAACGCCGACCGTTTTTATCGACAATAAAATCCAGCCGTGCCCAGCCACGCAAGGCCAGGGCATCAAAGGCTTTACGGGCATCTTCTTGCAGGGCCTGTTCGGTCTTCTCGTTGAAACCGCTGGGACAGTGATAAACCGTGTTTTGGCTCTCGTATTTGGCTTCGTAGTCGTACAGGCCTGCTGCCGGCTGAATGCGCACCACCGGCAACACCTGTCCATTGACAATACCCACGGTGCATTCGTCGCCATCAATAAATTCTTCCACCAGTGCCACTGGCGCCAGGGACAAGACCTGTTCAAGGGCTGATGCCAGTTCCGTTTTATTCTCAACCCGGTACAGACCCACGCTGGAACCTTCGTTGCTGGGCTTGACTATCCATGGCCCGGCACTACTGGCGGTGATTTCGTCCACCGCTTGTTGCGCATTGGTAGCATTCACCTGCCATCCGCGTGGCACGTCCACTCCGGCCTCAGCAGCCTGCGTCTTGCTGCGCACCTTGTCCATACTGATGGCCGCCCCCAGCACGCCGCAACCGGTCATTGGCACCTGCAACACCTGCATGGCACCGGCCAGCGCACCGTTTTCACCTTCGCCACCGTGCAGAATATTGAAAACCCGGTCCACCATGCCGCTGGTGACAGCAGAAATCAGCGCCTGGCCGCCGTCCACGGCAAACGCATCAATGCCCTGATCCAGCAAAGCCTCAAGCACGGCATTGCCACTGCGCAGGGACACTTCGCGTTCGTTGCTGCGACCACCAAAGACCACGGCCACTTTGCCAAAATCCGTCAGGGAGCGACTCATGGCCTTTTCTCCTGATCGGATTCATTTACAGGCGTGACCGGGATGCGGGGGCAGGTGCCGCCCCGGCCGGCCATGGCACGAACCTGATTGGCGATATCACCGGCACCGGCCAATAGCACAATGTCACCGGCCTGAATCAGGCGATCCAAGGCGGCAGGAATGGCGTCACTATCCGGCACGTAAACCGGCTCCAGGTGCCCGCGCGAGCGGATGCTGCGGCACAAATCCGGCGCCGAGGCGCCACTGACCGGGGTTTCTCCGGCGGCGTACACATCGCTGATGAGCAGTGCATCGGCCCGATCCAGCACCTCGGAAAACTCATCGAACAGATCGCGTGTGCGGCTGTACCGGTGCGGCTGGAACACCACCACCAGGCGGTGATCCGGCCAGCCGTCGCGAATGGCGGAGATCACCGAACGCAACTCCGTTGGGTGATGCGCGTAGTCATCAATGAGCGTGAAGCGGCCATTGCTGGCGAGCAAATCCGGGTAACGGTTAAATCGACGGCCAATGCCGGCAAACTGGCTCAGGGCCTGCGCCATGGCGTTCATGTCAATGTTCATTTCCAGGCCGATGGCCACCGCCGCCAGCGCATTCTGAACGTTGTGCCGACCAGGCAGATTTAGCTCGACACCATCGGCAATCCGCTGTCCGTCCCGTTCCACATCAAATCGCATGCGGTGGCCATCCTGTTGCACATTGACCGCCCGCAGACTGGCCTTTTCACTCAGCCCGTAGCCGATGCTGTGACGCGGCAATCGTTCGGCCAGTGCCGCCACCGCCGGGTCATCCACGCACATGGCCGCCACGCCATAAAAAGGCAGGTGAAGCAGGAAGTTATCAAAAGCCTGCTGCAACTGGCCAAAATCCCCACCGAAGGTCTCCATGTGATCGGCATCAATGTTGGTGACCACCGCCAGCACCGGTTGCAAAAGCTGGAACGAGCCATCGGACTCGTCCGCTTCGGCCACCAGGTATTCGCTGTTACCCAGTGCCGCGTGACTGCCGGCCGAATTCAACAACCCGCCAATGACAAAGGTCGGGTCCAGTCCACCGGCTGCCATGACACTGGCAATAAGGCTGGTGGTGGTGGTTTTTCCGTGCGTGCCGGCCACCGCTACGCCCACCTTGAAACGCATCAGTTCCGCCAGCATTTCCGCTCGGGACAAAATCGGTTTCCGCAGTTCATGGGCTGCTTGCATCTCCGGGTTCTCAGCCGGAATGGCCGAGGAATACACCACCACGTCGGCGTTTTCCACCCAGCACGCGTCGTGTCCGGGATAAACGCGAATACCCATCTCCTGCAGCCGCTGGGTGGTGGCCGTGGTTTTCTGGTCTGAACCGGTGACCACAAAATCGAGGTTGTGCAGGACTTCGGCAATGCCACTCATGCCCGATCCGCCAATGCCGATCATGTGTACCCGCTGCATGCGGTTCACGAAGCGGTTTTTGGGGCTCATGTAATTCATGACCGCATCACCTCCAGGCAGGCATCGGCCACCGCTTCGGCGGCTTCTGGCCGGGCCAGTTTATGGGCTGCCTCGGCCATGCGGCGACGAGCAGCGGCGTCGTTGATCAGGGTATCCAGCTCGTCGCGCAACAAGGCCTCATCCTGGTTTTCTTCCCACATAAGTGCCGCGCCATGGGTGAGCGCGTATTCCGCGTTTCGCCGCTGATGATCGTCCACCGCGTGGGGGAATGGCACGTACAGGGCCGGCAGCGCCGCGGCCTGAATTTCCGCCATGCTCAGGGCGCCGGCACGCGCCACCACGGCATCGGCCCAGCCATAGGCCTCGGCCATGTCGGCAATGAACGGTTCTATGCGCAGGTGTTCTTGTTCGCCTTCGCCCAGGCCCGCTTCGGCATAGGCTTTTTGCGTGGTTTCCAGCTTGTTCCTACCACATTGATGGCGCACTTCCAGTTTTCCGGTTCGCATGGCATTAAGCAGGTGTTTGGGCAAACGCGTGTTGAGAGCCTGCGCGCCCTGACTGCCACCGAGAATTAACAAGCGAGTGGGCCGGTCTGCCTCTCCGGTGGTGGCGGTATCTGACGACCGATAGCCGGCCCTGGCACGTGCCTGGCCCACGGCCAGGATGGATTCACGCACCGGATTGCCCACCCAGCGTGCCTGGGGCATCTGAGGCAGTTCAAAGCCGGTCAACACCTGACTGGCCCAACGAGCCAAGGTGCGATTGGTCAAACCCAGCACACTGTTTTGTTCATGCACCACCAGCGGGCGGTTGAGAAAACGCGCCGCCACGCCGCCCGGAGCCGCCACATAGCCGCCCATGCTCAGCACGGCATGGCCGCTGGCATCAGGAGCGGTTTTTTTCAAGGCCCTGGCAGATTGCCAGACCGCCCTGGCCAACTGCCAGGGCAAGGCCAGCAAGCGCATAAGCCCCTTGCCGCGCAATCCACTGATATCGACGGCCGTGACCGGAATGTCCCGGGCCGCCACCAGCTCCACTTCCATGCCGCCGCGTGCGCCCAGCCAGTCCACCGCCACGCCGCGTTTTTTCAGGGCCTGGGCCACTGCCAGGCCCGGGAAAATGTGTCCACCGGTGCCACCGGCCATGATGGTGACCCGCTTCATGCCCGAGCCTCCTTCGGTTTACGCACCGCGGCCTGCTGATGGGCACGGTTTTCAAAGGAAATGCGCAGCACCACGGCCAGCGCAATGAGGTTCATCAGGGTGGCCGAGCCGCCGGAGCTGATCAGTGGCAGGGTCAGCCCCTTGGTGGGCAAAAGGCCCAGATTAACGGCCATGCTCAGGAAAGCCTGCAAGGCCAACCACGCCCCGATGCCGGCAGCGGTGTAGGCGCCAAACAGGTTACCGTGGGCCAGTGCCTGACGCGACACCACAAAAATACGCCAGATCAGCAACATGAACAGGCCGATCAACAGCAACACGCCCAGGTAACCGGTTTCTTCGGCATACACGGAAAATATAAAGTCGGTGTGCATTTCCGGCAAGTAGAACAGCTTTTGCACGCTGGCGCCCAGCCCCACGCCGGTCCACTCCCCGCGACCAATGGCAATCAGCGCCTGCACCAGTTGAAAGCCCGAGTCGTACTTGTGTTCAAACGGGTCCATAAAATTGGTCAGGCGGCGAACGCGGTAGGGCTGGGCCACGGCCACCATGGCCATGCCGGCCACTGTGGTCAGGCCCACCAGCGCCAGGTAACGCAGGCGCACGCCAGCAATGAAAATCATCATCAGGGTAATGGCAAACAGCAACACGGCCGAGCCGAAATCCGGTTGCAGTAACAACAGCACCGCCACCGCCGCGGCAATCAACAACGGTTTCAGGGCACCCATAAACTGGCTTTGCACCGCCTTTTGGTGACGCACCAGGTAACTGGCCAGGTAGACGATGAGCGCCAGTTTGACCGCTTCCACCACCTGAAAGCGGGCCACGCCCAGGTTCAACCAGCGGCGCGCGCCATTGACCCGCACACCCAGGTGTGGAATCAGCACCAGCACCAGCAGGGCAAAGGCCAGAAAGAGGAAAAACCAGGCCATTTTGCTCAGGTTCTGGCTGGAAATGGCCATCATCACCGCCGATAAAACCAGACCGATGCCGATGAATGTCAGGTGTTTCTTGAGGTAATAAAAGGCATCGTGATTGTAGTGATCGGCAATGGCCACGGACGAAGACGCCACCATGATAATGCCGATACTCAGTAAGCCGACCGCGGCCACGGTCAGCCAGAAATCCACCCCCACAGCCAGCAGGCTGCCAGCGGATAATTTACTGGCTTGCTTTTTCATGATGTCCTTGCGCGTGTGTCACGTTTTACGGTTTCCTTTTCGAGAAAAAATTTTTCAACCCGCGATTAACGGATTTTCAAGGTGGCCAATCCCACCAGCACCAGCACCAGGGAGATAATCCAGAAGCGCACAATCACCTTGGGTTCGGCCCATCCCTTGAGTTCAAAATGGTGATGGATGGGGGCCATGCGGAAGATGCGCTTGCCACGCAATTTGAAAGAACCCACCTGCAGAATGACCGAGACGGTTTCCATCACAAACACGCCGGCCATGATAAAAAACACCAGTTCCTGCCGCACAATCAGGGCCACAATGCCCAGTGCGGCCCCCAGCGCCAAGGCGCCCACGTCACCCATGAAAACCTGGGCCGGGTACGTGTTGAACCAGAGAAAACCCAGCCCAGCGCCCACGATAGCGGCGCAAAACACGGCCAGCTCGCCGGCCCCTGGCACATAGGCGATGTACAGGTATTGGGAAAACACGGCGTGACCGGCCAGGTAGGCAAAAAGGCCCAGTGCCGCGGCGATCATCACCGTTGGCATGATGGCCAAACCATCCAGTCCGTCGGTGAGGTTGACCGCGTTACTGGCCCCGACAATGACAAAATAGCCCAGCGGAATCATCCACCAGCCCAAGGACCAGTGCGTGTCCTTGACAAACGGCACCACCAGTTCTTCGGTGAAACTGCCGTGCCCGAAGTGATATAGAAAAAGCACGGCACTCAAGCCCACCACAGACTGCAACAGGTATTTCCAGCGGCCAGGCAGGCCGGCGGAATTGCCGCGCGAGATTTTCAGGTAATCATCCAACCAGCCGATAATGGCAAAGCCCACCAGCACATACAGGGCCAGCCACACGTAGGGATTGCGCAGGTCTGCCCACAGCAGGGTGGACAGCACTATCACCGACACAATCATGGCACCGCCCATGGTGGGTGTGCCCTGTTTGCTCAAGTGACTCTGGGGACCATCATTGCGCACCTGCTGGCCAATCTGCCGCCCTTGCAGGTGGCGGATGAACCAGGGCCCCAGCATCAGGGACAACGCCAGCGAGGTCAACGCGGCCATGATGGCGCGAAATGTCAGGTAACCAAACAGGTTCAACCAACTGTACTGATCACGCAACAGTTCTGCCAGCCACAGGATCATGCCGCCTTCTCCTTTTTCAACAATTCATCCACCACGTCTTCCATCTGCATGCTGCGAGACGCCTTGACCAGAACGGTGCCGGTCGCCGGCCAGGCTGACCAAAGGGCCTCCAGCAAGGCCTGTTTGTCAGCAAAGGCGTGCCCGCCAGAACCCATGGCTTTCGCTGCCTGGGCCGCTTTGGGCCCCACGCTCCAGAGGGCATCAATGCCTTGTTGACGCGCGTATTCACCCACTTGCCTGTGCAACTCCGCGCTGGCTTCACCAAGTTCGGCCATGTCGCCCAACACCAGCCAGGCCGGTTTCGGACTTTCAGCCAGCACGTCAATGGCTGCGCGTACTGAAGCCGGGTTGGCGTTGTAGCTGTCATCCAGAATGGTCACGCCACGCACCGGCCCGCGTCGTTGCAAACGGCCCGGGGCCGGTACAAAATTTTCCAGCCCGGCTTGCATGTCTTGGGCAGGCACGCCCAGCGACCAGGCAGCGGCCACGGCGGCGGCGGCATTGAGCGCATTGTGTTCCCCTGCCACCGGCAAGCGGCTCTCAAGCCGTTGTCCATCAGGCAATTGCAGGCGGCAAAGGTTAGGGAATTTGTCCTTCTCATCCACTGCACCCATAAGACGCACATCACTGTCGGCATGTCGACCACAGGTGACTTGGCGACTGCCGCCGGCTGCCCGGCGCATGAAGTCGTAATAAACGTCATCCCGGTTGAGAATGGCCGTGCCGCCTTTTTTCAAGGCCCGATACAGCTCGGATTTGCCAGCGGCAATGTCATCCAGTGAACCAAATCGCCCGCCATGGGCTTCTGAAATATTGGTCACCAGGGCCACATCCGGTGGCGCCAAGGCCGTCAAGGCGGTGATGTCTCCCTGTTGGGCGGCACCCATTTCAATCACCGACACTTGAGCATCCGCCGGTGTGGCCAGCAGCGTCAGGGGCACGCCGATTTCGTTGTTGTAGTTGCCAGTCGTGGCATGGGTTGTGCGGGATTGTGCCAGGATTGCAGCCAGCATGTTCTTGACTGTGGTCTTGCCATTGGACCCGGTCACCGCGATGGTGACCGGCGACACCTGCCGATGCCAGGCCGCAGCCAGGGCAGCCAGGGCTTTTTGGGTGTCAGCCACCAGCAATTGCGGCACCGGCACATCCTGTGCCCGGGTGACCATGACGGCCACGGCCCCTTTATCGATGGCCACCTGACAGAAGCGTTCACCATCACTGTGTTCGCCACTCAAGGCCACAAACAAGCGCCCGTCGCAGGCGCTGCGGCTGTCGATGGTGACGCCGGCAAAGCGCACCGGTTTGCCCACCAGCGTGGCACCGGTGATGGCCGCGGCCTGATGCAGGTTCAGCCGAATCATGCGCACCGCTCCAGGGCCACGCGGGCAATCAGTGTGTCGTCAAACGGCAGGTATTCGCCCTGCACTTCCTGCCACGCTTCGTGGCCTTTGCCGGCAATCAGAATCAGGTCGGACGGGCTGGCATTGTGGATCACGTGCTCGATGGCTTTTTGCCGATTGCGGATCACTCGTGGCTGACTCAGCATGCCGAATTTGATGTCGTTGATAATGGCGTTACCGTCTTCAAAGCGGGGGTTGTCGTCTGTGAGGATCACTTCATCGGCCAGTTTTTCGGCAATGTGCCCCATTTGTGGCCGCTTGCCCTTGTCGCGGTTGCCGCCACAGCCGAACACGCACCAGATCTTGCGCGCGTTATGCTGTTTGAGGGCTTTCAGCACTTGCTCCAGAGCATCGGGCGTGTGGGCATAGTCCACCACAATCAAGGGGCCATGCTGACGGTGATCCACCACATTCATGCGACCGGGCACCGGCTGCAAACCCGGCAAGACCCGCGCCACGTCCGTAAACGATTCTCCTTCGGCCAACAGGGCAGCGGCCACCGCCAGCAGGTTATCCACGTTAAAGTGACCAAACAGGCGCGTCTTGATGGGCGCTTGCTGGCACACGCCACCGGATTCGTCCGTCAGGCAGAGGGTGAAATCCAGCCCGGCCGGATGCAGCCGCACGTTTTCTGCCAGCACCGCCATGGGAGCCTGTGCGGAATCGGCCAGGCGGCCACTGGCGGCATAGGGCCACAACCGCACTGCAGCAGGCAATTGCTGGCTGATGTCGCGGCCAGCCGGGTCGTCCTGGTTGATGATGGCGTTTTCCAGTTCCTGATGCGCAAACAGACGCGCTTTGGCCTGCTGGTACTCGGCCATGGTGTTGTGGTAATCCAGGTGGTCACGGCTGAGGTTGGTGAAAATGGCGTTTTTCAACCGCAGGCCTTTGTCCCGCCCCTGGCTGAGGGCATGGGAAGACACTTCCACGCTCACCCGCTGGCAGCCACGGTCGCGGAAATCCGCCAGCAAGGCCTGCATTTCCAGCGCCGAGGGCGTGGTATTTTTCAGTGGTGTCAAACCGTGCAAGTCGCCCTGCCCCAGTGTGCCAATGTAGGCAGCGCGCTGGCCCAGGGCGGCCCAGGCCTGTAACAGCAACCAGGCCACGGAGGTTTTGCCATTGGTGCCGGTGACGGCGGTCACGGCCATTTGCTGTGAGGGATCCCCATGCCAGGCCGCGGCCAGGTGGCCCAACCGGGCCGACAAGTCATCCACTTCAATTACCGGGATGTCCAGCGGCTCACGGCGGGATTTGGGCTTGGCCCGGTCTGCGCGCGGCGTTTCGGTCAAAATGGCCACCGCCCCGGCGCGTTGGGCCTGATAGGCAAAGTCGAAACCGTGAATCTGGTGACCGGACATGGCCAGAAACACATCACCGGTGCGCAGCCGGCGTGTGTCCAGGCACAAACCGCTCACCGGCCGGTCTTCAGCCAGTGGCGGTAAGCCCAACCAGGTCAGCACCTGATTCAGGCTGTGTTTGGCATTATCGGTTTTCACGGCTTTGCCTTTTGTTTGACTTTTTCTGATTCATGGAGTCATTCCCGAAGCCGTCACCACGGCCTGTTTTTGGGTCTTGTGGTCGCTACTGGCCACTCCATTGGTGTCTTCTTGCGGCAACACATCCGGTGCCACATTCATGATGCGTAAGGCGATCTGCATGATTTCAGCAAATACCGGCGCGGCCACCTGCCCCCCACCAAATTCATCGCCGGCCGGATCATTCACGCTGACCACCACCACCAGGCGAGGATTGTCTGCAGGCGCAAAGCCAGCAAAGGT
>JALWKC010000283.1 GCA_026996795.1 Lysobacterales bacterium | reverse complement strand
GCCATTTTTTCTTGCAAAAGGGTTGTCTTCATGGCGGTTACGCTCATGATGGTAATCACCAGTAATATCAGGAGACCGATCACAAGGGCAGCCCCTTTTTGACGGGCTGGTAGTCGCTGATTTTTTTCGAGTGTTTTCATGAGGGCTCTCACAAACTGTAGTTGGGGATGGGCACGGTCATGGTGAATTCGCGGCGGTACATGTTACCTCCGGCTGCGCCCAGAGGCAGATCGCCTGGAGTGCTCCACGCCGGGTTGCCCGAATACTGAAAGTTGAGTTCGGCTGTATTGTCAGAATCCAGTGCCACCGGATTCACTGTGTTCAACAGTGCGTGTATCTCCACGGCAAACACAGAGCGCCACAGGCAACCCGGCCCATTGGTGGCGGTGATGCCGTTTCTTTTGAAGTCCGGAGCGGCCGTGCAATTGGCAGTACCGGCTGAATCGATTTGATCGGCTGTCAGGTAAGCCGTGGTGCCATCCATTTTTTGTACGCCATAGAGAATGTCCAGTGCGTCCACCCCTTCCACAATTTCTTCACTGTTACCATTCACGGAACGGTAAAGCCCGGGAATCAGGCGGGATGGGTCATTTGGGTCTGATTTCAACCCCACGTAATAACTCACGGTGCGGAAACTGGCGGGATTGTTCATGTTATAGACGCGGCTGTCATTGGCGTCTGAAAATAATTTACCTGCAGATCCTGTGACGAAAATTTTGAGGCCAGAGGCGTCTTCAACCGGCATCACAGAAGCATTCAAGCAGTTGGTAACAATGGCAAAATCGCCCGTAGCAAACGGAATGGCCGTGTCTGGAATGACTAATAGGGAACTAGTGTTTCCGGTGACGCTGCCATCACCGGACATCCGCAATCCCTTGACAAAATATCGCACCGTAAGAACATCAGTATTGGCCAGCCGACTGCCGGCGCTGGTACCCACTGCTGGCACTGGTGAGGATCCGCCATTGGTCATGTCTGTTCCCGGCGAGCCAATCGCAGGGACACAGCTACCACTGCTGCACTCGTGACCACGAATAAAGTAGCCAGGATCCAGTGGATAAGGGTTGTCAGCGCCTCCTGGAACCGGGGCGTTGGTGGAAACCTGCGTCTTGTCAGGCAGGCCTCCGGTCAGCGTGTCAGACCAAACTTCCAGTGCGCGTGGGCGATACCCGGCGCCCTGGGCAGGATCAAAGGTGACCGGGTCGTATTTGACGTAGGGGTCTTTCACAGAAATATTGGCGCAATACTGGTTGCCAGTCAGCGAGACATCATTTTTGATCATTAACATGGCAAAGCGGCCATTTTCCTGCAGTCGTGCCAGGCCATTCTGGACACGATTCATTTTTGACGCATTGCTGAAAAGATTGAGTATGCCAATAAGCAATACCACGCCAATCAGGATGGCTATCATTAGTTCAACCAGCGTAAAGCCTTTTTCCTGATGGTTGTTGCTTTTGCTGCTTTTGAATGTGTGCGCTGTAACGGCCACTGTTGTTTGTTTAGTCTTTGTCATGGAGTCACCGTCAAAGTTGCCGTTTGTGCCTGAGAGCCCTGTTCATTGTTTTCATTCCAGGCAATGGTCACAGTACACGTGCCCGTGTAGGAAGGCACGGGTACCCAGTTATTGCCTGCTGTAATCAAAAAAGGCATGGGTGGCGTATTGCACTGAATCTTACCCCGGGCGCCTGGCGGTAATAGCTGACCGATGCTAACTGACCAGGCTGCAGCATCTCGCGCTGCCAGTTGGCTGGCGTCACAGGTGCTCGACAGGCTGTCACAACCAAGTCCCCCTACAGGCATCGGGCCACCTGATGCGACAATACCGTCATAGTTGTTCGCCCACAGCCCAACCTGATTAACATGCATGCGATCAATCATGGAGTTGATCAGAAAGTTGGCCTGCGTGCGCAGATAACCGTTGTGATTATTGCGGATAGCGACTGACATCATGCTGGCAACACCCAGCAAGCCAATCGAAAACACAAAAATGGCAATCAACACTTCAAGCAGGGTAAAACCTGCCTGTCGCTGATGTAAGGAGAACGGTTTTGAGTTGGTCTTCATGGGCTTGTCACCACCGTATTTCCTGAAGGTTGGACTTCGATTTTCTTGTATTGCACGTTTTCCGGCTGCAGGATAATGTTGAAGGTGTTGCGGGCAACGGCTTGACCAAGCGGGTTATAAACCACCTCGTTAGTGTAGTCTGCCGTCAGGTCAAAGGCTTCTGGTATGCCGTTGGTGCGTCGCAGTACTGCATCGCCTGGGTCCTTGATGCCATTGCCATTGACATCGGTGATGATCGTTATGCCTTTGGACCAGTCGCTGACATCCACTGGCGCAAACCGCACCAGCACTCCACGGTCGATGGCCGAAGATCGGGCCAGATTCAGCTCCCCGAGGAAATCATTGGCCAGGGAGACCGCCTGCTGTCGCCGGACAAAGTCGCGGTAGGCAGGCACGCCCCAGGAAAGCAAGATGGCCCCAATCACCAAAGTGATGATCAGTTCTATCAGAGAGAAGCCGTTTTGTTTTTTCATGGTTTTGATGCAGAAACAGTCATGTCATTCCATTATCTTTTTCATTGCCGTCAACGCAAGCCTTGCATCCAGCGGAAAGCACGAGCGGCGTATTCAGTCGGGCAAACGGTCATTTTGTTAAAATGCCATCCTGATTCAGGGGCATTGATATGCCCTTCGATTCAGACGGGTTTCTACAATTGTGGTCTGACTGAGCACAATCCCTTATAAGACAAACGACAAAAAATAATTAACACGGCTTCGTTCATTGACATGACTGCAGAAATGACGGCTTTTGACACCACTACACACCTTCCAGGGCTGGTCCGGTACCTGAATGACAAAGTGCTTTCTCAATACAATACCCTATTGTTAGGCGGGGCGCAGGAACCTTACTACCGCGCAGCCCGCCTGGAAAAAAACCGGAGCGGTGTTATCAGCCAAACGCCAGCACAGATTGAGTTTCGACAGGACTACGTGCGCAGTGCCCTGCACGAGCTGGCCCACTGGTGTATTGCAGGGCGAGAACGCAGGCGCCTGGATGATTACGGCTACTGGTACGCGCCGGATGGCCGCACTCCCGATCAACAAAAGGCTTTTTTCAGGGTGGAAATCAAGCCCCAGGCCCTGGAACAGATTTTTTGTCGGGCCCTGGGCATTGGCTTTTGTGTCAGTGTGGACAATCTTGGTGGTGAGCCGCCCGGCGAACAGGAAATCAGCAAATTTATTCAGGCCATGGCGAAACAGCGAAAACACTGGCAGCAACACGGCCTGCCACCGCGGGCTGCAGCCATTCTGACGGCACTGCATGAATTTGTCGACTCACTGGCCTTGAGCTCGCCCAGGAGGGTTCGTTCTGTCTGACAGCCTTGGTTGACCCAATCGTCAGCAACTCGCCCTCAGCCAAACTCCTTTGATAATTCCTCAGCACGTAAACTGGCGGCTTTTACCGCGGCCTTGATGTGCCGGGGAATGCCCGCCCCCACCATATGATTAATTGCAGCTTCTGTGGTACCCCCAGGCGATGTCACGCGACGGCGCAGCTCAGTCAGTGGCTCGACACTCTCAGCGGCCAGTGCCGCCGCCCCTACAGCGGTTTGCAGGGCCAATCCTCGGCTGATGTCTTCGGGCAAGCCCAGTTCGATACCGGCGGCTTGCAATGACTCCATGAACAGAAAAAAATACGCTGGCCCGCTACCGGAAACCGCTGTCACCGCATCCAGCATTTTCTCCTCAGGCAGCCACCAGACCTTGCCAACGGCCGCCAGAACGCCTCCGGCCAAAGAACGCTGCATCAGGTTGACGTTATCGGTGGCATAAAGACCACTGGCACCCTGCCCAATCAAGGCCGGCGTATTGGGCATACTGCGCACCACCGGCACCCTGACTTTGGCCCAACGCTGAATGCTGTCAGTGGTGATGCCTGCCGCAATGGACAAGAGCACAGGCGGGGCATCCATTTGTTGCAGCATTTCAGCCAGCTCGGACACCACCGCTTGCATGTGCTGGGGCTTGACCGCCAACACCACCAGATCGGCGCCCTGACTGCCTTGTGTGTTGCTTTCAAGTGCCGGAACGCCATGACTGGTTTGCAGGGTTTCACGCACCTGTGGATTAGGGTCGCTGGCACTGAGGTTTTCCGGGGAGAAGCCCTGCTTAAGCAAACCGCCAATCAAGCTTGAGGCCATGTTGCCGCCACCAATAAAGTGAATTTTTCCAGGCGTTCCCGTGGATGTTGTTTTGGGGTCAATCATGATTTTCTACTGTCGAGAGCCATAGCGATGTTTGAGAGTTTCAGAAAGCCCTTTTTCAGGAACCATCATCATACGGAAAGCGTGTGTGACCGATACGCACCAGAAACACGCTGATGGTCAGGATAAGAATAGTCACACCCAGCGCCAGCACACCCCAGGGAACCAACTCCTTGGCATCCAGAATGATGTACCGTGCCAAGGCCACAATGGCAATGTACAAGGGATAGCGAACCGGCAAACGGTTGCTGGTGTAGTAAATGCCGATCATGGTCACTACTTCCAGGTAAATAAACAACAGCAACAGATCACTCAAATGCACGTGCCGTTTTTCCACCATCAAAAAAACTTCCTGACCTATAGCCACCAGCGTAGCGATCAGAATGGTCAACAGGCCAACCTGCTCAATGATAATCAGAATTCGTCGGATGAGTTTCTTTTCTTCTTCGCGGTCCATACTCGGCCCCTCACTGTTTTCTGTTTTTATTGTACCCACCAGCGCCTGGTCTGGCAGCTGAATTTTTTATAATTACCCACGAAGCCTTAATTGCTGACCGGACATGGATCCCGGGAGTAACTCACGCCTGTTGAGGTGGGGAAAACCTACAAAACACAGGCGTTTAATGATAGTATTAGCGCCTGTGTGTCCGGTTTGACCGGTATGCCGGCAACCCACGAAGAGCCAATCACCGGCACACACAAGTAAACGAATATCGTATCCACGCCACCTGAGCGCGTGGAATCGCATCAAGCCCCCGGGCTTAAGCAGCAAACAAGCGCAGGCTGTGGAAAGTGCACAGGACGTGCTTCTGGTCGATGGAAAGAAGCCACCACCTGACTGTTTGCATGGAAACAACCCAGGCTGACCGTGAAATCAGCACGTGGAACAGAATTACCGACCTGGACACAAGATAACCGGGTCTAAAGGCAAAAACTAAGGACAATACACTCAAGGAAAGCCGCGACTGGCCCAGGTGCTAATCGCAAAACCCCATCTGGTGCTGCCTTGCGCATTGCCCCAGGCGTTTTTCCACTGTTGTCCCGAACGCAGTCCGTGCTTGCAGACATTAACTGCACATGGTGTTGCATGACAGCTGACCCGCAAGGGCCAGAAAGATTGCCAGACCCTCCTGTGACGGCCCAAGCCGCCACAGCGTTTTTACACACGGATTGTTCTTACCTGTTCCCCCTGCCGGTTTCAGCGCCCTACCCAGGCGTCGCGTCAGTCCTGCCACCACAGGACAACACGTGCATGAAAAGAATACTGATCAACGCCACCCAACCCGAAGAAATGCGTGTGGCCATTGCCGATGGCCAAAAGCTTTACAACCTCGACATCGACATCCCGGGCCACGAACGCAAGAAAGGCAACATCTATAAAGGCCGCATCACCCGCGTAGAACCCAGCCTCGAGGCCGCTTTTGTGGATTACGGTGCCGAAAGACACGGTTTTCTGCCCTTCAAGGAAATCAGCCGCAACTACTACACGGACGCAGCAAAGAAAAGCAAGGACCAAACGTCCATCACCCAGGCCATCAAGGAAGGCACAGAAGTCATCATTCAGGTGCAAAAGGAAGAACGTGGCCGAAAAGGCGCAGCCCTGAGCACTTTCATCAGCCTGGCCGGGCGCTACCTCGTACTGATGCCTGAAAACCCGCGCTCCGGCGGGATTTCACGACGCATCGAGGGCGAAGAACGCGAAGCACTGAAAAAAGCGCTGAAAGAAATGAATGTCCCCAGCGATGCCGGCGTCATCATCCGCACCGCAGGCATCGGTCGCAGCACCGAAGAGCTGGAATGGGACCTCAACTACCTGCTGCAGGTCTGGAATGCCATCAAGACCGTGGCCGATCAGAAAAACGCGCCGTTCTTTATCTATCAGGAAAGCGACCTGTTTATCCGCGCCCTGCGCGATTACCTGCGCCCGGACGTGGGCGAGATCCTCATCGACAACCGCGAAGTCTATGAAAAAGCGCGTGAATTCATGCAGCAGGTCATGCCGCATAACCTGAAAAAACTGACGTATTACAACGACAGCATTCCCTTGTTTTCCCGTTATCAGATTGAAAGCCAGATCCAGGCGGCTTTTCAGCGGGAAGTGCGCCTGCCTTCCGGTGGTTCTCTGGTCATCGACCAGACCGAAGCCCTGCTCAGCATTGACATCAACTCGGCCAAATCCACCAAAGGCGGTGATATTGAAGCCACGGCCCTGCACACCAACCTCGAAGCCGCGGAAGAAATTGCGCGCCAGTTGCGAATTCGCGATCTGGGCGGCCTGATTGTGATCGACTTCATTGACATGTACGACCACAAAAATCAGCGCAAGGTGGAACAATGCCTTCGGGAAGCCACAGAAGCGGACCGGGCGAGGGTTCAGATTGGACGCATTTCACGGTTTGGCCTGCTGGAAATGTCCCGTCAACGCCTGCGTTCTTCGATTAACGAATCCAGTCAGATTATTTGCCCACGCTGCACCGGTCACGGCACCATTCGCAGCATCGAATCGCTGTCGGTTTCCATCATGCGCCTGCTGGAAGAGGAAGCACTGAAAAAAGACACCGGACGCATCGTGGTTCAGGTACCAACACCGGTGGCTAACTTTCTGCTTAATGACAAGCGCGATGAACTGCACCGCATTGAGGCTCAACATAAAGTTTCCATCCTGGTGATTGCCAACGAGAACCTGGAAACCCCGCATTTTGAAATCCAGCGTTATCGCGGCCAACCAGCAGAAAACCTGCAAAGCCAAGCCGTCAAGCTGGTGGAAAGTGCCACTGATCTGGATCACAGCCAGAGCCAGACCCAAGCACCAGTCAAGAGTGAAAAAGCCGTGGTTGGCATGGTTATCCCCAAACAGCAAGTGCCCCAACGTCAGAAAAAAGGCCTGCTGGAGCGCCTGATCGAGTGGTTCAAACAACTGTTCGCCGGTGAAGAGAAAAAAACCGAACCACGCAAGCAGCAACACACGCCCCAACGTGGCCGCAAGCCTGCCAGCACCACGCGCGGCAAAAACACCGCAAACCGGGGGCGATCATCCACCGGCGGACGTGGGGCCAACAAATCCGGAAAATCGGGTGATCAACCGCAGGGAAAAAGCCGCGCTCAAACCCGGAGTCGACGCAGCCGTGGTGGCCGCGGCCGGAAACCACGCAATCCCGCCCAACAGACAGCAGGGAATCAGGCACAAAACCAGAATCAACGCGGGAATCAGAAGCCAGCTTCTGCGGCCTCGACTGCTGGTCCGGATCAAAACAAAAACCGCAGCCAGAACCAGCGTTCACAACAAGCCCAGAACAAAGGTGGTCAAGGCAAACCCGCGTCGCAACGCCCCCGGGATGATGGCCACGAAGAAACTCGCCAAAACAACGCAGCCATCAATGCAGGTCATCCGCAAAAAGCGCCAACGACACCCCCGGCGTCTTCAAGCAAAGCCAACGGCAATTCTTCCAGCCAAGAGGCAAGTAAAAAAGCCAACGCAGTGCCGCAGAACACCCGCCAAAGTGACGGAAATGCAGGTGTTTCAGCCGCAAAAAACGCCTCGCCGGCCCAACAGCAGGCCAACAGGCGAGCGGACAACCGCAGCGGCACAACCACGGGTACAACAGTCGCCAAAGACAACCAGGCCACTGACAGCAGAAACAGCGGGACGCAATCGTCTGAAAAAAACCCTGAGCCGCCAATCAGCAAATCCATCCTGGAGCGGCCCTTGGGCAGTGTGGCTGAATACGCGGCCAAGAAAGGCGCTGCCGGCCCACAAATCAGCAAGAAAGCCACGGAAACACGGCAACCACAGCGTGCCGACTCTGGTAATAACCAGGACAAGGTCCGTTCAGAATCCGCTGAGAAGCGTGCCACTTCCGTAAAAAACGAAACGGCATCAAAAGACGCACCGAGTAAAGCACCAGCAGCCTCGTCGGCTGGCGACAAAAGTCCCGTTGAAAAACAGGCACAAGTTCAGAATCAGCGTCAACAACGCCCCAGGCCGCAGAAAGGCCAGGCCGGCTACAAGACATACCCCAAAGCCAAAGTGCACACCTTGACCGATGCCGAAAAAGCCGCGGCAGATAAAAACCAAGGTGGGAGCCAGGCCAAATCGAAGCCAACAAGCGCGGACCAGCAGGCGACTGCGGCGAACCCCGAAAAGCCAGCAACTAAATCACCCAAAAGTGACTCCCCTGCCCTGCCGCCACCGGCTCCGGTTCCAGACACTTTGCCCGTGGCCAAACCGGTAGCCCAAAAAAGTGATGAAGCTTCATCTCGAAATGACAAACCCGAAAGCTGAACAGCGGCGGTATTAGTGGCCAGTTCAGTGGAATAAAAAGGTGTCCATAAAAAAGCCCCGAGCTCTTCCGAGCGCGGGGCTTCTTTTAACCCGGAAAACGGGCTATAAGGCAGGATATGTGTCGCCTTACTTGGACAGCGGCTTCTTACAAAAGTACCAGTCCACACACTGGTAACCGGCTTCCAGACGCTCGCGCGCTTCTTCCACGGTAGCAGGCGGCGGCACGATGACGTCATCACCGGGTTGCCATCCTTCAGGGGTAGCCACGCCTTCGGCGTCGGATGTCTGCAAGGCCACCACCAGGCGATAGATTTCGTCGATGGAACGGCCATTGCTCATGGGGTAGTAAACCATGGCGCGCAGAACCCCTTTGGGGTCAATGATAAAGGTCGCACGAACCGCAGAGGTGTCACTGGCACCAGGCATGATCATGCCGTAGCTATGCGCCACCTTCATGTCCAGATCGGCAATGATCGGAAACTGGATTTC
>JALWKC010000282.1 GCA_026996795.1 Lysobacterales bacterium | reverse complement strand
GTTGTGGTCAGGGCGAAATGTTTAGTAAAATTAACGCCTTAAGGGCCAATTGTGTCTCTGGCAGGCTTATCCGTTGCCGCTGGTTACGCCATGCCCGCACCACAATCATCGCTACCCAGATCCCAACCATCACTTCAGGGGAAGTACCATGACTGAAAAAGTCAATGCCAGCCGACGTAACCTGCTGATCGCCACCTCCGTGGTGGGCACCATCGGCGTGGGCTTTGCGGCGGTCCCATTTATCAAATCCTGGTTGCCCAGCGAACGCGCCAAAGCCGCCGGCGGGCCGGTGGAAGCCGATTTTTCCAAGCTGGAACCCGGCCAGATGCTTCAGGTTAACTGGCGTGGCCAGCCCATTTTCATCGTTCACCGCGCACCGGAACAATTGGCGGTGCTGCCTGAACTGAACCCGCGCCTGAAGGATCCCCTGAGCGGAAACAGCATTCAACCGCCGTTTGCCAAGAACATCCACCGCTCGCTGAAACCCCAATACTGGATTGGCGTGGGCATTTGCACGCACCTGGGCTGCTCGCCCAAATACATTCCGGAAATGGTGCCACAACCGTTTGATGACCAGTGGAAAGGCGGGTTCTACTGCCCTTGCCACAACTCGCGTTTTGATGTGGCCGGGCGTGTTTTCAAAGGCTCGCCGGCCGGCACTAACCTGGTGGTTCCCCCGTACACATTCGTGGGCGAATCCAAAGTCATCATCGGCCAACTGGCTGAAGGAGAAGCATAATGGGTAAAGCCGCAAGCAAAAACGTTGCCGGGCGCTTCCTGGACTGGATGGATGAGCGCCTGCCCGTGACCGAATTCTGGAACAAGCACCTGGCCCAATATTACGCGCCGAAAAACTTTAACTTTTGGTACTTCTTCGGCTCCCTGGCTCTGCTGATGCTGGTAAACCAGATCCTGACCGGTATCTGGCTGGCCATGCATTACAAACCCGATGCCAAACAGGCCTTCGGTCTGATCGAATACATCATGCGTGACGTGCCGTGGGGCTGGCTGATCCGTTACCTGCACACCACCGGCGCCTCCATGTTCTTCGTGGTGGTTTACTTGCACATGTTTCGCGCTTTCCTGTATGGCTCGTACAAGAAACCCCGCGAACTGGTGTGGGTCATCGGTATGTTTATCTACGTGGCTCTGATGGCCGAAGCCTTCCTGGGGTACGTGCTGCCCTGGGGCAACATGTCCTACTGGGGCGCCAAGGTTATTACCTCCTTGTTTGGCGTAATACCAGGCTATGGCGAACAGATTGTTGAATGGGTGCGGGGCGACTACCTGATTTCCGACGCCACCCTCAACCGCTTCTTTGCCCTGCACGTGGTGCTGGTGCCCTTCATTCTCGTGTTTCTGGTCATCCTGCACCTGGCGGCACTGCATCAGGTGGGTTCCAACAACCCCGACGGCATCGACATCAAGAAACACAAGGACGAAAACGGCAAGCCGCTGGACGGCATTCCGTTCCACCCCTACTACACCGTCAAGGACATCTTTGGTGTGGGTTTCTTCCTGATTATTTTCATGGGCATTATTCTGCTCAAACCCGACCTGGGCGGCCTGTTCCTGGAGCACGACAACTACGTGCCGGCCAACCCCATGGTGACGCCTGAGCACATTAAGCCGGTGTGGTACTTCACGCCGTTCTACGCCATGTTGCGCGCCATTCCCGACCCGCTGTGGGGCGCGGTGGTCATGTTCAGTGCCATCATCGTGCTGTTCCTGCTGCCGTGGATCGACGTCAGCCCGGTACGCTCCATCCGCTACCGCAAATGGCCTTACAAGGTGGCGCTAGCAATCTTCGTTATCTCCTTTGTGGGCCTGGGCTACCTGGGGCTGCAATCAGGCAGCGCCACCCAGAAGCTCATGGCTCAGATCTTTACCGTGCTGTACTTCGGCTACTTCGTCTTCCTGTATTTCTACAGCCGCTACGAGGCCAAGCACCATTACTACGAACCGATTCCAGAGAGGTTGACACACTAATGAAAAAGTTAGCACTGATTGCCTTGCTGGCATTGACCAGCCTCACGGCGCAAGCCAACAGCGGCGGCGCGGAACTGGAACCGGCCAACACCAACATCCGTTCCAAGGCCTCGCTCATCAATGGCGCCAAATACTTCATGACTTACTGCAGTGGCTGCCATTCCCTGCAGTACCAGCGGTACAACCGCACCGGCAAAGACCTTGGGCTGACCGACGAAGAGGTCAAACAGGCACTGATTTTTACCGGCGCCAAGGTCACCGACCTGATGCAAACGGCCATGACGCCGGAGCAAGGCGAAAAATTCTTTGGCAAGGCGCCACCGGACCTGACCGTGGTGGCCAAGGCCCGCGGCGTCGACTGGCTGTACAACTACCTGCTGGGTTTCTACGCTGACCTGGATCGTCCCATCGGCTGGAACAACAAGGTATTCCCCAACGCCTCCATGCCCCACGTCCTGTGGCGCCTGGAAGGCATCAAGGTGGCCGAATTTGAAACCCACACCGACGACCACGGCATCGAAACCCGCGAATTGACTCACTTCAAAAAGATTCGCGAAGGCGTAATGAGCGAGGAAGAATACAAACGTACCGTACGCGACATCGTCAATTTCCTGGACTACGTGGGTGAACCGGCGCAACTGATCCGCACGCGCCTGGCCCCGTGGGTCTTGCTGTTCCTGGTGGTATTCACCTTCCTGGCCTACCTGCTGAAACGCGAATACTTCAAAGACGTGCACTAAACCCGCGCCAGCTTTTTAACCCGCAAAAAACCCCGCCAGCGCGGGGTTTTTTAGTGTGTGCTACTTATTGGCTCCGCCTTCCCTGGGAAAACATTTCAGAACCAACACTTTTACGCAAAAGACGTAATTAAAGGAAGATGGTCTTAATCCCTTCGTTTTGAGGGCATGGTTCTGACGGTTCGCAAGGGGAAAATCGAGGTGAATATGAGTCTTAATCCCTTCGTTTTGAGGGCATGGTTCTGACTGTGAAAATGGCTGACGTGCTGATCGAGGAATTGTCTTAATCCCTTCGTTTTGAGGGCATGGTTCTGACAGCTAGGGCCAAAAAAGTCTTTTATAATCAAGCACTTGCAAGGGGCGTTTGACAAAATCTGGCGCGCAGCAAAGTTCACGACGGTTTCACACATAGTATATTTTTAAAGACTATTGGCATCTGCCAGCACCTCCGATTATACCTTGCTACGCTTAACTTTCAAGCGGCGCCACTGGCACGCTGGCTGTGTTTCCGTACCGGGCTACAGGACCCAAGAGAATTGTAACAAGTCCACCGGCGGGCACTTTTCCCATTTTGATGGTCGCTGCCGGTTTGCAGGGCGGGACAATTCAGGCCGTTCGGCCCCTGTCAAGTGGGTCGGATTGGCCAAGGGCAAGGCGAAAATGGTATAATTCGTAGCTTAGCCAAAATGCGGCGGCTGTCAAGGGAAGCGCTGATTGAATCGTGACACGGCATCTTGCAGCGTAAAATCGTCCATTTCTGTGTTGCAAACCTTCACAATAGCTTGCTATTGCGTGCGGCTTGCGCCTTGAACTGAACAATTTTTCACGACAACTTGTTCGCGCCAGATTCAATCAGCGCTTCCCAAGTACTCTGCCGCCCTGGCCGCGTTTTTTGCATCGGGTCTGTCTGCGTGAAACCGGTGCGTCCACAGCAAGGGAGGTCAGCAGTGACAATACCAGTTAGGGGAAGATCCGTTATCACCTTATTTTCGGAACCCGGCGCCTATGAAAGCGACCGCATTCGCTACATTCTTTCCATCAAGAACATCAATGTCGATATCGTTAATGTGGACGCCAACAACCCGCCAGAAGACCTGATTGACGTGAACCCCTATGCCTCTCTGCCAACGCTGGTAGACCGCGACCTGGCCGTGTATGGCCTGAATGTGATTACCGACTACCTGGACGAGCGTTACCCACACCCGCCACTGATGCCACCGGACCCGGTGGGGCGGGCGAAGCTGCGCGTGGCGGCCTATCACATGGAAAAGGACTGGCTGGATCACTTGCCGCAGATTGACTGTGGCAGCGATGAGGAAAAACAGGCGGCGCTGGCCACCCTGACCGAGAAGCTCGAGGCCGCCAGTGAACTGTTCCGTGGCACGCCCTATTTCCTCAGCAACGAACTGACGGTGCTCGACACCATGCTGGTGCCGTTTCTGTGGCGATTGATGCAGCGTGGCCTGGACTGGGACAACATGAGCAAACCCATCCGCCAATACGGTCATAACATGTTTAACGACATGGCTTTCCGCCGCAGCGTGGCTTTTGCCGAACGGGGCATGCGCTTTGACTTCTGATCGCCCGCCCATGACCTCATCCAAACCCTATATCCTCAAGGCGCTGCACGAGTGGATTGAGGATAATGGCCAGACGCCACTGATTCTGGTCAACACAAGCTACCCGGGCGTGGACATTCCGCCGGGCATTGAATCCGACGGCAAGGTGGTGCTGAATATTTCGTGGACAGCCACCGAGGGGCTGCACATGGACAGTGAAGGCATCGGTTTTTCTGCCCGGTTTGGCGGTAAAAGCGCGCCGGTGTATGTGCCCATGGGTGCGGTGCTGGCCATTTATTCGCGGGATTCCGGCCAGGGCATGATGTTTGAAGAGAACGACACACCTCCACCACCGCAAGATGGCCCGAAAAAACCCCGCAAAGGCAAGCCATCGTTGCGCGTGGTCAAGTAGCCACTCTTAGCCCCACACCGGAAAACCCCTTCATGTCGCTCGTTCTGGCAGGACTCAATCACAAAACCGCATCGGTGGCCCTGCGCGAAAAACTGGCCATCGGTGAGCACCAACTGCCCGAGGCGCTGCACTGGTGTTTGCAACAGCCGGCGGTGGATGGGTGCGTCATTATCAGCACCTGCAACCGCACCGAGTTTTATTTCTGGCTGGAACACGACGCGGTCTCCGGCCTGGAACTTTTGTGCCAGAAATTCGACTTGCCGTTACCCGACAGCCGCCAGTTTCTTTACGAAAAACGCGATGACGACGCCGTGCGACACCTTTACACCGTGGCCTCGGGCATGGACTCGCTGGTGCTGGGCGAACCGCAAATACTCGGCCAGGTCAAGGCCGCATTCGATCTGGCGCGGCAGCACAAGGCGCTCAACAAACACCTGGAACGGTTGTTCCAGAACGCCTTTCATGTGGCCAAGAGCGTGCGCAGCAAAACCGCCATCGGCCGCAACCCGGTGAGCGTGGCCAACAGCGCGGTGATGCTGGCCAAGCAGGTGTTTGGCCAATTGACAGGGCGCTCCATTCTGGTGGTGGGCGCCGGGGATACCGCGCAACTGGTGACGCGTTACCTGACCCGGCAGGGCTTTGCCCAGCTGTGCATCACCAACCGCACACAGGCCCGCAGCCAGCAGCTGGCCAAACAGGTGAACGCCCGGGTGCTGCCTTTTGATCTGTTCCCCGCCCACCTGCATGAGTTTGATCTGGTCTTTTCCGCCACCGCCAGCCCCGAACCGGTGATCCACAAAACGGCAGTGGAAACCGCCACGCAACGCCGCAAACATCAGCCCATGGTGATGCTGGACCTGGCCATACCGCGTGACATAGACCCGGCAGTGAGCGAACTGGAAGACGTGTTTCTGTACGGCGTGGATGACCTGCAGAAAGTCGTCAGCAATAACCTGAAAAGTCGGGAACAGGCCGCCGAGCAGGCGCGAGTGATTATCGACATGGAAGCCGAAGCCTTTTCCCAGTGGCTGCGTTCCCGGCAACACCTGCAACTGATTCAGCAGTTTCAGCACGACAGCGACAAACTGCGCCAGAAAGCCCTGCTCAAGGCCCAGAAAATGTTGCGCAAGGGCGAAAAGCCCGAAATTGCCTTGGATTACCTGGCCAACACCCTGACCAAAACGCTGTTGCACGCCCCGGTCAGCGGCTTGCGCCAGGCGGCTGAAAACGGCGATGCGGCCACCATTGCTGCGGCTTGCCGCTTGCTGAACCTGAACTGTGAAGATCACCAGACCGGGACACGACCTGCCGGCGAAACCCGCCCGGTGGGAAACCCGGCCACCAGCGGAAATCAGGCACCACAAACCGACAGCGACGAATCATGAACCCGGAAATCCGCCAGAAACTGCAGGAAGCCAGCGAACGCCATGAAGAACTGGCCATGTTGCTGAGTGACCCGGAGGTCATCAACGACCAGAACCGCTACCAGAAACTGTCGCGCGAATACGCCGCGCTGGAACCGCTGGTGCAAGCCTACAGCGGCCATTGCCAGGCCGAACAGGAGGTGGCCGAGGCCGAGGAAATGCGCCACGACCCGGAAATGAAGGAACTGGCCGAAGAAAGCCTGAAAGAAGCCCGGCTGCGGCAGCAGCAACTGGAAAAGGAACTGCAACTGCTGTTGCTGCCCAAAGACCCCAACGATGACCGCAACCTGTTTCTGGAAATCCGCGCTGGCACCGGCGGCGACGAAGCGGCCATCTTTGCCGGCGACCTGTTCCGCATGTACAGCCGCTATGCCGACAGCAAGGGCTGGAAAGTGGAAATCATCAGCGCCAACGAAGGCGAGCACGGCGGCTACCGCGAAATCATCAGCCGCATTGAAGGCGCAGGCGCCTATGCCCGCCTCAAGTTTGAATCCGGCACCCATCGCGTGCAACGCGTGCCGGCCACCGAATCCCAGGGCCGTGTCCACACCTCGGCCTGCACCGTGGCAGTGCTGCCGGAAATCGATGACGTGACCGAGTACGACATCAACCCGGCCGACTTGCGCATTGACACCTTCCGCTCCTCCGGCGCCGGTGGCCAGCACGTCAACACCACCGACTCGGCCATCCGCATCACCCACCTGCCCACCGGCGTGGTGGTGGAATGTCAGGACGAACGCTCCCAACACAAGAACAAGGCCAAGGCGCTGAACCTGTTGCGCTCGCGTCTGCTGGAGGCCGAACAGCAGCGGATTCACGCCGAACAGAGCGAAAGCCGCAAACTGCAGGTGGGCAGCGGCGACCGCTCACAACGCATCCGCACCTACAACTACCCGCAGGGTCGCTTGACAGACCACCGCATAAACCTGACACTGTATAAATTGCCGGAAATCCTGCAAGGCCAGCTCGATGTAGTGATCGAGCCGCTGATGCAGAAGCACCAGGCAGACTTGCTGGGCCAGGATTCACCGTAAGTTCACTCCTCAAAGTGACCAGTCTGGCGAAACAATTGCCGCGATTTCCGGTCTATTGATTAACCTGCCGGCTGAGGACGCGACGCCCTCATCGCCGGGTGACCTTTTCAAAACCTGTTTGCGGGATCCCACACGCATGGCAAAAAAACACGCTTCCTTGTTGTCCATTCTCTCGGCCATTCTGGCCCTGTCGTTACTCGGCGGCTGTCAAAGCCAGCCCAAAAAAGCCGGTGCTGACCTGACCCCGCCCAAAAAAGGCGTGAAGCTGAAAATCAGCACGGCCGATGGAAAGGAAATCAAACCCGACAAGCAAGTCGAATGGGCCATGCTGCAAAGCCTGGCCAGCACCAGGCTCAAGGCCGGCGATGCCAAGCACACCGAAGACATTCTCGACAGCATGCTGGAAGCCGCCGGTGAGGACCCGAAACGCTGGCAGGCCATCGCCCAGGTGGTGGCGGGCTTACCGCGCGAGAGGGCCGAAGCCTGGCTAAAAAAACTGCACAGCGCCAGCGAAAAAACCCGCAGCGCGGAAATTCCGCTCATTCTCAGCCAGCTGGCCGCCGCCATGGGCGACAACGAAACCGGCCTGCAACTGGCCGAACGCGCCGTGGCCCTGGATAGCAACAACCCCAAAACTCGCTTCTGGCACGCGCGATTGCTGGAACTGAACAAGAACACCCTGCAAGCACAGGCCGAATACCAGTGGCTGAGCGAGCACTACCCTGGCAACCCGGATTATGCCGAAGCGCTGGCCAACGTCTTGCGCCAACAAGGCCAACTGCAGGCGGCCGAAGCCATTTACGCCACACTGCCGCAGAACCGTGAAATCATTTTCAAGCGTTTACTGCTGGCCCTGCAAGGCAAGGACAAGGCGCGAGCCAAACAGTTTTTTACGCAGCTCAAGGCGCAACCCATGGACCCGAAGCTGTCCGCCGAACAAAAAGACAAACTATGGTATCTGCAAGGTGAAGCGGCCTGGTTGCTGGAACAAAACGCCGATGCGCTGGCGGCTTATGAAAAGGTACGTGGCGGCGACCATTACGTGCAGGCGCGTTTCCGCATGGCCACCTTGCTGGAGCAGCAAGGGGATGAACAACGCGCGCTGGAAATCCTGCGGCGACTGGAAAATAACGACCGCGACACCGCCACCCAGGCGGCCATTTACCGTGCCACTGTGCTCAACAACGCCAAGCGCGGCGAGGAGGCCTTTGCCGTGCTCAATCAGGCCTTGCGCTATCAGCCGGAAAATGTCGATTTGTTGTACGCGCGCGGCTTGCTGCACGAACGGCATGGCGACCTGGCGGCGATGGAAAACGACCTGCAGGCCATTATTGCCCTGGATCCGGACAACGCCACCGCCCTGAATGCTCTGGGCTATTCCCTGGCCGACCACAACATCAAGCTCAGCGAAGCGGCCACTTACCTGCAAAAAGCCTTGCAACTGGAACCGGACAACCCGGCCATTATCGATTCCATGGGCTGGCTGAAATACCGCCTGGGCCAGTACGAAGAAGCCGAGAAACTGCTGCGCAAGGCCCTGAAACTCAGCGGTAACGACCCGGAAATCTACCTGCACCTGATTCAAACCCTCAAGGCCCGCGGGCAGTTGCAGGAGGCAGCTGCCTTGTTAAAAGAAGCCCAAACCACCTTCCCGCAACACGACAAACTTAAAGCCCTGCACTAGGACTTGAAAGCTGGCAGACCGCGCCCATGTTGTAAGGGAAGTTCTGATTGAATCGTGACCCGGCATTTTGCGGCGTAAAATTGTCCATTTCTGTGTTGCAAACCTTCGCAATAGCCTTGCTATTACGTGCGGTTTGCGCCTTGAACTGAACAATTTTTCACGACAATCTGCTCGCGCCAGATTCAATCAGAGCTTCCTAAGGGGAAGTCCTTTCAACGGAGTGTGCCATGCCACAGATCACCATTAT
>JALWKC010000281.1 GCA_026996795.1 Lysobacterales bacterium | reverse complement strand
TGTACATTCCGCGCGTGCACTGGGATTACTGCAAGGAAAAAGTGATGGTGATGGAGCGCATTCACGCCATTCCCATCCGCCAGTTCGCGCAGCTGGATGCCGCCGGCATTGACCGGAAAAAACTGGCCGAAAAGGGCATCAGACTGTTTTACACGCAAGTTTTCCGGGACAACTTCTTCCACGCCGATATGCACCCGGGGAACATTTTTGTGGACCCGGAAAACCCGGACGATCCCCGCTACATCATTCTCGACTTTGGCATTTGCGGCTCCCTGCCACGTGAACACAAGCGCTACCTGGCAAACAATTTCGCGGCTTTTTTTGATCAGGACTACCACCGCATTGCCCAGCTGCATATTGAAGCCGGCTGGGTGCCTGCCGACACCCGGCTGGACGAACTGGAATCGGCCATCCGCACCGTGTGCGAACCGTATTTTGCCCGTCCCATCAGCGAGATTTCCTTTGGCGAGGTGATGCTCAAGACCTTTCAGATGGCGCGCCGCTTCAACCTGATAGTGCAGCCGGAATTTATTCTGTTGCAAAAAACCCTGCTCAATGTGGAAGGACTGGGCCGGCAGCTGTACCCGCAGTTGGACGTATGGGAAACCTCCAAACCGGTACTGGCCTCCATCATGCGCTATCAATACGGCCTAGAAGGGGCACGCAGGCGATTGAAAGAACGCTTGCCGGCCTGGCTGGAAAAAGCCACGGAAATGCCCGATCTGCTACACGATTTTCTCAGCCACCAGCGCCAGCAACAGCACAACCAGCACCAGCAACAGGCCATCCGCATTCAGGGGCAGCGCAAAAGCCGTTTTACCCTCGCCGGTGGCCTGCTGGCAGTGGCCGCCACCGTGCTGTATGCCCTGGCACCGGACAAAGCGCCACACTGGCAGGGAATCCCCGCAGCTGTCTGGGTCATGGGGCTGGCCGCCGTCGTGTTGTTGTTTCGCGGGTTGAAAAAATAGAGATTATTATTAACACAGCTTCATACTCTGATGCCGAGTTAGTCGTCCTGCAGACGCAGGTGATCGGTGGGAATATCCGGCTCCGGGACGGGTTCTGCCGCCACAATCAGCACGCCTTTTTCATCCAGCTGCAAGGCCGAAACATCAATGGCAGGGGGTTCTGGCGGCTGTTCGGTCACGATTACCACACCCGGCTCATCCACACTCAATGACGACAAGTTGAGTTCCGGCGCAGCCACCGGCTGACGTGGCTCAAGGGCTTCATACTCAGCAAGTACCTGCAAATTATCAACGGGAATCTCCGGCTCGGGCACCGCTGGTTTATCCACCAGTGGCCCGGTGTCATCACTAACGGCCAGCCCGGAGGTGTCAATGTGCACTGGCGGACGGTAAACTTCCGGTGACAACACCACACCCGGAGGAGAGAGGGTAAATTTGTGACCGCTTTCGGCCTCGTTATCCACCTTGACCAGTGCCACACGCACGCCCAGTTCTTTCAAGCGCTGGCGGAATAGCGTGGCTTTTTCCCGGGTCAGGTCCTTCTTGATCGTCCGCCGTTGACCATCGAACAGGGTTTCTGCCTTGGCCTCAGGCAGCTTGAAAGCACGGGCAAAATTGGCCATGGCCGTCTCGCGATCAACCCCCGGGGCCAACTTACCCTGGAAAACCACGTTGAACAAGGTTTCCTGACTCATGTTTGCTCTCCTGCCGATGGCCGGCTGAGGGTATTATCCTGCTGCTCCCATAAACCGTTGATCCACTGCTGCAATGCCTGGCGGTAGTCCCCATCGGTGATGTAATTGCGGTTTCTGAGTTCCTCAGGCACCGGAATCACGCGAATGGTCACGATGATGCGATCCACTTTACCACACAGAAATTCCATAAAAGTGGGCACCGCCGGGCGGTAGTCGATGGCCACCAGCAGGATGGCGTCAATCCGGTCGCCCAGGCTGCCCAGGACAAAACCCACGCCCCCGGCCTTGGGCTTGAGCAGGTGCCGGTAGGGCGATTGCTGTTGCCGGTGTTTTTCCGGGGTGAAGCGCGTGCCTTCCACAAAATTGATGATGGAAATGGGGAAGTCCTTGAACTT
>JALWKC010000280.1 GCA_026996795.1 Lysobacterales bacterium | reverse complement strand
GGGATGGATGACCATGATGTTATGCTTCCTCCAGGTTGTGCATCAACCAGCCATTTAACAGATGGCGACTACGGAACAAAGGATAACTCCTTTTTGGAACAGAATCTATCGAGACCCGACACCTAGCCATTCCCCTTGGTGTGAGTCAGGCGGTTGACCTAAATCAAGGGAATCAGCACACGTTTTACTTATCATGGCCCCTGAACAGAAGGTGAGTCACTCACCGCTTTTTTTCTGACTTTCAGGACATAACGCCATGAAAACAAAAACACTAAGAAAAGCCCTCCTGACCGCTGCTGTGGGCAGCCTGTTGCCCTTGTCGCAGGCATCTGCCGATACCCTTTTTGATGCTTTTGCCAACGGTGATGGCGGCTTGTCTTTCCGCTACCGGCTGGAGCTGGTGGATCAGGACGGTTTCAGCAAAGATGCCACGGCTTCGACCCTGCGCACCCGGGTGGATTACAAGACCCAGGAATACAACGGTTTCACTTTTTACATTGAAGCGGAAAACGTCACCGAAGTGTTTGCCGATAACTACAATGCCGGTGCCGGGAATTCGCCGGGCAACACCCAGTACCCCGTGGTGGCGGACCCCCAGGGCACGGAAATCAACCAGGCCTGGGCCCGTTTTGCCTTTGCCGAAGGTCAGTCCATCAAATTGGGCCGGCAACGCATTCTGCTGGATAACCAGCGATTTGTGGGCGGTGTGGGCTGGCGCCAGAATGAGCAGACCTACGATGCCATTTCCGGGAATTTCACCCTCGGCCAGTCGCATCTGTTCCTGGCCTGGGTGGAGAACGTGAATCGCATTTTTGGTGATGACGTTCCGGCTGGTGACAATGACAACAGCTCCTTGCTGGCCAACTGGTCCAATCAATTTGAAGGCGTTGGCAAGCTGGTGGCGTATTATTACGACATCGACAACAAGGACGTGCCGGCCTTTTCCACCACCACCTATGGCCTGAAATTCGCGGGCAAGCACAATGCCTTTGGCTATGGCCTGGAATACGCCAGTCAGTCGGACGCGGCCAATAACCCGGTGGATTACACGGCTGATTATTACCGCCTGGATGCCAGTTATGCTTTCGAGCCGGTGACGCTCTTTGGTGGTTACGAGGTGCTCGAAGGCGATGCCAACAAACCCGGTGCCGCTTTCCGCACCCCGTTGGCCACCTTGCACGCCTTTAACGGCTGGGCCGACAAATTTCTGGCTACGCCACAGGCCGGTCTGGAAGATGCCTTTATCGGTGTCAAGGGCCAGTTCGAAGGCTTCAAGTGGCAGGCCATTTATCACGATTTTCAAGCAGAAGACGGCAATGCCAGCTATGGCGATGAGTTTGACGCAGTGGTCTCCAAGGGACTGAACAAGTACCTGACTGCCGCCGTCAAGGCCGCCTTTTACAATGCCGATGAATACGCCACTGACACCACCAAATTCTGGTTTATGCTCAGTGCTCGATTCTAGGTAAAGCCTGATACATGAATAATCACTTTTCTCCCGGCTTTGGGGCCTAAATACCCAAAGTGAGCAAAAGCCCGACCACGGTATGGTCGGGCTTTTTTATGCACTCGTTGCTCTTGGCAGCGATGATATATCAGCAGCACTAGCCTCAGGTTTTTTCCAGCCGTTGCTTGACGCGTTTTCTCAAGGGGGAGTTTTTGGGGAAATGGTTGAGTAGAAACTCCATCTGGTCAGCGATGATATGGCGCCCCTGCAGGTAAATGTATTCGGCGTAATTGGGCACAAAGGGAATGGCCAGCAATTTCATGTTGGCCTGCTCGGGCGTGCGGTCGGCCTTGTGATTGTTGCAGCGTTTACAGGCGGTGACCACGTTTTTCCAGTGATCGCGCCCCCCTTGGGACAACGGCCGCACGTGATCGCGCGAAAGCAGTTGTTTGGGGTGTTGTTTGCCGCAGTACAGGCACAGGTTTTGGTCGCGGCGAAACAGGGTGTTGTTGTTCAAAGGCGGGATGAAGCGGCCCTTGTCGTATTCGCGGTTGCGGCCGCGCGTGACCAGAATGGCGTTGATGTCCAAGGTGCTTTGGCGACCGCTGAAAG
>JALWKC010000279.1 GCA_026996795.1 Lysobacterales bacterium | reverse complement strand
TGCCTATGCCCACGTTACCGCCGCTGTAGTAAATGGCCGAGCCGGAAACGCTCCAGGGCGACGAGCCGCCACCATCGCCACCGGTCAGGGCCCGCACCGCGTAAGGCGTGGCGTTAATCCGCTGGCGTGGGCTAAGTACGGTATAGGCACCGGTGGAGGCGCCATCACGCACTTCGATTTGCAGGAAAATATCGTCACCATCAATGGGTGTTTGGCCAAAATCCAGCTCGGTGGCAAACAGCCCGTCGGTGACCGGCAAATCATTCTTGGTTTGCGTTGAGCCGAGCTGACTGCCCCCAGCACTTTGGCTAAATAACTTGAAACGGAAATCGTACGGCCCCTGGGCCCGATCGCCACTCAGGCGCAAGGTGCCCTGGTAGGTAAAACGGGTGCCCACTGCCGCGGCCGGGTCTTCCGGCACGCTGCCGACTTTTTCGGCATTGGCTTCGGGATTGGCCACCGGCGCCAGTTCGGCATTAATCTGATCGACCTCGGCCTGGGTCATTGCCGGTGACGCTTGAGCAAGACCCAAAACACCCAGCAGCCAAAAAGCACTGATGGTGGCAATGGAACGGCTAACGATGGTTTTACGCGTGGCTTGTTTCATGATGCCCCCTGGGAAAGATTGTGTGAATTATGCTGTCTCTTACCTGTTTATTCGTAAAACGGCGCCAATCACTGACACTTTTTTCAGAAAAAAACCAAAAAAAGAGAAACACGGCAATCCAGCGGCTCAAAAGCCCGAAAGACAAGCACAAAAAAACGCCACCGGTCGGCGGCGTTTGGGCAGGACAACGTATGGATGCTTAAGGAAGCGCTGATCGAATCGTGAACTCGCTTCTCAGACCTGCTTCGTCCAGATTCAATCAGCGCTTCCTTAATAAACCAGCACCATAATGGGGCCCGTTTGAGGGCTCAAGTGTGTCAGGTAGCGAGTGCAGGTCAGTTCATTGGGTGCAGTAGCATCACACCAGGCACCCCGGCCATTATTACCCGGCCCGGCCAGTGCATTGACGGTCCAGTAGTGATACCAGGTCACGCCAAATTGAAAGGTAATTATGCATTTGCCTGGCCCATCCACAATGCCAGTGATGGGTGTATTATCCACCCCATTGAATTGGCGGGTAAAAACCACCGGATTGGGCGGTGAGCCTCCACAATTCTGAATATAGGCAGCGGCTTTCAAAGTGCCACCCAGGTCGTAATCCTGCTTAACATCCCCTTGAAAATGGGTGGAACCATCAGACCTGACCCACAAGCCACTGATATCATTATCCGTCTGCACACGCAACGGGTCTTCCCCCGCCGCCGCCAGTATGTGGGTAAAAGCATAGGGACTTTTGATGCCAATGCCCACAGCGCCGTCGGCCGTCACGGTGATGCGTGGCTGGGCCTTGGTGGTAATGTGCATATTCCCGGTGGAATTCGCTCCGGTGCCAATTTCAAAATCCGCATCCGTGGTGCCCAAAGCGGTTTGCCAGGAGCCCAGGTATCCACGGTAAACGCCCTGCTCGTAAAATTTCACATGGGTATTGCTGAAAGCGCTCACTTTCACTGGCGTGGCATTTGTGGCCTGTACGTGCAGCTTGGCAGCCGGTGTTGCCGTGCCAATGCCTACCTTGCCACTGTTACGGTAAATGGGCCCGCCATTAACGGTCCACACCACCGTGCTGCCATCACCGCCGCTCAGGGTGTGTACGGCATAAGGCGTGGCATTAATACGTTGGCGCGGACTGAGCACGGTATAAGCCCCGGTGGAGGCGCCGTCACGGACTTCGATCTGCAGGAATAAATCATCGCCATTGATGAACGCCTGGCCAAAGTTCAGCTCGGTGTCAAACAGGCCATCGGTCACGACTTTGTCCGGTACCTGTTGGGTCAAACCCAACTGAACGCCGCCGGTAAGCTGGTCGAACAATTTGAAGCGAAAGTCAAACAGCCCATCGGCCCGGTCGCCACTGAGGCGCAAGGTGCCCTGATAGCTGAACCGGGAATCCACTGTCGCGGCCGGGTCTTCCGGCACACCGCCGACCTTTTCGGTATTGGCTTGTGGGTTGGCCAC
>JALWKC010000278.1 GCA_026996795.1 Lysobacterales bacterium | reverse complement strand
CCAGCAACGGAATGGCCTCAGCCACCTGACCTTCCTGTAACCACGACAAACCAGCGGCCATCAAGGCATCGGTGAGATGCGGGTGAACCTCAAGCACTGCGCTGGCTTTTTGGCGGGCCAGTTCGTTAGCTCCTTTCTGCAAGGCGTTAAAGGCTTCAGCCAACGCCTGCCGACTGGCCGAATCGAGACTCACTGCTTGTGATGGTTTTGTTGTAGCCACGTTTTCGGGGTCAGGTCAAAAGCAATGGAAATGCGATCTTCATCGCTCTCATGGGGGATGGTCTGGTGATACAGATAGGACGGGAAAATCAACAATTCCCCTTCGCGCGGACAGATTGTTTTGGTTTCCACCGGGCGATCCAGGCGCAAGTCCGCAGGCACGCAGCCAAAGGCAAAATGCCCTCTGGTGTTTTTGCAGTCATCCGTTTCTCGAACAACTTCTGGTACCTTGACGTAATAGGCACCACTGATCCAGGATTCCTCATGGATGTGTTTGTCGATAAACCCGTCACCCTTGACCCAGGTGGCCCACAAATTCAGCACGTAGCCGCTTTCCAGTACGGCCTGTTTATGCCGAAACAGTGGGTGAGTCGGGTCATCTGGCATCTGTTCCAGATAATCTTCGATGGCCGTTTTCAACAAGGCATGGAATTTCAGTATAGCCGGGGTTCTGTCAGCCATCAGGTCATCGGTCAGGTGGCCATTGCGAGCGGCCAGACCCAACGGGTTGAGGCGCAAACGGCTGTGTTGCTTGATGTCCTGGGCCAGGCGGCGGTTGAATTCCTCCACGCTGTTAAACTCGGGTCGTGGGTCGAGCCTGAATTTCTTCAGCAAGTAATCCGTATCGACAAATTCGCGCACTTCACGCTCACGGCCCTGTGCCAGGCGACTCAATGCCAAATAAGCGATGGTTCGCTGATCGCAATCATTTTGGCTATGCGCCTTGGCCAGCATGGCCTCGGCCCTGGCAAAATCCCCGCTGCGGGCCATGATAATACCCAGTTGCCGTTGTTGTCTGGCGGATAAGGGTGATCCCTGTGCCAACAAACAGGCAATACCTTCCTGGTGGCGCCCCAGGTCTGAATAGGCCGTCGCCAGGCGTAAACGGTATTCGCGCTTTTCTGGCTGTTGTTGCAGAAGCGATTCCAATAGCGGTACGGCTTTACTGGTTTCACCCATTTTGATCCAACACAAGGCCTTGGTATAGGCCGCTCGATGGTGACCGGGGTTTCTTTTTATGCATTCATCACTGGCTTCAATGCCCCGTTTAAGGCTTTCCGTATCGGTCAGGTTGGACAAGGCCGCAGCGAGGTTATACCAATGTTCAGAATTCTGCCCCTGCTTGTTGACCAGTTCCTGAAAGAGACTCACGGCTTCATCATAGCGCTGCATTTTCAGGTAGATGGCCGCTTTCAGTGACAGGGTATTGGCATCAGTAGCCAGTGGCGTGTTGTCATTTGTCCCGGGCAGTTCCAGTGCCGCCAAAGCGGCTTCAAAATTCCTCAGCAAAAAATGCGCGCGGGCTTCCAGCCAGCGGGCCTGTTGTGGCCAGTGTGCGATCTCCTGTTTTAACGACAGCAGTGCAGTTAATGCGGTCTGTGCGTCATTTTGCCTCAAGGCCAGTTCCGCCAGGTTCAATACGGCCCCTACACGTAGTTTTGCGTCCTTGGCGGCTTCCTTCAGGTGAAGGCTTGCTGCCTGCCCTT
This sequence comes from Lysobacterales bacterium, assembly GCA_026996795.1. Taxonomy (GTDB): domain Bacteria; phylum Pseudomonadota; class Gammaproteobacteria; order Xanthomonadales; family Marinicellaceae; genus S144-45. Next base: position 360 of record JALWKC010000278.1, on the reverse strand, counting down.
CACCGAGTTCCTTTAGTGCCAGACCCAGGTGGTAGCGATCGGCGACACCGTCCCTGGCTCTCACCAGGTAGCTGAAAATACGCTTGGCCAACTCCCACTGCTGCGCCTTCAGGGCCGCCACGCCGGCCAGCTCATGCGCCTCGTCCGGGAGTGTGCCGCTTTCTTTCTTATAGGCTTTTAATAGTGGCTCCATATCACCCCGCCGATATAAGGCTACGTAACGCTGGAAAAGTCCTTTGTTGGTCGAATCAGTGTTATTCGTCGTCATTTATCCAACATCCAACCGGTGATGGCCAGTCGCGGTTCGCTGGCGTAAGGAGCCACATAGGAAACACAGTGATCCTGCGGAACTGAAAAGAC
>JALWKC010000277.1 GCA_026996795.1 Lysobacterales bacterium | reverse complement strand
TTGGTGAAGTGTTAAGCAAACGCCTGAACAACAACAGCCTGGCCACCGTGCTGCCGGATTTCAACTACCAAGGCGGTATTGGCCTGTTTGACTAAGGAAGCGCTGAGAGCTTCCCTAGGGAGCCTCTGATTGAATCTGGCGCGAGTAAGATTGTCGTGTAAAATTGTTCAGTTCAAGGCGCAAACCGCACGCAATAGCGAGCTATTGTGAAGGTTTGCAACGCAGAAATGGGCGATTTTACGCCACAAGATGCCGTGTCACGATTCAATCAGAGGCTCCCTAGGTGAATGAATAGTCCGCTTTAGTTCGCTTTGCGGGCCAGGATTTTCAGCGTCCGGTCCAGTTGATCCAGGGTGTGATCGAGTTTGCTGGCCACGGGGTTGGCCGGGTTGCTGGCCAGCATGTCGTTCAGTTCACGCTGTGTATCAAACAGGTTCTCTTCGTGCAGGGCAATGCCATGGCGGGCCAGCAGAGGTCGCAAGGCCTCGGCCTTGTCGCGCAGGTGCTGGCGGGTTTTGTCATAGGCGTAGGCGCACAGGCGGGCCCGCTGACCGTAGCTGAACAGGTTGGTGTTAAACAGCATTTCGTCGTTGCTGTCCGGTTCGATCAAGACAATGTCCGCGTGCGGGTAATGGGCGCCGTACTTGTCCAGCCCGGATTTGAGCCGTGACTGCACAATGGAGCGGAAAGTCTGGGACAGCACCATGGGCAAACCGCCTTGCATCAATTCACTGGACTTGGTTCGCTTCTGGCTGTCAAACGGCACAATGGGGTTGATGGCAAACAGCAATTGCACATCGTTTTTCAGGGCCGCCGACGCATTCATGGTGCGGCGCAGGGCGCCATCCACGTAATGCCGCTGCTTGATCTTCACTGGCGGGTACAGGCCCGGCAAGGCCGAGGACGCCTGAATGGCTTTGGAGATGGGCACATCGGCGTGTTTCTCCTGACTGAACACCGCCGCGCGGCCGGAATCCAGCTCACAGGCCACAATATAGAGTTTTTTGTCCAGTTGCCGGAAATCGTTGCCCTTACCGTGGCGGGTAAACACGTTTTTAAGGAAATTTTCCAGCTTGGCGTTGTTGAAGGTGCCGGTGGGCAGGGCGCGCCCGGCTTTTTCCAGCATGTCCACGGCGCTGGTGGACAGGGGATGCCGGGCCCAATCCAGCAAGGCCTGTCCGGTGTATAGGGGCAGTTGCAGGACTTTTTTCAGGTATTCGCCATAAGCCGGTTGCAGGAAATGGTCGGGGTTAAACGGCGTCTCGGCGGTTTTCTTGAATGCGAAGATATTGGCCATGTGCTCGGTGCTGATGCCATTGGCCAGTGAAGCGGCCAGAAATGCCCCGGCACTGACGCCCACAAACACATCCAGATCGGTGAGTTTCAGGTTACTCAAGGAGTCTTCCAGCGCGCACAGGGCGCCCAGTTCATAAAAACCGCCCAACGGGCCGCCACCGGCCAGGGCCAGGCCGGTTTTCAGGTTGCTTTCGGTGGGCTGGGGAGCGGGCTTTAGCGTCAGCATGGCAACATTTTGTCAGTGATAAGCGAATGGGTTTCTGGCGAATGATCCCCGGCTTTGATCAAGGCGGTTTGGTTTTTTATCAGGGTGTCTCGCACATCGGCTGAGCGGGGCGCCAAGGGGCATAAATCCACGATAAAAGTCATGCCCCGATTATACTCCCAGAATGGCCTGGTGGTGAATGCGCATCAAGCAGGTGACGTTTTTTTTACCGGCAGCGCGGCGGTCATACGAGGTGGCAGATTAGCGAAAATCCCCGGCCAGGGCCTGCAAGGCCGCGATCACGGCCGGTCCGGCGGTTTCGGTGCGTAAAATGCGCGCGCCCAGGCGCACGCCCTGGCACTGATTGGCTTGCATGGCCTGAATTTCGGCATCGCTGAAACCGCCTTCCGGACCAATCAGGATGTCCAGCGATTCACCCGCGGCTGGGGCCACTTCGACCAGGGTACGAGCGGCGCGTGGGTCCAGGTAAATGCCGGGGTGTTTTTTGGCCCGCAGGTAGTCATCAAGGCTCGCCGCTGCGGTCACCTCCGGCACATCGGCCCGCCCGCACTGCTCGCAGGCGCTGAT
>JALWKC010000276.1 GCA_026996795.1 Lysobacterales bacterium | reverse complement strand
CACCACCGGATCAGCTGGGCATTCCCGACATCAACCTGTTACTGGCCGAAGAAGTGGCCGTGTTTGACAACCTGCGCGGCACTGTCTGGCTGATTGTGCACGCCGACCCCGGCCAGCCCAACGCCTACGCCCGGGCACAAAAGCGGCTGGACGAACTGGTGCACAGGCTGCGTTCCGGCTCCACCGGCTACGCCGATCTGGTCAACCAGCACCCCATTGACGAACACGCCACGCGGCTGGGTTTTTCCCAGGCCGATTTCATGCAGGCCGTGCAGCAATGCCAGGAATACATCGCCGCCGGCGACATCATGCAGGTGGTGCTGAGCCAGCGCATGAACACCCCGTTTCACGCCCGGCCGCTGGACGTCTATCGCGCCCTGCGCGCCAGCAACCCCAGCCCCTACATGTATTTTATGGATTTCGGCGATTACCAGGTGGTGGGCTCCTCACCGGAAGTGCTGGTGCGCAAGCAGGCCGACCGAATCACCCTGCGCCCCATAGCCGGCACGCGTCCGCGCGGGGCCACCGAGGCCGAAGACCTGACCTATGAAAAAGAACTGTTGCAAGACCCCAAGGAGCTGGCCGAACACCTGATGCTGATCGACCTGGGGCGCAACGACGTGGGCCGGGTGGCACAAACCGGCAGCGTCGAACTGGTGGACAAAATGGTGATTGAACGCTATTCCCACGTGATGCACATCGTGTCTGAGGTGCAAGGCCGCCTGCGCCCCGGGGTCACGCCGCTGGAAGTCATCAAGGCGGTTTTCCCCGCAGGCACCCTGTCTGGCGCACCCAAGGTTCGCGCCATGGAAATCATTGCCGAACTGGAACCGGTCAAACGCAATGTGTACGCTGGCGCGGTGGGTTACTGGGGCTGGCACGACGACATGGACTGGGCCATTGCCATTCGCACCGCCGTGATCAAGGACAAGCAGCTGCACGTGCAGGCCGGTGCCGGCATTGTGGCCGACTCCAACCCCGAAAACGAATGGCAGGAAACCATGAACAAGGGCAAAGCCCTGTTTCGTGCCGTGGAAATGGCCAGTCAAGGACTTTAGGAACCCGACCATGCTGTTAATGATCGACAATTACGACTCCTTCACCTACAACCTCGTGCAGTACTTTGGCGAGCTGGGCTGCGACGTGCGCGTGCACCGCAATGACGAAATCACGGTGGAACAGGCCCTGGCCATGAAACCCGATCAGGTGGTGATTTCACCCGGGCCGTGCGACCCGGACCAGGCCGGTATTTCCATGGATTTGATCCGCGCCTGTGCCGGTTCCATACCACTGTTGGGCGTGTGCCTGGGTCACCAGTCCATCGGCCAGGTGTTTGGCGGCAAAATCGTGCGGGCCGGCCAGATCATGCACGGCAAGGTCTCCCCCGTCCACCACCGGGGCGAGGACGTGTTTGCCGGCCTGCCCGACCCGTTTCAGGCCACCCGCTACCATTCGCTGGTGGTGGACAAACACAGCCTGCCGGAGTGCCTGGAAGTCACCGCCTGGACGGAAAACCCCGATGGCAGCCTGGAAGAAATCATGGGTTTCCGGCATAAGGAATTTGCCATCTCCGGGGTGCAGTTTCACCCCGAATCCATCCTTACCGAACACGGCCACCAGTTGCTGAAAAACTTTCTGGAACAACACCCATGAAAACACCAATCCAAACCGCTTTGCAGGAACTGGCCACAACACAGCGGCTGAAACCCGGACAGATGCGCGAAGCCATGCGCCAGATCATGGACGGTGAAGCCACCGATGCGCAAATTGGTGGTTTGCTGATGGCGCTAAAGCTGGCCGGGGAAACCGCTCAGGATTTGAAAGAAGCGGCCGAAGTCATGCGCGAGCGCGCCATTGGCGTGCCCCTGGACGGCCCGCACGTGGTGGATACCTGCGGCACCGGCGGTGACGGCAAGGGCCTGTTTAATGTGTCCACTGGCGCGGCCATTATCGCCGCGGCCGCTGGCTGCCGGGTGGCCAAACACGGCAATCGCTCCGTGTCCAGCACCACCGGCAGCGCCGACGTGCTGGAAGCCGCCGGGGTCAATCTGGATTTAACCCCCGAAGACGTGATCCGCTGCATTGACACC
>JALWKC010000275.1 GCA_026996795.1 Lysobacterales bacterium | reverse complement strand
TGCTGGCCTCGCGCGCCGTGGTCTTGCAGAAGGACGCGCTTGTTCCAACCCGGGCGGCAGCGGCCATCGCTGAATATTACGAACAGCGGGTCATCTGGATTTCACCGGCGCAGAAAGCCGCCTTTGCCGGCAACTGTATCGCCGTGACCGGGCAGGATGTGCTGATCTCACAGAGCGGCTATGACAGCCTGGATACCGGCCAGCGGCAGCAATTCAGCGAGTACGGTTTCCGCCTGCACCCGCTGCCGGCGGATGAAATAGAAAAGGCGGGTGGCAGCATCCGCTGCATGGTGGCCGAGGTTTTTCTCCACTAGCGGGCCGTTTTCGCTTTTTGCCGATTTGCGCTAGGCTTTAGCGCATGAGCTTTGGCACAAACAGGCGGGGCGCGTGGCCGCACAACATCTGATCATTCGTCTGGCCTACGCGCTGGATTCCAGCCCGCGCTATCAGCGTGCCCGGCGGCTGGCCTACGACCTGCTGGAAAACCCGGACTCCACCCTGCGGCAGGGCTTTGACCTGTTCATGATGGCGCTGGTCATCAGCAGCGTGGGCCTGCTGGTCTATGACAGCCATGAACAGGTCGAACTGGGCTATTGGGGACGCTTGTTTGAGGATTTCACCATAGCCGTCTTCATTCTGGAATATCTTTGCCGTTTCTGGCTGGCCGGCAGCATTCATGAGACGCTGATTCGAGACTTCGAGCAGGCCGAAGACCTGGGCCAGCCCTGGCACCCCGGCCACAGTCTGAAAAAGATTTTCAGGGCCAAGTGGCAGTATGTGACCAGCCCGCTGGCCATCATCGACCTGCTGGCCATCGTGCCTGCCTGGCGGCCCTTGCGCTTTCTGCGCATTTTCCTGTTGTTGCGCCTGTTCAAGCTGTTTCGCTACGCCCGCAGCATCAACCAGTTCGCCCGGGTTTTCGTGGAAAAACGCATCGAGTTCTATACCCTGGGTGTTTTTCTGGCCTTTGTGATTTTTGCCGCAGGTTCCGGCATTTATTATTTTGAGGTCAATGTTCCCGAAAGCCAGATCAAGAGCTTTTTCGACAGCTTTTACTGGGCGGTCATTACCATTTCCACCGTGGGTTATGGGGATATTACCCCGGTGACCACCGAAGGCCGGGTCATCAGCATTTTGCTGATCATCGCCGGTATTGGCACCATATCCTTTTTCACCTCCCTGGTAGTTTCCTCCCTGAGCGAACGGGTTGAGGAAGTACGCAAGAACCGGGTATTCGCCGAAGCCAGCCGAATGAGCAAACACAGCATCGTTTGTGGCTTTGGCCGGGTCGGGCAGACGGTTTGCGAGAACCTGGAGCGCGATGGCGAACCTTTTGTGGTGGTGGAAGTGGATGAGGAGGCTTTTCGGCGGGCCCAGGCCCTGGGCTACCGGGTCGTCCAGGGGGATGCCACCTCCGACAGCCTGCTCAAGCAACTGGGAGTGGCTCGCAATGCGGCCCGTATTCTCTGCCTGACCGAGGATGATGTCACCAATCTGTACATTACCCTGACCGCCCGCCAGCTGGATGAAAACATCCAGATCATTTCCCGGGTCAAGCATCACCGCAATCAGAACAAGTTCCGCCGCGCCGGTGCCGATTTCACCGTCATGCCCTATCGGCTGGTGGCCAGGATGGCCGTGGAATTTGCCGGCAAGCCGGTGGCCTTCGAGGCGGTCAACCGCATGCTGAGTGGCTGGGACCTGGTGCAGGTGGATCTGGTGATTCTGCCGGAAGACTGGCCGGGCAGTCACGAGATTGGCCAGTTGCCCATCCGTGAAAACCGCCTGATACTTCTGGGTGTAATGCAGGCCAAGCCAGCCAGTCCAGCAGAGAACCACTTTAGCGTGGGTTCACGCAGTTTCTATTTCAATCCTCCGGCAGACCATCAACCACAAGCCGGGGATGGGCTGGTGCTGGTGGGGCACCTGTTCAGCCTGCAACGATTCAAGGAATGGGTGGAAAACCGATGAACAGCGGCCAGGAGCAAACCCTGATTTTTGGCTGCAACGCTTTGGGGCGTGAAGTGGCCGAGGCCCTGATAGGCAATGGTGTGGAGGTTCAGTTGGTGGACCCGGACCCGGATGCGGTGGAA
>JALWKC010000274.1 GCA_026996795.1 Lysobacterales bacterium | reverse complement strand
CCGACAATGTCCCAGGCGGCCTCCACGCCCGTTGTATGGGGTTGGACAGGCACGATATCCTGCCAGGCCTGATACAGCACCGGGCGGATCAGGTCGTTCATGGCGGCGTCCACGATGGCGAAGTGCTTGGCTTCATTGGCTTTCAGATACTCCACCCGGGTCAGTAGTACACCAGCGTTGGCGGCGATGGCCCGGCCCGGTTCGATGAGGATTTCCACATTCGGATCATTGACGCTATTGACCAGTGTGTGCACATAATCGGCAATGGCAGGGGGTGTTTCCTCGCGGTATTGCACACCCAGCCCGCCGCCTAAATCCAGATGGGTGATATGGATGCCCTCTGCCTCCAGCTGGGTCTTCAGCGCCAGCACCCGTTCAATGGCCGCCTTGAAAGGCGCAAGTTGGGTCAGTTGGGAGCCGATATGGCAGTCCAGCCCCACGACTTTCAGGTTGGGGTTATTCGCCGCCTGACGGTACAGGCGCAGGGCGGTGTCCATGTCCACGCCAAACTTGTTTTCCTTCAGGCCGGTGGAGATATAGGGGTGGGTCTGGGCGTCCACATCCGGGTTGACCCGCAGGGAGATGGGGGCCTGAACGCCCATTTTCTGTGCCACCTGGCTGATGCGCGTCAGCTCCGCTTCGGACTCCACGTTGATGCACTTGATACCCACCGCCAGTGCCCGCTGGATTTCGTCCACCCGTTTGGCCACGCCGGAGAAGACCACCTTGGCCGGATCGCCACCGGCGGCCAGTACCCGCTCCAGCTCACCCACAGAGACGATGTCAAAACCGGCGCCTGCTTCCGACAGCAGCTTCAGCACGGAGAGGCTGGAGTTGGTCCTGACCGCATAGCACACCAGGTGGGGCTGATCACCGAAGGCCTGGTCAAAGGCGTTGAAACGCTCGCGCAGCCCGGTAGCGGAATAGACATACAGAGGGGTGCCGAATTCCTGTGCCAGTTGTGCAAGTGGCACGGATTCTGCATGCAGTTGCTGATCATGGTAGGGAAAGTAGGTGAAGCGATCCGGTGTCTTCATGGCTCAATGTATCGTCTGTTTCTGGGGCGTGTCAGGAAGGTAAAGCGGGCCCTTTTTACCGCAGCCTGCTGTCATACTCAGCAGGAGAAAAAGCATTAAAATGCGCGGTTTAAGCATGATTCGGAGCCCTCAATGAGCAAAGCGCCCATTATAGTCGAAACTGGCCCCAGTCCTGTGGCGGCCTGTGTCTGGCTGCATGGGCTGGGGGCGGATGGCACGGATTTCGTGCCCATCGTGGAGCAGCTGCCGCTGCAGTATCCGGTGCGTTTTGTCTTTCCCACAGCACCGGTGCAGCCGGTGACCCTCAATGGCGGGCTGCCCATGCACGCCTGGTTTGATATTGCCTCGCCGGATCTGTCTGAGGCGGTGGATGAGGAGGGCATTGAAAAGAGCGCCGCCTATGTGGCGGATCTGGCGAACCAGCAGCGTCTGCCGGTCATGCTGGCGGGGTTTTCCCAGGGCGGACTGGTTGCGTTGCATGCGGCGCTGAAGTACAAGGTGACCCGACAGGTGGTGGCTCTGTCCACTTGGTATCCGCTGTTCGTACCCACGAATCGGCTTCGGGTCTTTATGGGCCACGGCACACAGGACACCATCGTGCCTTTGTCACTGGCGGAAGAAACGCGGGATGTACTGTATGACATGGGCGCAGAAGTGGTGTGGCGGACTTACCCGATGGCTCACAGCGTCTGTGCACAGGAGGTAGCGGATATCGCCACCTGGCTGAATCAGCAGTTGGAGGCGTACCGTGGCTAATGTGCGTCGGTTTCTGCGCTATGACGTCAAGGTGCCCCTCTATGTGGAGCTGTGTGATGAGCAGGGTCATCCACTTGGGTGGGGCGAGCAGCAGTTCTGGCCGGAGGCGGATCGCTATCATCTGGAAGGGGTGAATGTCGAGTTGAAATCGGCGCTGGATGAGCTGGCCAAGACCAGCGGCCAGCTGGCTTACATGCTACACAGATTTGATATCCGGTTGAATTTCCTGACCTGGCTGTTGGAGCACCTGGTGGAAAATGAAGACCCGCGGGATGACAGTGATTTTGATTTCCGACTGCGG
>JALWKC010000273.1 GCA_026996795.1 Lysobacterales bacterium | reverse complement strand
TGCATGTCCTGCAGGTATTCCTTGACCATGGCCTGTTGGCCCAGGTATTCGGCAATGGGCTGGTCACGACCCGTGAAATCACGTAATTCCGGCACCCAGTACGGGTTGGGCAGGCAACGTGCATCAAACACGAAGTCGGCATCAAAGGGCACGCCGCGCTTGAAGGCAAAGGATTTGATCAGAATGGAAACCTGGGGATTGTTCTTGCTGAGCTGTTGCAGCAATTGCTGACGCAGTTGGTGGACGTTACTTTCGGAGGTATCCAGCAGCAGATCGGCACTGGCTGCCAGGGGCTCCAGCAGATCCCTTTCGGCATCAATGGCCTGAGTCAGGCTATATTTGAGGTTTTTGTTGGAAAGCGGATGCCGACGCCGGGTTTCACTGAAGCGTTTCAACAAAACGCGGTTATTGGCCGTCAGAAACAACACCGTTGGACGCACTTTTTTTGGATCAAGGCTGGCCAGGATGTCCGGTAATTTGCGCAAGGCTTCGCCGGAATTGCGAATGTCGATGCCCACCGAAACACGAGGATAAAATTCGGCATCTTCGGCAATGTGTTCGACAAATTTTTCCAGCATTTCCACCGGAAGGTTATCCACGCAGTAATAATCCATGTCCTCCAGCGACCGCAGGGCAATGGTTTTGCCCGAACCGGACATGCCAGTGACGATGATCAGTTCCTGCATGCGAACACCTCAGGTGGATTGAGAAAGCACGACCAGCACTTCTTCGGCATTGCGGGCATTGTTGAGTTCCCGGTGAGTACGGTGATTACGCAGCATGCGGGCGGCATCCTGCAATATTTTTTCATGTTCCGGATCGTGCTGGCGGGGAAAAGCCATGGCAATGACCGTGTCCACGTCAATATTATCCGGGGCTTCATAATCGACGCCCTTTTTGAGGCGAAACAGCGCCACACGGGTGTTGCTGGAGTCCAGCGCCTGGCCATGAGGAATGGCCACCCCATTACCCAGGGAGGTGTTGCCGCGTTTTTCGCGCTGGATGAAACTGTCATAAATGGCGCGAGCTTCGCCGTCTTTCTTGCCCAGTTTGCGGGCAATTTCCTCAAACAGGCGTTTTTTGCTGGAAATAGGGGCATTCAGGACAATGTCCTGTTCTTCGAGCAGGTCTATCAGGCGCATGCGCGTTCTCGGCAATAAAAAAACAGGGGAAGCCAGGTGGCCTCCCCCGCTGTGATCATGAGTGGCTTGTTAGTAGCTCTGGTTAAGGCGCACGGCTTCATCGCGGTGCTTGTTGGTCATCTTGTCCTTGTGTCGACGGATCTGCTTGTCGAGCTTGTCGGTGAGCAGATCAAGCGCGGAGTACAGGTCATCTTCCGTGGATTCGGCAAAGAATTTCTTGCCACCAATCATCATGGTGGCCTCGGCTTTATGACGCACCTTGTTTTCTACGTTGAGAATAACGTGCACGTCTATCAGCTGGTCGAAATGGCGTTTGATACGCTCGAATTTGGTGTTGATGTAGTCCTTGATGGGTTGAGTCACTTCAACCTGATGACCGGTAATGTCAATGTGCATAAGACTTCTCCTCTGTAATTAGGTGTTGTGAGGAACGGCAAGCGGTAAAAAGCTTGCAGACAAAGTGGCCCGTAGGGGCCTGGGGGTTGTTCATTTCGGCAGAGTCCTGCTGAAGGTTGCAGGCAGGCAGGAAAGCGGAATCGGGGGTCGAACGGTGATAAAAAACGTTCCGCTGGATCATGGTTCCACCATACACAAGCCATGCTGTTTTCGCAAGCACATCAATGCCTTAGAGCCGGAAATCATGACCCAGATAAACTTTCCGCACTTCCGGATTACTGATGATCTGTTCCGGTGTGCCTTCAGCCAGCATGTAGCCATCATTCAAAATATAAGCGCGGTCACAGATGCCCAGGGTCTCGCGCACGTTGTGGTCAGTCACCAACACGCCAATGCCGCGTTTGCGCAGGTGACAGACGATTTTCTGGATGTCGATGACGGAAATGGGGTCGACCCCGGCAAAGGGTTCATCCAGCAGGATGTAGTTCGGATTCATGGCCAGCGCCCGCGCGATTTCCACCCGACGGCGTTCGCCACCGGACAGGCTGATACCCAGTTGCTTGCGCACGTGGCTGATGTGGAGTTCGTCCAGCAGGGATTCGCAGATGCGCTTGCGTTCGCTCGGAGGCAGGTCTTTTCTAAGTTCCAGCACCGCCATGATGTTCTGCTCCACAGTCAGCTTGCGGAACACCGACGCTTCCTGCGGCAGATACCCCAGCCCCAGGCGGGCGCGAATGTGCATGCCCGCCTCGGTGGCGTTCTTGTTGTCGATGCACACCACGCCGGCATCGGGTTTAACCAGGCCGACAATCATGTAGAAACAGGTGGTTTTTCCCGCGCCATTGGGGCCCAGCAGACCCACCACTTCGCCTTTTTTCAGGCTCAGGGAGACGTCCTTGATGATCTCCCGTTTCTTGTAAGCCTTTTTCAGGTGCCGCGCTTCAATCATGGGTGCTGTCCACGGCCTCGGGTTGATCCGGTTTTTCAGGCAAACCATCGACCGCGTCATTCATTGGTGTTTTTTGGCTGGCTTTTTCATCGGTCTGTGGAATTGTGTCTGCGCGTTTTCCAGCAGGCTCCTCTGTCGGTTTTTGCTTCTCTGCCGAGGTGGCGCTGCCTGTCTTTTTATTGTCCTTCTGGTTCGGGCTCTGGTTTTTGTGGCCATTACCGACACTGGCCTCGCCTTCCACCACCATGTGCACGCGCTTGTCACCAGAACCCTGGCCGCCAATAATTTCCTGGGTGTGGAGGTTGATGGTCATTTCCTCTCCACTGAAGGTGCCCAGATTGGGGTTTTTAACCACCACTTGGCCTTTCAACACCAGAATGCCTTCGGCCTTGCGGTAATCCATGTAGAGTGCCTTGGCCACCAGCAGGCCGTCTTCGGGGTTCAGAATTTGCTGAAACACCACCGGCCGGCCGCGCAACTCAATGCGCACAATCTGCTTGCCCTGACGGAAGACCGTGCCTTCATCGGCGTCGATTTTCAGTGTGCCCTGCCGCACCTGCATGCCGTGCTGACACCGGGATTCGCTATTTTTAATATCAAAGACACATTGCCCGGCATCCACGTACAGGGTTTGTTTGCGATCTTCAGGCACGGCCTGAGCCAAGCCGGAAAACACGAATACGGCAGTCAGGCAGGCGTACCGGCAAATGGCTATTCTCATGGGGGAGTTCCTAGTCATAACACGGGCATCATGGGGAAGGTGATTGGCTGGAGTCCTCGTAGCGCATACGCACTTGGGACAACAAGCGGTGGCGATTGTTTCCCAAATCAAATTCCGCCCCCACGGCGCTGGCAGTCACTGCCAGCCCGCTTATTTCCACCGTGGCATCCGTGTGGGCGCTGTATTGGGTCGGGTCCACCCACAGGCGCGGGGTGGTAAAGGCAATGTGTTTGCCAGGAGTCACATTGAGGTTTTCAGCCTGCACGTTCTGTTCGAATAATGCCTTTTGTGTTTCGCGATCAAACTGCCCCTGGCGGGCGCTGAATTGCCACTCCGGCTGGTCACCCTGCAACGTCCAGAACTGCGGCTGGTCAAGCGCGATGGTATCGCTTTGATCATACTGAACCAGTTCCCGGGCCTGAAAACGCAACACGAACAATCCCTGATCGTTACTGATTTTACCGGTCACGCCAGTGGCGGCATAGCCTTTTGTAAAGGCCTCCGGCTGGGCCGGAGGCGGGTTTTCACGGTTGAGCACCCACAGCAGGTAAGACACACCCGCCAGTCCCAGAACCAGCATCAGGCGTCGCCATTGGCGGGTGGAAAACATCAAGCGTATTTTTCCAGCAAACCCGGCAAAATGCCCTGGGCACTCAGCAGCAGGTCGCACACTTCACGCGCAGCGGCCTGTCCGCCATTGCGCTCGGTGATCCAGCGGGCTTTCTGCCGCACCAACGGGTGCGCGTCACGCACCGCCACCGGCAAGGCACAGCGGTTCATCACTGGCAGGTCAATAATGTCATCACCGGTGTACACCACCTGGGAATCATCCAGCCTGAGGGCACTCAACAGGTTCTGGTAGGTTTCCAGTTTGTCCATGCGCCCTTGGTAGACGTGGTCAATGCCCAGTTGCGCCATGCGTTCAGTGATAATCAACGAGGTACGACCGGTAATGATGGCCACGGTGATGCCGTTTTCGTTCAGCCATTTCAGCCCCAGCCCGTCCCGAACATGGAAACTCTTGATTTCACGCCCGTCATCGGTGAAATGCAAGCCGCCATCGGTGAGGACACCATCCACATCGAAAATGGCCAGGCGAATGCGTTTGGCCAGTTCGAGGACTTCTTCCGGCCAGTGCAACACCGGCTTTTCATTTTCCGTATTGGCCAGGCCAGTCTCTTCAGGCATTTACACCACTCCCAGTTTCAGTAAATCATGGATATTCAAGGCCCCGACCAGGCGACCGTTTTCATCCACCACCAGCAAGCCGTGGATTTTATTCGCTTCCATCAGCTGCGCGGCTTCCACCGCCAGTTTATCGGCGCTGATGGTGACCGGTGAAGGGGTCATGACCTCATCAATGGGTGTTTCGCGCAAATTGACCGCCGAATCCAGCGAGCGGCGCAAGTCACCATCGGTGTAGATGCCCAGCACCCTGTCCTGGGCATCCACCACCGCCGTCATGCCCAGGCCTTTGCGCGTCATTTCCAGCAGCCCGTCCTTGAGCGCGGTACCGCTTTCCACTTTGGGGATCGCCTCGCCGGTGCGCATGGCATCGCTGATGCGCAGGATCAGTTTTTTGCCCAGGGCGCCGGCCGGGTGCGATCGGGCAAAGTCTTCTTCGGTAAAGCCGCGCAATTTCAGCAACGTGACCGCCAGTGCGTCCCCCAGTACCAAGGTGACCGTGGTACTGGCAGTGGGCGCCAGGCCCAGCGGGCAGGCCTCTTCGTCCACGCCGGCATACAGGTGTACGTCAGCGGCGTGCGCCAGGGTGGATTTTTCATTGCCAGTGATGGAAATCAGGGGCACGCCCATGCGTTTGATGACCGGCAATATGGTCAGCACCTCTTCGGTTTCACCGGAATTGGACACCATGATGACGATGTCCTTGGGTGTGATCATGCCCAGGTCGCCATGACTGGCCTCGCCGGGGTGTACCGAGAAGGCGGGCGTACCGGTGGAAGCCAGGGTAGCGGATATCTTGTTGCCAATGTGACCGCTCTTGCCCATGCCGATAACGATAACATGGCCTTCACAGCCGAGGATCAGCTCCACGGCGGCCACAAATTCCTGCCCGATGCGCTCATCCAGCTTGTCCAGACCGGCTTTTTCAATGGCCACCACCTGGCGTGCCAGGCTGATTATTTCGTTGTCTTGTTGCAAGGGCTCAGGTTTCATCGCGTTGCCAGCCATGTCATGTAGCCACCATAGCAGAGTAACAGCAACAAACCAATGGGCCGCGACAATGTCTTGCCTTGTTTAACGCACCACCACGCAACCACCCAAAAACTTGCGGTGAGCATAGTCATAAACAGGTAATCCTGATGCAGAAAGCCTTCAGGCAAACGATAGGGGTTAATGGTCGCACTGATGCCTAACACACCGAGAAGATTAAACATATTGGAGCCGATAATGTTACCCAGCAATAGGTCATGTTCCTTTTTGAGTGCACTGGCAACCGCAGCGGCCAGTTCCGGCAGGCTGGTCCCCAGTGCCACAATGGTGAGGCCGATCACCACATCCAACACGCCCAGGGCATGGGCAATTTCCGTGGCCCCATAGACCATGAAGTGCGAAGCGACTGGCAGCATCACAATCCCGAAGGCCAGCCACCAGAAGGCCGTAACTTTGCTCATGTCTGTAGGGATCTCGCTTAGGACTTCATCATCGAAAACATCTTTTGATAATTCGGCACGAGTACCAATCCATCCAAGCCAGAGGGTAACCAACACCATAGCTGACAGGAGCAACACTCCATCGAGTCGAGATTGCTCGCCATCCAGCATAAGCACAAAAACTGCCAGCGTAACCATAATTAGCAATGGGATTTCCCGTCTGACAGTTTTAGAGCTGACCATCAGCGGCATTACCAGAATACCAACACCAAGCACCAACGAGGTGTTGGTGATGTTCGAGCCCACCGCATTGCCCAGCGCCAATTCGGAGCTTCCCTGCCAGGACGCCACGGCGGAAACTACCATTTCCGGCGCCGAGGTGCCAAAGCCGATAATAATGAGACCAATCACCATGCTCGACACACCCAGGTAATGAGCGCTGACAGCCGCTCCGGCAATAAAACGATCGGCAGAATACACAAGGAGAACAAGGCCCAGGATCAAGGCCAAAGCAGCAAGCAGCATAGGGGTTGCGTCCAGTTTTTGCGGAGAATTCCTTCCTAATCCCCGCATTATAAAAGATAATAAGCCCTCATTTAAGCCAAAGCGAATAAAACCATGCACCCGGACGACGTTGCCAAGCTGATAGCCGATCACATCAACTGCCAGAAAGTCACCGTGGAAGGCGAAGACCGCCGCCACTACGCGGCCGTGGTGGTTTCCGATGAATTCGAGGGACTGAGCAAAATCAAGCGGCATCAAAGGGTTTATCAAGCCCTGGGCGATCACCTCAAGGAGCAGATCCACGCGCTCACCCTGCACACCCACACCCCGGAAGAATTTGCCCGGCTCAAGGCCGTTTCATGAACATTCTTTCCATCGCTGGCGGTCAGGCGCTGGCCGGTGACATCCGCGCTTCAGGCGCCAAGAACGCCGTGTTGCCCATTTTGGCGGCCACCCTGCTCAGTGACCGCGTTTCCACGATTGAAAACGTGCCTCACCTGCATGATGTCACCACCATGCTGCAGCTGCTGGGGCAAATGGGGGCCAGTCTCACCGTCGATGAAAAACAGACCATAGAAATTGATCCGGCCAACATTACTCACCCCCAGGCGCCGTATGATCTGGTCAAGACCATGCGCGCCTCCATTCTGGTGCTTGGCCCCCTGCTGGCCCGATATGGCACGGCCGAAGTCTCTTTACCTGGTGGCTGTGCCATTGGCTCAAGACCGGTGGATCTGCACCTGAAAGGGCTGGAAGCCATGGGCGCAGAAATAAAGGTCGAAAACGGTTATATCCGCGCCAGTGCCAGCCGCCTGCGTGGCGCGCACCTGTTTCTGGACAAGGTCACGGTCACCGGCACCGAAAATCTGCTCATGGCCGCCACTCTGGCTGAAGGGGAAACCCTGATCGAAAATGCGGCCATGGAACCGGAGGTGGTGGATCTGGCCCATTTCCTGCAGGCCATGGGCGCCCATATCGAAGGCATTGGCACCAGCAGCCTGAAAATTACCGGCAAGACCAGCCTGAATGGCACACGCTATCGGGTTATGCCCGATCGCATCGAGATTGGCACATTCCTGGTGGCCGCGGCCATTACCGGCGGCTCCATCCGCCTCAACGGCAGCTGTAACGATGCGCTGGAATCGGTGCTGATCAAACTCCAGGAGGCCGGAGCCAGCATCGAAACCGGCGGCAGCGGGGCCGACGCCTGGGTCAGCCTCGACATGCACGGACAACGGCCCAGGGCAGTGGATATTGTGACCGCCCCCTACCCGGGTTTTCCCACCGACATGCAGGCCCAGTTTTGTGCCATGAACGCACTGGCCGATGGCGTATCCGTGGTCACCGAAAACCTGTTCGAAAACCGCTTCATGCACCTGAATGAGCTGGCCCGCATGGGCGCAGACATTTCCATTGAGGGCAACCGCGCCATCATCAAGGGCAAGCCCAGCCTGAAAGGCGCGCCGGTCACCGCCACGGACTTGCGCGCGTCGGCCAGCCTGGTGCTGGCGGGGCTGGCGGCCGAAGGCGAAACGCAAATTTTCGACGTGCATTATATTGACCGCGGCTACGAGCGCATCGAAGAAAAACTCAGCCACCTGGGCGCCAATATTCACCGCAAAGCCCTGCCGGGCCCGGCTTGAGTTTCAGCCAAAACATGCCTAAAACCACCCCGTCAAAAACGACACCAACAAGCAAAAACGCTCGCTGGTGGCTGGCCCTGCTGCTGGTCTCCGGCTTACTGGTGGTCAATCAGCAGAAGGCCCTACCCGATCAGTACCCTAACGAACCAGCGGCTGGTGAATTTTCCGTCAACCGGGCTTTTGTCCACGTGAAACGACTCAGTCAAGGCCCCAGAACCAGCGGCTCACCCGCCTGGGACGACGCTCGCCAGTACCTGGAAAAACAACTTAAGAAACTCGGCTTTCAAACTCGACTACAACACACTCTGGTTACCGACGGCAAACGCTTGCGGGCCCAATACATCACCAACTTGCTGGCCCGCTTGCCCGCGGCCACCGAGCACCCTGACAAACCGGGCAATGCGCTGTTATTGATGGCCCACTACGACAGCGTGAGCCGCTCACCGGGGGCGGGCGATGACGCCAGCGGCGTGGCCGCCATCCTTGAATCGCTGCGTGCCTGGCTGGCGGAGAATCCCCAGCCACAACGGGACGTGATTGTGCTTTTTTCCGATGCCGAAGAAAACGGCTTGCTGGGTGCACAGGCCTTTGTGCTCAAACACCCCTGGCTACGCGATGTTGGTCTGGTTATTAATCTTGAGGCGCGCGGCAGCGGTGGCCCGGCCTATTTGCTGCTGGAAACCAGTGGCGGCAACCGGCAACTGGTTGAACACATGGCCCAGGCCGGCTTGCCGCGGCCAAACACCTCTTCACTGGCTTACAGCGTCTATCAGTGGCTGCCCAATGACACGGACTTGAGCATCTTCCATCAGGGCCCGACAGACATTAACGGTTACAACATTGCCTTTATTGGTGATGCTTTCGATTACCACACGCCGCTGGATCGGCCTGACCGGCTGGATTTGCCCAGTCTGGCGCATCAGGGAGAATACCTGCTGCCAATGCTGCGCTACTTCACCACACTGCCAAACCTGGATACCGAAGCCGAATCGGATCAGGTGTTTTTTACCGTTCCTCTCTGGCAAGGCCTGGTGCATTTTCCCATGGCCTGGGCCAAGCCCCTGGCCTTGGCCATCGCCCTGCTCGGCCTGGTGGCTATCACCTGGGCCATTCGTCACCGGTGTTTTTCTTTTTCCCTGCTGGCCAGCGCCGCTTTACCGCTGGTGCAAAGCCTGGTGTTGTCGGTGTTACTGGGCCGCTATGGCTGGAAAGCCGTGGTGGCGCTCAATCCGCACTTCGCCGACATGAACCTGGGCTACCCCTACTCCGGTGCCCTGTGGACCGGCTTTTTTCTGGCCCTGGCCCTGTGCACCAGCGGCTGGATCTGGGCACGCTGGCTGAGCAAAGCATCGGAAAATAACCGCACAGAGCGACTGGCCGCTGCACTGGCTGCCACGGCTCTTGGTTGGCTGTTTATGGGCGGATTGTTACTAATCCCCTTGCCTGGTGCGGCATTTCTCTGGCTGGTTCCGCTGGCACTTCTGATCATGTTACTGCTGACCTGTTGGCGACGGCAGTCTCCCCTGGGCTGGGGAATTCTCTCACTGAGTGTGGGCCTGGTGCTGTTTCCGCTGTTGTGGCAATTGCCCGTGGCCCTGGGGCTGGATGCCCTGTTTCTCGTCTGTACCTTGCTGGCCCTGACCGCCGGGGTGTTCCTGCCTGCACTGGTTCAATTGGCACCCGGGCACCGCCGCTGGTTGACCAAAGGCGTGTGTGGCCTGACTATCGGGCTTTTTCTGCTGGCGCAGTGGAATGCCTCCATCACGGTTCAACAACCCCAGCAAAACAGCCTGTTCTATTTACAGGACACAGACAACCGGCAGGCCTGGTGGCTTAGCTTTGATCACAGTGACGATCCCTGGAAAAGGGCTATCATGGGGCCGCAGGTCAAACAAAGTGGGGCATTCGAAACCATTGATCGCCGTTATGGACGCTGGATCCGGAAAGCGGCAAAAGCCCCTGTGCTGAACGTGCCGGGCTTTGCCACGGAAATCACCGATTACCACATGGTCAAGGCAACGACGGATAAAACAACGAATGAAACACCCGAGCCGGGAAAAACCACCTACCGCCTGAGCGTGCGTCTGCGTCCGCTACGGCCCATGGATCGCATGGACCTGGTCACCGGCACAGACATTGTGCTCAATCACCTGAGCGTGAATGGCCAACCTTTTGTGCTGGATAACGGCAAGCGCCGGCGAGCCAGTCAATCGGTACTGCGCTACTGGCTAGGGGATAACACACCCATTGAACTTGAGCTAACTTTCAGCAGCAGGCAACCGCCCTATTTTCTCCTTTATGGCTTGTCCAACGACCTGTTCAGTAACAACTCGGTGACCAAAAAACTGAACCTGCCACCACGGCCAGCAACCCTGATCAGCAAGCCATCGACCGTGACCGATGCCATCCTGACACGCCAGTCCTTGCAGCTGCCAAATGTACCGGATGGGCACCACTAAAATCCGGATTCCATCGCCGCCTCGGAACTTAACAGGTCACGAAACATTACTAAGTGACATTTGCTGACGGGATCACCAGATTAGCGAGTCATCAAACGGCGATAGGATCGCCAGCGCCAGATGGCCATCAGCACAAACAGCACGGGCAAGCCAAACAGCAGCAGCACGCTAAAGGTCAGCAATCCGGATTGCGTAAAAACCAGCTGACTTGACCTGCTGGCCTGAGCCGGAATGTAGTGAGGTTGCCCCAGCAAATCATCCAGCAGGCGTTGGGCAAGCACCCGATTGCCGCCCTGGTTGAGGTAGGCATTGCTGATAAAATCACTGTCACCCACCACCACCTGCCCTGGTCGGCGCCAAATGATTTTTTGCCCTTTTCCATTACCCAAAAGTGGCTGCCATGCATCTTGCGCAGGCAATTCATCAACGGGTTGAAAAGCCAGCACACCGGGCATCAGCACCGGTGCCGGCATGCGATCAAGCAGCGAGTTTTGTTCGAAATCAGCCAGACCGACCAGGCGAGTGGCGCTTTCATCCGTGGCAGTCGTCCCGCTTTTGTCCATTGCCGCAGGGGGCACACCCTTGTTTTCGGCAACACTCATCAAACCCAGTGCCAGTTCCAGTTCACTCTGGACAGAGGCCAGTTCCGGCTCCTGCAACCATAACAGCCGCAAACGCTGGGAGGCAGCGGCGGCTGCCTGCGCCAGCAAATCCGGCGGCACCGCGGCTTGAGGTGACGGCAAAACAACCACCGCATCGGCCTGGGTTGAAGCCACACCAGTCAACCGATCCAGCGGCAGAGAGGTGACGCGATAGCCACCTTTCTGCAATGCCCGCACCCAGCGGCCAATGCCATGACCGCTGCTATCGTCTATGGCGCGACTACCAAAACCCTGTCCCACCAACACCCACGGTGGCGGTTTGTTCTGGCTAATACGCGCCAGACGCCACCAGGCGTTCAGAAACAGCTCCTTGTCCAGTGCCTGCAGGTGCACCAGCGGGCCATCCGGGCCAGCCTCGCGCAAGCGCAACACCATCTCACCATTGACATCCACCTGGTTCATGCGCACCCGGGCGGGGTTACTTGCCGGGTCCACAAACTGGACCCTGAGGGCAGGCTGGCCCTGAAGGTGCAGCCGTTGGTAAGGGGCCAGAAAGCTCGACAGCAGACGCCCAACCTGGGAGCGCGGGTTGGCATACACCTGCACATCCAGCGGCGGCAGGCGTCGCAAAAAGGGCGCATCGGTCATGGCACCGCCCGTCACTGACTGGTCCAGGTCGTTTTTCGCCGTTTTGCCTAAACCGGATGAAGGCGGCCACAACAAAGGCGGCTGGGCCTGGTTTTCAAGCCACACAAACACCGACAGCGTCAGCCCGGCCAGCGCCACCCAGGCCAGGGCCTGTTTTTGCCACTGTTTGCGGCCACTCATGTCAGGCGCAACCGTTTGAAGGAAAGCACGGCCAAGGCGAAAAGCATGATAGCCCCACCAATGAAATAGAGCACAGTGGAAAACGGCACCACGCCACTTTGCAGCCATTCAAAGTGAGGGCGTGGGGAAAAGACCCGGATCCAGTTCTTGCCCCACTCGGCACCGGTGCCGGCCTGCCCCATCAACCACAGGACTGCCGTGATCAACAGCCCCAGCAAGGCCGCCAGACCGGGTTGGGACAGGTTGACTGCCAGCCAGAGACTCAGACTCGCAAACCACAGCATCAACATCACCCAGGCCACCAAATTCCAGCCCACAGCAGCCCAGTCCAGCGTCGCTGCCGTGGACCAGCCCCACAGGGCAACGGCCACCGGCAGCAACAGCGGCAGTACCAGTATCAACACCGTCATGAGCTTTTGCGCCATCACAGACACATCCCCCAGCCCGCTTTCCAGCAAGGCATGAATGCTGTGAGCGGCTCGCTCGGCCGAGATAACCTGCCCGGCCAGCAAAGCCAATAACACCAGGCTAATGAGACTAACAAAAGAAAAAAACGGCGCAATCAGCTGTCGCGCGAGCGTCACCTCTGTCACGGCCGCCACCTGAGTCATGGTACCCTGCTGACCAAGCATCAGGTCAGTCATGACCAATGCAATCCAGCCCAGTAAAAAGGCCAGCACTGCCATCACCAGCCAGTAAGACGGCTTTCGCCACATTAGCATCACGTCACGCTGAACAATGTTCATGAATTATGCCTTGATGTGTTTTCATTCGAAAAGTTGGTCAAGGAGTCACTCCCGCCAGCGATCTTTCCCTGACCGCCCGGGCGGGGGCGATTTTTTTCTTCGTGCGCCACAATATCCTGTTGCAACAGTTCCTGATAGGCGGCCAGCAGGGAAGTCACTGTGTCTTTGTGCTTGTCCGGGATGCTGGTTTCTTGCTCAACCGGTGCCAACTCACACAGTCCTTCTCCAGCCAACGCCTGGATCAGTTGCCGATTGAGCCGGTCATCGGAACCAACAACCAGCAACTGCGTCTCTTCAGCGAGAATCGAACACCGTTCACCCACGCGTTTCTTTACTAATTCGCTCACGGGACGGTCAAAGCGCAGGCGCCAGGGCCGCAAGGTGGCGCTTTCCCCCCGCGGCAGGAGGTCGTCATTGTGCCGCCCGGTCAAAGGCGTATCCAGGGCATCATCACATGACGCACCGCTGGCCAGATCGCCCAGCAGGCGGCCACCGCGCATAACGAAAATGTGATCAGCCAGGCCATGCAGCTGATCCAGCAAATGGGTGGACAGAAGGATGATATGCCGGCGCTTGAGGCTGGCCAGTATGCGCCCAAAGGCCTGCGCGTGTTCCGGATCCAGTCCATTCATGGGTTCATCCAAAAGCAGCACCAGCGGCTCATGCACCAGCGCGCACGCCAACCCCAGCCGCTGGCGATAACCCAGTGACAGGGTTTCCACCGGCCTGTCCGCGTAGGCAGTCAAATCACAGCGATTGATGACCCGGGCGATGGCCTCATCATCCACCTGGCCGATTTTCAGGTAAAGGGCATTTCCCAGTGTTTCACGCACCGTCAGACGCGGCAGCAGGGGAATCGTCTCCGGCATATAACCGATGTGACGGTTCCACTGCCGGAGGTTATCGGCCTGGCGGCTGATGACAACCTTTGCTGGCAAGTGGTTGTCCCCTGGATGTTGCCGCAGACTGATTTCACCGGCTTCGACCAACAAGCGTCCGGCCAGGGCACTCAACAAGGTGCTTTTGCCTGCCCCGTTGGGACCAAGCAGAATGGCCAGCTGCCCTTGCGCCAGTTGTAAATCCACGTCTACCAGACGCCGGTGTACGCCCTGTTTCGAGTCCCGAAAGCGCGTTGCCGTGCGTGCACCAAGGCTCAGACGTGAAGCCTCAAGAAAAAAACATACGGTTTGCGTATGGTTACCCATTATTTATGTGGACACTGGCTACAAAGCTGATTATAGTAACCCACATCCATCGCCCTGTACCAGCTTATGTGACACGCGATGAAACGGCCTTGCCAGGAAGCAAGCCCGCCCCGCCTTTTTGGCCCGCAACGGATGCACCCCGAGATTTCAACCTGAGACACACTATTATTATGCAATTTATCGACTTTCTGCAGAATGGCCTGCTTGACCTTAGCCTGGGCCAGAAAATCCTGACTTTTCTCATCGCCACCCAAATCACCATTATGGGCGTGACCCTTTACCTGCACCGGGATCAGACCCACCGCGGCGTCTCACTGCACCCGGTCTTGCAGCATTTCTTCCGTTTCTGGCTGTGGCTGACCACCGGCATGCAGACACGGGACTGGGTGGCCATCCACCGCAAGCACCACTCATACTGCGAAACGGAAAATGACCCGCACAGCCCACAGTTTTATGGCATCAACCGCGTCTTGTGGGATGGCGTGGAACTGTACACTGAAGAAAGGAAAAACGCCGAAACCCTGGAAAAATATGGCAAGGGAACACCGGATGACTGGCTGGAAAACAACCTTTACAGCCGCTTCCGCTATTTGGGTGTTTCCTTGCTGTTACCCATTAACTTTGCCCTTTTCGGCGTACTTGGCATTGCCATGTGGGCCTTGCAGCTGATCTGGATTCCTTTCTTTGCAGCCGGCGTGGTCAATGGCATTGGCCACTACTGGGGTTACCGCAATTACAAGACCAACGACTGCTCACGCAATATTACCCGCTTCGGCTTCATCATTGGTGGAGAGGAACTGCACAACAATCACCACGCCTTTCCTTCCTCGTGCAAGTTTGCCCACAAAAAAGGCGAATACGATCTGGGCTGGTACGCAATCAAGCTGTTGTCCTGGTTCAAGCTGGCCAAAATCCGCAAAGTGGTGCCCGAGCTGGTGACCCACGAAAACAAGCAGGAGATTGACAAGGACACGATCATGGCCATCCTCACCCACCGCTTTTCCGTGGCGCAGATGTACTATACGGATGTGATGAAACCCGCTGTGGTGGCCGAATACCAGCAGGCCTCCAAAAAAATGCGCAAAACGGCTAAAAAATGCCTCAAGGCACTGTCTATCGACTGGCGTTTTGTGGACCCGAACACGCGGGAAATGGTCAGTCACTGCTTGAGCAACAGCCAGACCGTGGAAACGGTCATGGCCTATCGTGATGAGCTGCAAAAAATCTGGGAACAGAAAGGCAAGAATGCCGAGCAAATGATCGATTCACTGAAAGAATGGTGCCAACGCGCCGAGCAAAGTGGCATCGAATCCCTGCAGAATTTTGCTGGCAAGCTGAAGCAAATCAGCCTGCACAGCACGCACGAGGCACCCGGTCTTTCATAAAAACTCGCTTTTATGGGGACAAAAAACCCGATGCCGCTGGCATCGGGTTTTTTATTGCGGCTTTTTAGCGCGCTAATCTCACGGTTATGCGGTACAAGACTAATCTGAATGCCTTACGGGTTTGACGCTGGGCTTTCACCAGTGAAAGGGGAATTGGTGAAATAACGCATGTCCACTGCATACCGTTTGCGGCCCCAGTCACCGGGTTTTTCCTCGAAGACACCGGCACAGGGCGTGCCGCATTTTTCGCATGTGCCCTCAGGGGTCAAATGCCAGTCCGTGATCACGTACCAGTCCCTGCCAATCAGCAAGGCCCCACACTGATGACACCAGGTCGAGTCACCTTCCGTATTGTGGACATTGCCGGTGTAGACGTAATGCAAGCCTTTTTCCATGGCAATTTCGCGGCAGCGAATCAACGTTTCTGGCGGTGTTGGTGGAATATCCCGCATTTTCCAGTCGGGATGGAAGGCCGTAAAATGCAGTGGCACATCCGGCCCCAGTTTATCCATGATCCATTCACTCATGGCGTGGATTTCTTCTTCCGAGTCATTGTGGTCCGGAATAATCAGGGTGGTGATTTCAAGCCAGCAATCGGTTTCGTGCTTGATGAATTCCAACGTGTCCAGCACGTATTGCAGCTTGCCACCACACAGCTTGTAGTAGAACTCCTCATCAAAGGACTTAAGGTCCACATTGGCCGCATCCATGTGAGAAAAGAACTCCTTGCGCGGCTCTTCGGTGATATAGCCGGCAGTCACCGCCACCGACTTGATGCCGTGCTCGTGGCAGGCTTTGGCCGTGTCGATGGCATATTCGTGGAAAACAACCGGGTCATTGTAGGTAAAGGCCACACTGCGGCAACCTGTGGCCTTCGCCGCGCGGGCAATGTCTTCGGGAGAGGCTTCCGCAGTCAGCGTGTCCTGCTCACGGGATTTGCTGATGTCCCAGTTCTGACAGAACTTGCAGGCCAGATTGCAACCTGCGGTGCCGAAAGACAACACCGGCGTACCCGGCAGAAAATGATACAAGGGTTTTTTCTCAATGGGGTCGATGGCAAAACCACTGGCCTTGCCGTATGAAGTCAACACGACCTGACCGCCCACATTGGCGCGCACAAAACAAAGACCGCGCTGACCTTCCTTGAGTTTACAAAAGCGGGGGCATAAATCGCACCGAACCCGGCCGTCTGGCAGTTTGTGCCAACACTTGGTCGGAACAACGTGTTTGTCTGAGAGCGGTATGTCCATGATGCACCTTGAATTATCGGATTTTGGGCCTATTTTTGTAAATAGAAATAAGGTCGGCAAGCGCATATTTCAAGTCTGGAAACTTATCCGTTTGCTGGCATAAATCGAATAATCAGGAGGCACCATGAACACAACCGTCAGACCCGCTGCCGTGGCTGGCATGTTTTACCCGGCCGACCCGGTGGAACTGGATCGAATGATCAAACATTATCTGACCGAAGCCCAAACCCAGGGGCCACCACCCAAGGCCATCGTTTCGCCCCATGCTGGCTACATTTACTCTGGCCCCGTTGCCGCCAGCATCTACAAACTGTTGCTGCCCTTGCGCGGCAAAATCAAACGCGTGGTGGTGGTTGGGCCGGCGCACCGTGTTCCCTTTTTTGGCCTGGCCCTTCCCAGTGTTGATGCCTTTGCCACACCCCTGAGGCTACTTCCGCTGGACAAGCCAGTGATCGAGCAACTCACCCGACTGCCCTTTGTGCAAGCCTATGACGAAGCGCATAAACTGGAACACAGCATCGAGGTGCAGTTGCCGTTTTTGCAGGAAGTATTGGGTGAATTCACCCTGGTGCCCATTGTGGTGGGCCAGGCCGACCCGGGCATGGTGGCAGCAGTTTTGGAACCCTTTCTACTGGATAAGGAAACCCTGATCGTGATCAGCTCCGACCTCAGTCACTACCATGACTACGACACGGCCAACAAAATTGACCTCATCACCACCAAGGCCATTGAGGAACTGCACGATGATGCCATTACCCATGAGCAGGCCTGTGGGGCCACCGGTATCCGGGCGTTAATCCGGCTGGCGAAAAAATACAGCCTGAAGCCAAAAACCATCGACCTGAGAAATTCCGGTGACACAGCCGGCGATAAGGATCGGGTGGTCGGCTATGGCGCCTATGCATTTTATTGAGCGATAGACAGGCTTGACGACGCCATTGCCAAAAATGGCAACAGATAAGAAAACACAATCACCGAGGCACAGACCATGACAACACCCTTGACACCCCAGGAAAAAGCCATTTTGTTGCGACTGGCGCGCGAATCCATCCGCTATGGACTGGAAAGTGGAAAACCCTTGATGCTGGACATTTCCTCCTTGCCGGAAAGTCTGCAGCAAACACGGGCCTCCTTTGTCACCTTGCATGAACACGGCCAGCTGCGCGGCTGCATCGGCAGCATTATTCCCACCCGACCACTGGCGTTGGATGTGAGTCATAACGCCTTTGCCGCAGCCTTCAAAGACCCCCGTTTTCCTCCGGTGCAGGCCAGCGAGCTGAATGATCTCGACATTGAAATATCTATCCTCAGCATGCCAGAACCCATCGAGTTCAGCTCCGAAGAAGACTTGCTGGAGAAGATTCGTCCCGAAATTGACGGCCTGATTCTCAAGGAAGGCCCATACAGCGGTACATTCCTGCCTTCGGTGTGGGAGCAGATACCGGACAAGCGCGAATTCTTGCGTCAATTAAAGCGCAAGGCCGGACTGCCAACGGATTACTGGTCTCCCACTATTCGGGTATTCCGCTACACAACCGACAGTTTTTCGGAGAAAGACCTGCTACCGTCATAGGAATATTGAAGCACCTAATTAAATTGCTACCAACTGGATGCTCCCAATAGCCGGAAAATAGATAATGCCATCAGATATTTTGTGACAAGTAATTAAGCCCCCCTTCACCAGGAGATTTGAAAAGATGGATAAAATCCCACCCATTGTACTGCTGATGGCGGGCGTCCAGCTTGGGCTGAACACATTAATATCAGCCCATGCCGCCGCTCTGCCCGAACAGGGGGCGCATAAAGACTTTTATCAGCAGGAAACCCGGCAAGCTGGCCAGACTTTCTCTTCTTTCGGAACAGGCTTTGAAATGAGCCAAGGCTACTCAACCGGGTGGATCAGCGGGCAAAGTGGCTGGAGCAGCTTCACCAACAGCAGCTCTCAGCCTTATGTGGCCAATAACAATCCATTTTCAGGCGCACAACATTTGCGGATGACAAACGATCCGGCCAACCCACCTGGCACACTAATTGGCGCGTTCAGCCCTAACTTAGGTAGCCTGCCGAAAAATCTGTTCTGCCGGGTTAGCCTGCAAATCAGTCTTTCTACAACCGGCGGAGCTTCCTATGATGTGGTTGCCAATGCACCTTCGCATGGTACGGGTTCATGGCGTGTCAAGTTTCATGAATCCGGTTCCATTCAGGTTTACAACCGGGTCGATGGACTGAACATTTATGATGATACGGGAGCTTTCTGGCCGGTTGGAAGCTATTTCAACCTGACTGTGGAAGCAAATAACTCACTCAACCAGATTGACTACTTCCTGAATGGAGACTTGATTTATGTTTCTCCAGCGGACGTGCTGGCCGGAAGCCCTGTGTGTGTGGAACAGTTATTGCTGGCCAATGATAATCGGCAGACAAGCAGTGAAAGTGCGGATTTTGATGACGTGCAGATCGAGAATGACTTAATTTTTACAAACGCGTTCGAACAGGAATAGAAATGGTCGGGGTGAGAGGATTCGAACCTCCGGCCCCTGCCTCCCGAAGGCAGTGCTCTACCAGGCTGAGCTACACCCCGACTCAAGGTGAAAGCAGATTATATCAAAACGGCTGGATCAAACCCAGAAATCCACGGAGAAATCAACAGGAAAAATCCGGTAAACGGTTGTTGCTGGCGCAACAAGGGTGAGAGGATATGGCTCGGGACATATTTTGTACCAGCACCACCCCGGTGGCTTAGGGAAGCTCTGATTGAATCTGGCGCGAGCAGATTGTATTGTAAAATTGTTCAGTTCAAGGCGCAAACCGCACGCAATAGCCAGCTATTGTGAAGGTTTGCAACGCAGAAATGGACGATTTTACGCCACAAGATGCCGTGTCACGATTCGAACAGAGATTCCTTAGGGAAGCTCGTTTGGTTGCCGGGCTAGTCATTGCCAATCATCGCGCCACCTTACTTGACTGGCCATGTTTCCTCTGCCTTTACAGCAATATCCAATACACTGCCCCTCTTGAGCTGGATGCCAAAATGGCGCACAATGGTTTTTTCTTGACCACGCTTAATCCCGCATGCCAGAAAACACCACTGCCTCTCTGAATGCCTTTCGCATTGATCCTGCCGAAACCGGCACCTACCCCGATCAAACATTGGCCGAGCAGACCGTCAACGCGTTGGGGCTCAAGCTGAAACCTGCCCGAAAACGCATTGGCAAGCTGGCCGAAGCCCTGTTTGCGGAAAGAAAAAAAGCCTTGCTGGTGGTTTTTCAGGCCATGGATGCAGCCGGCAAGGACAGCACCATCGCTTCTGTTTTCAGACGCTGCGATCCGGCCAGCTTTTCGGTCGCCTCATTCAAAAAACCATCGGCCGAAGAACTGCGCCACGATTTCCTCTGGCGATGTCACAAGCACACACCCGAACGCGGCCAGCTACGGGTTTTCAATCGCAGTCATTACGAAGAAACACTGGTGGTGCGCGTCCACCCTCAATGGCTGACCAGCCAGGGCGTACAACCACCGGTGAACGACCACTTCTGGAGAACCCGCTATGAAAGCATTAACGCCTTCGAAAAACATTTAAGTGACAACGGCACACGAGTGATCAAGTTTTTTTTGAATGTGTCTCGCCCTGAACAGCTGCGGCGTTTTATTCGCCGCTATTCCCTGCCCCACAAGCAATGGAAATTCAGTATCAAGGATTACGCCAAAAGCCTGTATTGGGATGAATACCAGGCCGCCTACCGGGACACGATCTGGCACACGTCCACGCCTCAGGCACCATGGTACGTGATTCCCGCCGATAACAAGAAAACCATGCGCACCTTGACTGCTGCCATTGTGCAGGCCGAACTGGAAAACATGAACCCCAATTACCCGGAACTGCCGGCCTACAACGAAAAGGAACGAGAATTGCTGGCCGCCTTGCTAAAAGAAAACCCCTGATTTCTGGAGACTGCCCATGTCACACATCGAGATAAAACACACGCACAGCCTGAACCACGACCAGGCCATAACTGAAGCAGAAAAACTGCTGGAAGAGCTCAGCCATGAGTATGGCGTTTCAATACAGAACGTGGGTGAAAACGCCTATGGCTTTGCCGGCTCAGGGGTGGAAGGAACCGTTGCTGTCAATCCCGAGAGCATTGAAGTCCAGGCCACACTGGGTTTTCTAGCCATGGCCATCAAGCCACTGCTGGAAGCCAAAATTCAGGAAAAGCTGGACAAACACTTTTCCTGATTTTACCCATACGCTGATAGACAGGCACATAACGCAAAAACCGGCTCAAGGCCGGTATTTATATTGCGATTTTTCAACAATAGGCGTCAGGCGCAGCGCTTGATCGCATCGGTCAACTCAGACAGGCTGCGGCGAAACACCGAAACCGGTTCCACGTGCGCGTATTTGACGTTCATGTTCTTGTCCACCAGATAAACCGCACGCTTGATGCCAAACCAACCCTTGGCGCCAAATTCTTCAGCCACTTTGCCCCCTTCATCCGTCAGCAAGGTGAAAGGCAGATTTTGATCTTTCTTGAATTTCTTGTGTGACTTGCTGTCGTTTGCCGAGATGCCGACAACATCCACACCTAGTGATTTGAATTCGTCCAGGCCATCGCGGTACTCACATAACTGGGCGGTACAGACGGGAGTGCCATCACCGGGATAAAAAACCAGCAGGACTTTGTCTTTAATGTTTTTGGACAGTTGATAAGGCTTGCCATTATCGGCAGTCAAGGTGAAATCTGGCGCTTTGTCTCCGACTTTTAAGCTCATGTGATTTGTCCTTAAAAAGAAACATTTTACTGGAAACAGGCTTCAATAGAAAGCCACGCCCCTTGGAAGGCAAGGGGCACACCGGAAAAAACAAAAGCCTGGCAGATTGCCAGGCTTCAGTTATTTGGCGGAGAGGGTGGGATTTGAACCCACGAGGGACGTTAATCCCTGCCGGTTTTCAAGACCGGTGCATTCAGCCGCTCTGCCACCTCTCCAAACGCATCAATTCTTTGTTACTGCACACTCATGGCGCGGGCAAAGCTGCGCTTTGCCAGACCGGTGCATTATGGCGCACGTCCTGTGCGCCACCCCTCGTTTTCTCGGGGCCGGCTTGCAGCCGTTCAAAATCGTTCCAGACGATTTGAGGTTGCGAACTATAGCCTAAATCGGGCCTTTTTTCCAGCCACTGAAAAAAAATTTATGGCCGATTGCCAGGCAAATCATTCGTACTCGGCGAGGTACTCTTCAAGCAACTTGCCTGCCAGTTTGATCAGGTCATGGTCAGTCACGATACCGACCAGATTTTTATCCTCCAGGATGGGTAAACAGGAGAGTTTTTTTTCACGCATCAGGCGAATGGCTTCCGTGGTTGGCATGTCCGGTGTGCCACAAACCGGGTTGCTGCGCATAATGTCACGCACGGCCACCGTTTCGATCTGATTTTTACCCAGGCCTTTGGCCACATGCCGCAAAATGCCACGGTGGGAAACCAGCCCAACCAGTTCGCCCTGGGCATTTTCCACCGGCACATGACGCACGTGACGCCAGTCCATGATGCTGGCGGCCAGGTCAATCAGGTCATCCGGCCGCACCGTGAATAACTCAGTGGTCATGAACTGACCCAGGCGGGCATAGGAAGCCCGCCAGTCCTGATCGTCATCCAGCGTGGCCAGTGGCCATTGGTGAATGGGGGTTTCCTTTTTTTGCTGGGAAATCATCTTGGCCACAATGGAACGAACCTTCTGATCCGGGTGCGCCTCTTCATCCATTTCAGTCAGGGAGCGAATCGCCCAGGAAGCCCCCGTCTGACGTGATTTGACCCGTTCCTCCAGGGTCTCTGCATAACGCAGGATATTTTTCTTGTCCAGTCCGGCCCGATCCATGCCGGCAACCGCCAATGGCAGCAACTCGTCCAGAATCAACCGGTCTGCTGGCAGGCTCTTGCCTGCAAACCAGGTCATTTGCGCCCCCAGGCCCATGCGCGCGGCATTGAGAAAATTGCCCTTGGCGTCCTCAAACCGCATCAGCTCGCTCACGTCCTCCACCGTGTACGAAAGTTCGGTCATGAGGCCAAAGAAAAAGGCCGCGTTGGTGACTTCATCCAGCACCGTCGGCCCGGCCGGTAAGACCCGGTTTTCAATACGCAGATGGGGCACGCCGTCCTTGACGCCATAACAGGGGCGATTCCAGCGATACACGGTGCCATTGTGCATCATCAAGGCCTTGAGTTTTGGTACCTCGCCCCGCTCCACCATAGCCACCGGATCTTCTTCAAAGTCTGTGGTCAGCACCACCGGATAGCGCGCAATGTCATCACGAAAAATCTCCAGTACGGAGTGTCGAACCCAGCGATCGCCGAAGTGGACCCGCGGGGTAATGCCCCGCTGCTGCAACACATCGGATCGTGTGTCGATGGAATTCTGGAACACGGCAATGCGGGTTTCATGCCACAGCCGGTAATGATGGATCAAGCCCGAATTGACCGCTGCGGCCAGCACCGGGCCGGTCACCGCCTGGGCGATGTTGTACAGTTGCGCAAACTCATCGGCACCCACCTGAAAATGCAGCTGAAAACTGGTGTTGAGGGCTTCCAGCATGAAATTATCATGAGTCACGCTCAACTCATCAATGCCGCGCACATTCAGGCGAAAATCGGAACCACGAATGCGTTTCAGCGTTTCATTCAGCTCCCGATACCGGTCAATGGGCATCATGTTGTCGAGGGTCAGGTCCATCTGCCGAATGGTGGGCAGAATGCCCGCCAGCACCACACGCACGTCGTGTTTAGCGGCTTCATCACGGGCAATACCCAACACTTCGTTGAGTTCGGCTTCAAGGCGCCCCAGGCAATCGCCTTCATACACCAGCGGTGTCAGATTGGCCTCCAGATTGAACTGCGCGATTTCCGGCGTAAAGCGGGAATCCGTCAGTTTTTCCAGTATCTGAACGGCCTTGTTGGCGGGTCGGCAAGCCGCATCGACCAGAAACATTTCCTGCTCGGCTCCGATTCGGCGTACGCCATCTTCGATCATGTTTTTCTGGATCATCAGTTCCAATGCGCGCTGATCATTCAGCAAGGCGCGCATGAACTGGCGCCGGGCCTGTTCGTTGTGCTCGGTGGATACGTGCAGATCGCCCATGGATTCCCTCTTTTTAATCGGCGGTTGTTGCCAACCGGAAGTAACGTGACCCTCATCGCTGGTTCCGGTGCTTGGGATTATCATGCCCCGATTCAGCCCACAGCGCAAGATGGTGCCAGCCAGAAAATGATAAATACCGCCATAAAAGACTTTTCTCAACCTGCAGGTTCAATACAGGTGGTACACCCAGGTCAATACGGCCGAGAGCACCAGCCAGACCAGCAGGGTCAATGGCACACCCGCCCTGACAAAGTCAGAAAACTTATAACCGCCGGCATTCATCACCAGCAAATTGGTCTGATACGCCATGGGCGTGGCATAACTCATGTTGGCGCCAAACAGCACCCCAAGCACAAACGGCTCAATGGGCATGCCCAGGCGCTGGGCGATGCTCACGGCAATGGGTGTACCAATAACCGCTGCGGCATTGTTGGACACCACGTTGGTCAGGATGGCCATGAAGAAAATCAGCATAGCAAGAATAACACCGGGAGAAAGTCCATCGGTGACGGTCACAAAGGCATGCGCCAGGTAGTCGGCGCCACCGGTTTTGATCAGT
Source organism: Lysobacterales bacterium (assembly GCA_026996795.1). Classification (GTDB taxonomy): domain Bacteria; phylum Pseudomonadota; class Gammaproteobacteria; order Xanthomonadales; family Marinicellaceae; genus S144-45. The sequence continues at coordinate 8,029 of JALWKC010000273.1, read as the reverse complement.
GCCGTCCCCAGGGCCAGGGAGGCCACAATAATCAGGATGACCTGCGTGCTGAGGGCATTGGTGGCATCACGCCAGCGCAGGCAGCCGGTGGCCACCAGAATGAATACCCCCACCACCGCACTGACCGCAATGGGCATCACACCGATGGCTGCGGAGCCCACCACCAGCGCCATCACCAGCAAGGCCAGAGGCGCCTTGCGCGTATGCGGCAGTTCCTCTCCCCCGTCAAGCACCAGCAAGGTGCCGGCATTCTTCACTTCCTGCATGGCCTTTTTGTCGCCCTGCACCAACAACACATCGCCAGCACGCAATACCATGTCATTAACGCCCTTGGAGCGCGCCTGGGTTTCCTTGCCATGACTGTGAATGGCCAGCAAACGCAGGCCATATTTGGAATTGAGCCGCGCATCGCCGACCCGCACACGATCCAGGGTCGAGCCGCCAATCACCACCACTTCGGCAATACTCTGGTCACCGGCCATGAACGGCTCATCCGCATTATCGCCACCGGCCGGGTTCTCCCCAGCGTACAGCTTGCCACCCAATTCGACCTCGTAATCGCGCAGGCGGTCAGCCGTGTCTGAAACCACCAGCCGGTCACCGGCCTTGACTTCAACATCCGGCAAGGTGGTGATGCTCAGGTTATCACCACGAATAATGCGCTCGACATTGATTTCGCCGCCGGTTTTGTCGCGAATTTCCGCCAGGGTTTTTCCGTCAGCAAAGCCACCAGGCAGGATTTCCAGTTGTGCGGTAAACACACGCGGAGACGTGTCATGCAAAGGCGGTTCACGTTCGGGCAGGATCTTGGGCACAATCAGCCATAGATAAAGGATGGCAAAGAAGGCCGCAATGACCACGGGACGGGCAAAATCAAACATGCCAAACGGTGGCATGCCCAGATCTTCGGCCACCTTGACCACCAACAGGTTGGTTGACGTACCGATGGTGGTGGCCATTCCGCCAAGCAAGGTGGCCAGCCCCATGGGTAACAGCGTCCGTGAAGGCGACTGGCCCGTTCTTAATGATACATTGATGAGAATGGGCAACAATAGCACCACAATCGGGGTATTGTTGATAAAGGCGCTCAACACCGCGCCGGTCACCAGCGTCAACAGAAAACTCAAGGATGGTTTGACTCGCCACACCTTGGCCAGAAAGCGACCGATGGGTTCCATGGCGCCGGTTCGCACCAAGGCCTGGCCCACGATCATCAGTGCCGACACTGCAATCAGGGCCTCATTGCCAAACCCGAGGAAAAATTCCTTGACCTGTAAAACCGAGCCATCCGGCAAACGGTAAGGAAAAAGGTAAAAACCCACCAGCAAGGCGCACAGCACAAACAGGCTGGAAGTTTGCAAAGGAATCCGTTCACGGGTAAACAGAACCAGCGCAATCAGGGTCAGCAGCAGCACCGCAATGGCATGTGGCTGCGGGGCTCCAATAGCCACCTGTTCTTCGATCATAAAAAACCGCGAAGTCAAAAAGAGACTTCAAAGTCTATCACGGATTGATGAAATCCTGTGCCCAGCGGGGTGTTTCCAGCCGCCTAGGGAATCGCTGATTGAATCTGGACGAAGCAGGTTATATCTGAAATGTTAGAGAACAAGGCGAAGCCCTTGCCAATAGCGGGCTATTGCTAAGGACTTCACCGCAGTTATCGGGCATTTCAGGGATGAAAGGCGCGTTCACGATTCGATCAGCGCTTCCCTAGACAGTCGCCAAGTCGCCTTTTTCCTGCAACCATTGCTTGCGGTCGGCAGCCCGTTTTTTGGCCAGTAACATGTCCATGACCTGATGGGTGTGGTGTTCACCATCCAGCGTCAACTGCACCAGACGGCGGGTGTCCGGATCAATGGTGGATTCGCGTAATTGTGACGGATTCATTTCACCCAGGCCTTTGAAGCGCGTGACCGAAACCTTGCCCTTGGTGCCCTCACGCCGGATTTTTTCCAGAATCTGGTCCCGCTCGGATTCATCCAGGGCATAAAACTTCTGTTTGCCCACGTCAATACGGAATAGCGGCGGCATGGCCACGAAAATATGGCCCGCACGCACCAGCGGTTCAAAATGTTTCAGAAACAACGCCGACAGCAACGTGGCAATGTGCAGCCCGTCAGAGTCCGCATCGGCCAGAATGATGACCTTGCCGTAGCGGAGGCCGCTGATGTCTGCCGATCCCGGATCCACACCAATGGCCACCGCCAGGTCGTGGACTTCCTGTGAGCCCAGCACCGCATCGGATTCCACCTCCCAGGTGTTGAGGATTTTGCCACGCAAGGGCATGATGGCCTGAAATTCGCGGTTGCGTGCCTGTTTGGCCGAGCCACCGGCCGAGTCCCCTTCCACCAGAAACAGTTCCGATTGCATGGGATCCTGATTGGAACAATCGGCTAGCTTGCCAGGCAGGGCCGGGCCGGCGGTAATCCGTTTGCGCACAATCTTCTTCGCCTTCTTCAGGCGCCGCTGGGCATTGGAAATCGCCAATTCGGTAATGGCCTCAGCCATGGGAATGTTTTGCGTCAACCAGAGCATCAGGGCATCCTTGACCGTGGAAGCCACGAAGCCGGCAATGCTGCGACTGGACAGGCGCTCCTTGGTCTGCCCGCTGAATTGCGGGTCCTTCATTTTTACCGACAACACATAGCTGACGCGCTCCCACACGTCATCCGGGGCCAGTTTGACCCCGCGTGGCAGCAGGTTGTGACTCTCGGCAAATTCGCGGATGGCCTCGGTCAGGCCGGAACGCAGGCCATTCACGTGCGTGCCACCGGCAGCGGTGGGAATCAGGTTGACATAGCTTTCCTGCACCAGCTCGCCCTCGGGCACCCAGCACAAGGCCCAATCCACGGCTTCGTCCTCGGCCGACTGGGCGCCATCAAAAAGCGCAGGCGGCAATTTTTCCACATCGCCCAGGGCCTCGTTCAGGTATTCGGTCAGGCCGGCCTGGAATTGCCAGGTGATGTCTTCACCGGCATTCTCATCCAGATAGCACAAATTCAGTCCAGGGCACAGAACGGCCTTGGCCCGCAGCAGGTGTTTCAAGGGCCGTGTGGCCACCTTGGGCGCGTCGAAATACTGTGGATCGGGCCAGAAACGAATGCGGGTGCCAGTATTCCGCTGGCCAACGCTACCCACCACTTTCAGCTCCTCGACCTTGTCGCCGTGTTCGAAAGCCATGTGGTATTCCTTGCCATTACGCTTGATCCAGATATCCAGCCTGGAACTGAGTGCGTTCACCACCGACACCCCCACGCCATGCAAACCGCCGGAGAAGGTGTAGTTCTTGTTGTTGAATTTGCCACCGGCATGCAAGCGGGTCAAAATCAGCTCCACCCCCGGCAGCCCTTCCTCGGGGTGAATGTCCACGGGCATGCCACGGCCATCATCGGCCACTTCAATGCTGCCATCTCGATGCAAGGTTACGCTGATGTTTTTGGCGTAACCGGCCAGGGCTTCGTCCACCGAATTGTCCACCACTTCCTGCACCAGGTGATTGGGGCGGGTGGTGTCGGTATACATGCCCGGTCGGCGTTTGACCGGATCGAGGCCGGAAAGGACTTCAATGTCGCTGGACTGGTAGTCTTTACTCATGGGTGAGGCGGTTCCTGGTCAGTTATTGCTGCTAAGCCGTTCACAACGGCAGTTAAGGTGAGATAGTCAGGTCAAATCATGGCTTCTGGGCAGTTCGAATAATATGGGCCTGAGTCTCAGCTTTGACAAAAGAGCTGGCCAGTGCCAGACGCCCTGCCCGGCATCAGTTTTCTGGGTTTTCTTTCCATTTGATGGAACAACCCATGCTGGGCCACTGGGGGCTGGTGATGGCGCCGGTTTGCACCAGCTCACGCATGGCTTCCACCAGGTCACGGCGCAAGCCCGTGGCAGCAGCGTCCTTGCCCGCGGCATCCAGCCGCCCCCGGTACTGCACGCGCCCTTCTCGGTCCAGACCGAAGAAATCCGGGGTGCACACCGCGCCCCAGGCTTTGGCCACCTGCTGGTCTTCGTCCATCACATAAGGAAACGGATAGCCTTTTTCCTGCGCCACTTTTTTCATGTTTTCAAACGAGTCTTCGGGGTAATCCGCCGGATCATTGGACATGATGGCCAGGCAGTTGACGCCCATGGCCTGCAGGGTTTTGCAATCGTCCACCAAGCGCTCCTGAATGGATTTGACGTACGGGCAATGGTTACAGATAAACATCACCACCAGGCCGTTTTCACCCATGGCCTTTTGCACCGACCAGTGCTGACCATCCACACCAGGCAGCTCAAAATCGGGCAGTTTCTGGCCGGTTTGCACCGGCGGTGTGGTCATTCTTACCATGCGTGGGTCCTCCTGCTTCAGTTCACTGTGGAATCCGCTGGGATTGTCTAACAGGCTGCCGGCAGTATCAAGCTGAATGTGGGTCATTGACTGCCATCAGCCTGACTACAGCCGAAAAACACGGGGGCAAAAATAGCCTGAAGTTTATTAACGATCGTAAACAGTCACCTGGCAACGACCATTGCGTTTGGAGTGGTACAGGGCGCGATCGGCAAAACGCACCAGGGTTTGCGCGCCTTCAAGCCCCTGCTGGTATTCGGCCACGCCAATGCTGGAAGAAAAACGGATTTTATGCTCACCCCAGGGGGATTTGACCAAACGCTGCAGAAAGTTGTGCAGTATGCTTTTGGCTTTGGAGGCCGGGGTCTCTGGCAGGATGACCAGAAATTCATCACCCCCGTAACGGCCAGTGACGGCGTTTTCTGGCAGACTGCCCTTCAGCAGCCGCGCAAAATACGCCAGACACTCATCGCCCACCGGGTGCCCGTAGCTGTCATTGATATCCTTGAAGTAATCCAGGTCAATAAAGGCCACACAAAAGTTGCGGTCATTGTGCCGGTGATCCTCAAGGGTGGTTTCCAGCACCTGATCAGTACTGCGGCGATTCAGGGTTTGTGTCAGGGGGTCAAAGCGCGCATCGCTGGCCAGGTCGTGCAACTGCCGGGCACCTTGCAAGGCCGACCAGGCATCCACGGCAAACCGAGCCAGGGTCTCCTGCAGGGTTTTATCCACCGGCTCGTCCGCTTCCAGTTGCAGTAACAGGCCTTCGGCTTCATTTTCACGCTGATCAAGTGGCAGCAACAAGAAATGACCAACCCGGGGCAAGTCACCGCAGGCCTTCCAGAATTCAACCACTTCACCGCGACTCAACGCCCGGTTCACTTCGGGCTTTTCCGTGGACAAAATGGCGTGCAGGCAATCGCGAAGGTGGTCTCCAGACAGAATGGCCGGCTCAAAATCATTGCCACTGACCCGCAGATGAGCCACGGCGGTGAGCGGAACCAGGCTATTCAACAGTTTCACAAACCGGTCATCGATGGCGGCCAGTACGGCCTGGCGGTCGGTGCCTGCCTGAGTGATTCGCTGAGCCTCGGCAACAAAGCGATTGATGGCTTGATGTTGGGCCGAGGAACGGCTGGCCAGGCTGAACTGTTTGCGCGCCGTGTCGCGTTCACGCATAAAAGTGAGCGTCTGGTCAGCCAGGCCCATAAACAGGATCAATGCCTCAAACATCAACCCCACTTCCAGCGCGTGCTGGCGCCAGAGCGCATCGGCACTGGGGTCCAGATCATAAGACATGCGCAGGGCGATGGCGACCATCATGATGCTCCAGGCAAGAAACAGAAAACCGGCCTGCCGATTGCCCCGGCGCCAGGCCGAAAAACTCACCAACACCGTCAGCACGCCACTGATCAGGCCCGCCAGCAACATGCCCTGCTTGAGCTGGAAAAAATGCCCGTGCAAATTCAGCTGCACCAAGGCACTGATGACAATTACCAGTAACAGGAAAGCATACAATCCCACCCATAACAGGGCGGCCTGGCGCAAACGCCGGGTTAAGCCATTGCGCCCAATAAAACTCAACAGAAACAGCCAGGCACTTAGCCCCACCAGAGTGGAAAGCAGAAAGTAGCCGTAATCACCAAAGGCAAACAGCAACAACAGCTTGGAATGGGCGGCCCACCCTTCCTGCCACATGAGTGTCACCAGAAAAGTCAGTACGTACAGGGAATAAAAGAAATACGATGCCTTGCGCAAAAAAACGAAGAAAATAAGGTTCACCAGCGCCAGGGTCAGGATAACGGTAAAAATGGCAACAAACAGCGAATGGGCCTTGAAATCCCAAACACGAAAAGCCTTGGCATCGGCGATTTCGACCTGCAGCGGATAGGGGCTGAAATTGTCCACCACCAGGTAGTGCACCTTGTCCAGGTCATGCGGGCCCACTTCAAACGCGTAATGCGATGGCGTAAAAAACAGCGCGTCGTCGTGCTCAATACGCGATAGCCGCTTGTCCAGTCTCAGCTCCCCGGGTTTGTCCTGCATGTAATGTTCCACGCTTTCCACGTACGGCGGGGAAAGCAACAGAATGTAGCCGTCCTTGCGTTGTTGCAGGGGGTGGGGACTATCGCTCACGGTCAGTCGCAACACCTGGCGCCGCAACCCCTGACCAAAATCCACCAGTGACTTGTTGAGGAAGGGTTGAAATTGCAGTTTCGAAAGGGTTTCGGCATCCAGGCGCTGCCCGGCCGGCATTTCAGCGCGTTGCAGGGAAATGGCCACAGAACCTGTGAGGTGCTGGCGTGACTGGCACGCCACAAGCCCGCTCAAGAGGATAAAAAACAGCAGCAGTCGCCAGCAAAGGGCTGTTAGGTGGCCTTTTTTTGAGGTCTTACCCATGCAATACAGGGTTCCAGTGAATTGACCTTAGTATAACGACAGTGGCTTCGTCGAGGGGCTGCACTACCCGCTTGGATACGGCATTTAACCGGTCACAGGGAAATGTACGCAGAAAAACGGCAATCAGCGTGTGGGTTTGGGGACTGTTTGCAACAAGTGACGCATTTTGTCGGCTTTGGTCTGCAGGTAGTTCCGGTTGTGGGCATTGGCCTGAATCTCGATGGGCAGGCGCACCGGTACCTGAATACCAAGACGCTGCAGCGCTTCCACCTTGGCTGGATTGTTGGTCATCAAGGCCAGTTGGGTGATGCCGAAATGGCGACAGATATCGGCCACGACGTCATAGGAACGTAAATCGGCATCGAAACCCAGGTGTTGGTTGGCTTCCACCGTGTCCGCCCCGGCGTCCTGCAGGTGATAGGCGCGCACCTTGTTGACCAGCCCGATGCCACGCCCTTCCTGACGCAGGTAAAACAGAATGCCCCGGCCAGCTTCGGCCAGTTGCTGCATGGCCCGCTGCAACTGTGCGCCGCAGTCGCAACGCAAGCTGAACAGGGCATCGCCGGTGAGGCATTCGGAATGAATGCGACTGAGCACGGGTGCGGTCGCTTTTTCCTTTTTGGCGGTGTCGCTTTCTTCCCCCACATCGCCTGCTGTCATATCACCCACCGTCAGCGCCACGTGTTCCTGACCGGCGGCGTTTTCAAAGGCGTGCAGGGTGAATTCGCCCCAGGCCGTGGGCAGGCGGGCCGACGACACGTGCCTGAAGGCTCCGCCGTCGGCAGAGCCACGCCCCGTTACGGCTTCATGCTCGAGCGGTGAAGCACGTTTTGTCATGGCGCGGCTTGAGTCAACTGGCGGGACAGGTCCACCATTTCCAGGGCCACCTGGGCCGCTTCGCTGCCCTTGTTGCCGGCTTTACTGCCGGCCCGGGCCAGGGCCTGCTCCAGGTTGTCCACTGTCAAAATGGCATTGATGACCGGCAAGCCGGATTCTGCCGAAACGCGCGACAAACCGGCGGCACTTTCGGCACAAACATAATCGAAATGGGCTGTTTCGCCACGAATGACCGCCCCCAGAGCGATCACTGCATCGGCGGCAAAGTAGTCTATGGCCTCGCGCGCGGCCAGGGGGATTTCCAGCGCCCCGGGGACTTCAACCTGCAGCATGTGCGCGTCTTCCACACCGAATCGGCGCAGGGTTTCAATGGCACCGTCGACCAGCCCCTTAACCACCAGCTCATTGAAACGGGAAGAAACCAGCACCACGCGGGTGGTGGAAAAATCGCCAAACTGGCCACTGATT
>JALWKC010000272.1 GCA_026996795.1 Lysobacterales bacterium | reverse complement strand
GTGTTCTGCCTGAATAATTTTTGCCACGCGCAAGTCCACCTTGGCAAAATCATCAAAAGCAATTTCGTCGGCAATGGGGTCGGGCCGGGACGCTTTGCTCTGTGGTTCGGTGGTGATCGCCGCCGTGTTTTTCTGGGGTGTGGTTTCATTCATGGCTTGCAGTTCCTCTCTGGCGCTTTCCAGCAAGGCATCGGTCTGTTTTTCCTCGATGCGTGTCATCAGCGGGGTGAATGTGTTGATGGGGTGATTGAGCAGGGGTTGGCCAATGGCGTCCCAGCGTTCGAAGTCAGTATTGAGAAACGTGGCGGCCTTGCTCGCGGTGTGTGGGATCACCGGCGCCAGCCAGCTCATCAGGACACGAAACAGGTTCAGACCGGTGGTGCACACGCGGTGCACTTCATTTTCGCGGCCTGCTTCCTTGATGGCTTTCCAGGGCGCAGCTTCGGCAATGTACTGGTTGGCCTTGTCCGCCAGCGCCATGATCTGGCGGATGGCTGCGTTGTAGTTGCGTTGTGCAAACAGCTGCTGAATCTCCGGGCTGGCCTGCAGAAAGGCGTCGTACAAGGCCGGTTGATCCATTTCTCCGGCCAACGTGCCTGCAAAGCGTTTGTTGATAAAACCGGCAGTGCGGCTGGCAATATTAATCACCTTGCCCACCAGATCGGCATTGATTTTCTGCCGGAAATCATCCAGATTGAGGTCCAGATCATTCACCCCGGTGCCCAGTTTGCTGGCCAGGTAATAGCGCAAGTAATCCGGTTGCAGGTGCTTCAGGTAGGTGCTCACGTTAATGAAGGTGCCACGGCTTTTGCTCATTTTCTTGCCGTTGACGGTCAGAAAACCATGCACATAAACCCCGCTGGGGGTTTTCAAGCCGGCGCCGTGCAGCATGGCTGGCCAGAACAGGGTATGGAAGTAGAGGATGTCCTTACCCACAAAATGGTGCATTTCATGCGCGCTGCGCGGATCAAGCCAGGGCTCCAGCGCCTGACCAGACTGTTCGCAGACGTACTTGAGGCAGCCCAGGTAACCCACTGGCGCGTCGACCCAGACATAGAAATACTTATCTTTTTCGCCGGGAATGGGAAAGCCGAAGTAGGGTGCATCGCGTGAAATGTCCCAGCTTTGCAGGCCGGCTTCAAACCATTCGGCCAGTTTGTTTTTGACTTCATCCTGCAGGTTGCCCGCATGGGCGACCCAGTCCTTGAGCATGGGTTCAAAATTTTTCAGGTTGATGAAATAATGCAGGGATTCGCGCAAAACCGGGGTTGCACCCGAAACCACGGACCGTGGGTTGATCAGGTCGGCCGGCGTGTAGGTCGCGCCGCACACTTCGCAGTTATCGCCATACTGGTCCTCGGCGCCGCATTTGGGGCAGGTGCCCTTGATGAAACGATCCGGCAGGAACATTTCCCGTTCCGGGTCGTAATACTGCTCGATGATCCGGGTTTCCACATGACCTGCGTCCTTGAGGGCGTCATAGATGCGGTAAACCATGTCGCGGTTTTCCGGCGAATGCGTGGAGTGGTAGTGGTCGTAGGAAATGCCAAAGGCCTGCAGGTCTTCCCAGTGCTGCTGGCGAATTTCATCCACCATTTCCTCGGGCGAGCGGCCTTCGCGTTCAGCACGCAGCATAATCGGGGTGCCGTGGGCGTCATCGGCGCACAGGAATTTGACATCGTGACCCAGCATGCGTTGCAAACGGGCCCAGATATCAGATTGGGTGTGCTCCAGCATGTGGCCAATGTGCAAGGGAGAATTGGCGTAAGGCAGCGCTGAGGTGATGAGTAAATGGCGTTCTTCAGTCATGGCAATTGGCGTTAAAACAAAGCGGCTATTATCTCATGCGCCAGCCCGGAAAGGAATCACAGCAAGTGGCAGTAGCTGAGGCAAAAAAACCCGGCGCACAGGCCGGGTTTGGTGAATGCTGTCAGGGGTGACCGGGGTTAACGGCGGCCGCGTTTGCGCAAGGCCTGTGGGGTAAAGTCGGCTTCGTTCAACTCCTGGTTGAAGGTGTTGACCGGGTCGTGGTTGTCCAGCCCCACCGCCAGATATCGGCCATTTTGCAGGTCGTTGTGGGTTTCAATGGTGGTCCACAACAAGGGCACGTCAT
>JALWKC010000271.1 GCA_026996795.1 Lysobacterales bacterium | reverse complement strand
TGGCCAAACGGGTAAAAACCGAAGGCTGGCACAACAAGCTGATGGCCATCATGGGCGATACCGGCCACTGGAAAGATTACCGGCGGCGTTTTCCGCATGCTGAAACCGAACACATCCGGCACAAGGCCCTGGGCCAGAACCTGTCGCCAGAATGGATCATGGCGGTTATTCGCTCTGAAAGTGGCTGGGACCCGCATGCCGAATCCCATGCCCATGCCCGTGGACTGATGCAGTTGCTGGACACCACGGCCGCCCGGATAAGCAAAAAACTGGGCCTGGATTATGCTGGCCCTGAACAGTTGTTTGATCCGGTTTTCAACACCACCTTGGGCATTGCCTATCAGCGAGAGCTTTTTGACCGCTACGGCAACCAGCCCATTCTGGCCGCTGCGGCCTACAATGCCGGTGAACGGGCTGCCGAACGCTGGCTGAAAAACCTGCCTGGTCCGCCGGATATCTGGCTGGAAACCATACCTTATCGGGAAACCCGCGATTACGTCACGCGCATTCTGGCCTACAGCGTGATTTACGATTGGCTCATCAACCAGAAGCCCCGGCGCATCACGCATTTTATGCCCACCCTGCCCATCGATGGCAAGGCAATCAAACCCTGGCCCAGCCATTCGCTGCCGAAACAGTTTGTTGAGGTGGTGTGCCGGGCACCGCGTTCCACACTGAGAGTGGTCAAGGCAGAACCGGCCGGCAAAACCCCGGCGGCTGAAGCGGGCCAAAAATGAGACCGAATGAGCACTGAAAATGCGTAATACTCCCGACAAACCGGCGCAGAGAAGTAAAGAGCGATCGCCGGAGAAATCCCTCACCACCTTTCTGGTGGGCGGGGCCGTGCGTGACCGCCTGCTGGGGTTGACGGCGGAGAAAGATGACAGCCAGCGTCGCGACCGTGACTGGGTGGTGGTGGGCAGCACGCCAGCACAGATGATGGAGTTGGGTTTTCGTCCGGTGGGGCAGGATTTCCCGGTCTTTCTGCATCCGCAGACCCACGAAGAGTACGCGCTGGCACGCACCGAACGCAAGACTGCGCGTGGCTATCACGGTTTTCAGTTCAACGCCTCGCCTGACGTCACGCTGGAAGAAGACCTGGCCCGGCGTGACCTGACCATCAATGCCATGGCTGAAGACGCTTCAGGGCGCGTGATCGACCCCTTTGGGGGCCAACAGGACTTACAGGACAAGTGGTTGCGGCACGTTTCGCCGGCTTTTGCCGAAGACCCGGTTCGCATCCTGCGCGTGGCCCGTTTTATGGCCCGCTTTGCGCCCTTGGGTTTTCGCGTGCACCCGGACACCCTGGCCTTGATGCGGCAGATGGTTGAAAACGGCGAAGTGGATGCCTTGGTGCCCGAACGGGTATGGGCTGAATTGCGCAGGGCGCTGGATGAGCCCCGGCCTTCAGCGTTTATCGAAACCTTGCGAGAATGCGGAGCCTTGGCCAGAATTCTGCCAGAAGTGGATTGCCTCTGGGGCATCCCCCAAACGGAACGCTGGCACCCGGAAATCGACACCGGCGTGCACGTCATGATGGCGCTGGACAAAGCCGCTGATTTGCCCAATGACGTGACCTACGCGGTGTTGGTGCATGACCTGGGCAAGGGCATCACGCCCAAGGACGTACTGCCCGGCCACCGTGGCCATGAGTCCGCCGGCGTGCCACTGGTGCGCGCCGTCAGTCACCGTTTGCGGGTACCACGGGATTACCGCCAGCTGGCCGAAACCGTGTGTCGCTGGCATTTGCACAGCCACACGGCCTTCGAGCTGCGGCCAAAAACCATCGAGAAGCTGTTTCGGGCCACCGATGCCTACCGCAACCCCGAGCGCTTTGAAAAATTTCTGCAGGCCTGTCAGGCCGACAGCCAGGGGCGCAAAGGCTGGAGCGACAAACCCTATCCGCAGGCCGATTACTTGCGCGCCTGCTTGCAAGCAGCCAGCACGGCCAAACCCGATTCGCAAACACTGGCCAGCAAGTCCCCCACGGCCATTGGCGAATACATGAAAAAGCGCCGCACACAGGCCATCGCCACGGTGGACAAGGCCCCGTTTGTGGCACTGGACCTGCCCACCTGAGCACAGCCATAACAGCAAAAAGCCCGGAGGAACCGGGCTTGGTGTCAATGGAGAAAGGGCATTTTCCCGTAGGGATTGCAGTGTTTCAGAAGACTTTCGGTTCCACCCGAATGTTACCTCCTGGGGTGCAAGAGATAATAATGGCGTTTTGGTAAGTGACCTGGCTTTGTCCGGTGGATTCACCATTCATGTAAACAATGCCGTCACGGCATTCAAAAGTGGTGCCCGTGGCCTTGGTTGTTGCCAGGTTATCAACAGTAATACTTCCGGTGAATTCAAACAGCCCCGGAGACAACTCGAGCATGGTGTCTCCTTTGAGGGAGAGGCCAAGAGCATCCATTTCGAAATCCACAACGCCCGAGTGTCGGACAATCCGGGACCCTTTGTCCAGAACAATAATGTCAGTTTTTCCGGCGAAAACGGTACCGTAGGCGTTCCGGTATTGGGTTTCCGGGCTGCCGGTTATTTCAAAGGCTTGCCCACCACCGGGTAGGTTGGTGTCATTGATGGTAATAGTGTTTTGTGCGTGAATTGATGGAAAAAATATTAGTAAAGCGCTCAGATAAAAAGACAATGGCAATTTAGCTTGTTTCACAGATAATCTCCAATTATGTAGTCACACTAACCACATGCTACCACGCCCTTTTTCCACCCGTCAAGGATCCGCCCCTATCAGTTTTTCGCCCTTTCCAGCCGTGCCATCAGGCTGCGGGCAATGGTCTGGCTGCGCAGGCGCTTGGCCTGTTCGCTTTTGCTCAAGGCGCTCAATGAGCGCGCCGGTGGCGCCTGCCTGAAAAGATCGCTCAGGCCATGCACGGCCTGGCGGGTGGCTGCGGCGGTCTTGCCGTTGTCCACAGAGGAAGGCCCTTCGCCGGTTTCGATAAAGGTACGGCTGGCGGTGCGAAAGCCACGCACCGGGTAGAAAATGTTGTTGTTGCCACTGGCTTTGGGGTACAGCTCGGCCACGCCATCAAATTGGTAGGTGCCAACAGTCAGGTAATAGGCCAGCCAGTAATCGGCGCTGTCGTTGACCACCACCACCACTTCATCATTGACCGGGTCGTAGGTGGCGGCCAGGTCGTGGTTTTGCAGGGCAAAGGCCGAACAATAGCCGTCCACGGAGTTATCTGGCCGGCAGCCGTCGACAAAATCCGTGGCCCCACTGCGGTCGAGGTTATCGAAGATCATCACGTCACCATTGAACGGAAAGGTCACGTTGGCACTGGAAAAATCAATCACGGCCTGCCACTCACCCAACAGGCCCTGCAAGGTATCACCCAACACCAGGCGCATGCGTTCAATGGGCTTGGCCTGGCCGCCAAATTGCAAGGTGGCGGTGGTTTCGGTGAGGAAGTTAATGGTCACTGGCCCCATTTCGCCCTGCAACGTAATGGGCCGCGTGTAGGCGCAGTCAATGCAGGGGCCGCCATAGGTGTAATGCATGACCGAATCAAACAAGGCGTTGCCCTGCAATGACGCACCGGCGGTGTACCATTCCGGGTTGCCATCGGCGTCGTAAACGTAAAAGGCCACGAACATGAAATTGTCCTGGATTTCAATGGCGTAGCCGCTGCCGGGCTCATCGGGGTTCCACCAGAAGCCGGTTTCGGGCGTAAAAGCCGAAACCGAAAAGGCGCACACCAGGCTCACAGCGAGGGCGGAGAGGAGTTTTTTCAGTGCAGACATGGAAGGCTCCTTTGTTCAGTTTGTCTTGCCCGCTATACTACCGGCTTTTCCTGAATAGCGAATGAACGATGCCCACAAACACGGATCAAGCCTCTTCAGCCAATGCCGAACTGATAGACATTGGCGCCAACCTGACCCACGACAGTTTTGATGCCGACCGCCAACGGGTCATTGCCGATGCGCAGGCCGCCGGGGTGGTGCACATGGTGGTGACCGGCTCCAGCGTGGCCTGTTCACGCCAGGGCGCACAACTGGCCGAAGACTACCCCGGCGTGCTCACCTCCACCGCCGGCATTCACCCGCATCACGCCAGTGAATTCACTGCCGAAACCGAAGCGGCGCTGGCCGACTTGCTGGCCTTGCCACAGGTGGTGGCCGTGGGGGAAACCGGCCTGGATTACTTTCGCGATTTTTCACCGCGCCCGGCGCAGTTGTTCTCCTTTGAGCAGCACATCGCCCTGGCCTGTGAAACGGGCCTGCCCATGTTTCTGCATCAGCGCGATGCCCACAGCGATTTTTTGCCCATACTGAAAGCCCACCGGGACGCACTTTCAGAGGTGGTGGTGCATTGTTTTACCGACACGCGCGAGGCCTTGTTTGACTACCTGGATCTGGATTGTCACATTGGCGTCACGGGTTGGATTTGTGACGAGCGCCGGGGCAAAACCTTGCAGGAAGTCGTGCACAATATTCCCGACCATCGCCTGTTGGTGGAAACCGATGCCCCCTATCTGTTGCCGCGAGACCTGGACCCCAAGCCATCGAGCCGGCGCAATGAGCCCAAATACCTGCCCCACGTAGTTAAAGCCATTGCGCATCACCGCCAGCAAGACTGGCGGCAGGTGGCGCGCATCAGCAGTGAAAATGCACGGCGGTTTTTCAGGCTGGATTGAGCGGAGAGCGGCAGGATCAGAGAGGCTTTTCCAGTGGCCACGGCGGTGACAGGTCAGGAGAGGTGCAGGGCGTTGTCCGGGTCGATTTCGGCCAGCAGTCGGCGCAGCTCGGCAGGGCGGGTCTTCTGGTAGAAACGCCACAGGTTGAGAATGGCCGCCAGAATCAGCCCGGCGATCAGCCCGATCCACAAGCCTTCGGCGCCCATGTCCTTTTCAAACGTCAGCCACCACGACACCACAAAACCCACGCCCCAGAAAGCGAGAATGGTGCTGAACATCAGAAAGCGGGTGTCCTGCAAGCCGCGCAGGGCGCCAGCGGCGGCCACCTGCAGTCCGTCAGCCAGTTGAAAGATGCCGGCCAGAAACAGCAGGCTGACGGCCACCGAGACAATCAGCGCATCATCGGTGTACAGGTGTGCGATCTGTTCTGGCCAGGTGAACAGAATCACGGCCGAGACGGTTTGCGTCAACAGCGTCAGGGCAATGCCCACCCAGCCGGCGCGGCGAATGTCCTCGGGGCATTTGCGCCCCACGGCGTTGCCCACGCGAATGGTAATGGCCATGGCCAGACCCAGCGGGATCATGAACAATAGAGAAGCAAAGTTGAGCGTGATCTGGTGGGCGGCAATCACGTGCGGGGCCAGTCGCGAGGCCATGATGGTGACCACGGAAAAAAAGCCGGCTTCGGCAAACACCGCCACGCCAATGGGGAAACCCAGCCTGATCACACGCCGGATTTCTCGCCAGTCGGGTTTTTCCCACTGACTGAAAACGCCAAAAGGCCTGAAGTGCCGGTGCCTGCCGATAATGGCGCCATAAGCCAGCATCTGGCAGAAAAGCACCGCCGCGGTGGCATAGCCGCAGCCACGCACGCCCAGGGCCGGAAACCCCAGTTTGCCAAACATCAGCACGTAGTTGAAGGGGATGTTCAGCAACAGGCCAAGAAAGCTGATGTACATGGTGTAACGCGTGTGCGAGACCCCATCGGCCAGGTAGCGAAAGGCCAGGAACAGGGTGAAAGGAAAAATGCCCCAGCTGATGGCTTTCAGGTAGCCAATGGCATCGGGGCGCACCTCCGGCCGGGTGCCCATCAACTCAAAAACCGGCGGCAGGTTGCGCAGGACGACAAAGCTGAAAATGGCCAGTATCAATGCCAGCCACATGACTTGTCGGATCAGCGGGCCAATTTTCTCATGCCGACCGGCCCCGTCCATCTCCGAAACCAGCGGTGGTGTGGCCATCAGAATGCCCAGCACAAACACCACCACCGAAGCCCACACGGCCGAGCCCACGCCCACTGCCGCCAGGGCAATGGAACCCAGCCGGCCAGCCATGACGGTGTCCACGAAGCTCATGGCCACCACGGTGATTTGCCCCAGTATCAGTGGCAGCCCCAGTTTCAGAGTCAGCAGCACGTGCTGTTTGATACTTTTGGCTTGCATGCGCCCTATATTTCCTGAATAATCAATGACTTGCCCCCTTTTAGTAACCTGGCATCAATATAGGCGATGCTCAGCCGCGATGCGCTGTTCGCCAGACTGCGTTATCAATTCTTGCTGTAGAATGACTACAGCAGCGAGTTGATGCCTTTCCACCCACACAGACAGGGTGGCTGAGAGCAATATATTTAGTTGCCGGGTTAATAATACCTTGGCCAGCATCCGCTTTTCCCGGTTGGCGGCGGTTCACCGGGCGCCGGGTGAATTGCCCGATTGTATCGGGTTTGGCGGTTTCTGCCCAGCGCAACCCGCGCTCAGGGAATAAGGAAAGGCGTATTTGGTGAGTGGAAGTCGATGCGGTCACAGAAAACCACACAGTGCCAGCACTGGCCGACACACAGGAGTTGTCATGTCAAAGCGAGCCATCGTCACCGGGGCCACCGGATTTCTTGGTCAGCACCTGGTTAATCAGCTGGTTGAACAAGGCTGGCAGGTGACTGCCTTGTGCCGGGATCATTTCAAAGCCGCGCATTTGCCCAAAAGCGTGCAGGTGGTGTTGGGTGATATCACTGACCCGATGAGCCTGGACAAATTACCCGAAGGGGCCGATGCCGTCTTTCACACTGCCGCCAGCACCAACACCTGGAGCCAGCGCAATGCCGAACAGGATCGAGTCAACCTGGAAGGCACCCGAAACGTATTGGACATGGCCAGCAACAAGGGTGTCAAGCGCTTTGTTCATACTTCATCGGTGGTGGTTTACGGCACCGAAGTGCACGACGTGCATGAAGACCTGCCCAAGGCCGGCGACACCTCGTGGATCAATTACGTGCGCACCAAAACCCTGGCCGAGAAAATGGTGCTGAACGAAACAGCCGACGGTCGCATGGATGCGGTGGTGCTTAATCCCACGCACATCATTGGCCCGGGTGACAGACGCAACTGGGCACGCCTGATTCAGATGCTGGCGCGGCGCAAGCTGCCGGCCATTCCGCCGGGGGGCGGCTCGTTTGCCGACGTGCGCTCGGTGGCCGCCGGACACATTGTCGCCTTCGAGCACGGCCGGTCAGGGGAAAACTACCTGCTCGGCGGTGACAACCTCAGCTTTGCCCAATTCATCGAAAAAACCGCAGAAAAGCTCGCCGTCAGGCCGCCGCGCATGGCCCTGTCGGAAAAGGCGCTTATGCGCATTGCGCGCTTCAAGGACTGGATGTCACGCTTTAGCCACACCGAGCCGGACATGACGCCCGAGTCCGTTGCCCTGATCAGCCACCGCTATCAGAATGTTTCGGACAAGGCCGCCAAGGAGCTGGATTACGTCAGCCTGCCGGTGGACGAAAGCCTGGATGACTGTATTGCCTACCTGCGTTTGCTGGAATTCATCTGACAGCGGTTGAGTCCGGCTACCGGTTTGAAAATTCGCCTTTCTGTGCCGCCGCTGCTGACGTGGACATCAGTTTTTGCTAATATTCGTAAGTCCCGGGCCGCGCGCTTTGGACACGACTGGTGCGGGGCCTTCCTTTCTGTTGTCCCTGCACAATTACCCACGCCACCACCAGAAAACAGAGGACACCATGAACGCCATTGAAGTGTTAAGCCTGATCAAGGCAGAAGACATTGATTTCGTGGACTTGCGCTTTTGCGACACACTCGGAAAAGAGCAACACGTGACCATACCGGCTGCCGCCGTTGACGAAGACCTGTTTGAAGAAGGAAAAATGTTTGACGGTTCCTCCATTGCCGGCTGGAAGGGCATTAACGAATCCGACATGGTGTTGATGCCCGACCCGGACACCGCCTTCGTGGACCCGTTCATGGCCGACAAGACCCTGGTCATCCGCTGCGACGTGCTGGAGCCAAACACCATGCAGGGCTACTCGCGCGATCCACGCTCGCTGGCCAAGCGGGCCGAAGCCTACCTGCAGCAGTCGGGCCTGGCTGATGCCGCCTTCTTTGGCCCCGAGCCGGAGTTCTTTGTGTTCGATGGCGTCAGCTGGGAAATCAGCATGAACAAGGTTGCTTACGAAATTGACTCCCGCGAAGGCGCCTGGAGCAATGCCGCACCGGCACTGGAAAACATCGGCCATCGTCCGGGTGTGAAGGGCGGTTATTTCCCCGTGCCACCGGTGGATTCTCTGCACGACCTGCGCAGCGCCATGAGTAAGGTGATGGAAGCCCTGGGCATTGAGGTGGAAGTGCATCACCACGAAGTGGCCACCGCCGGGCAGTGCGAAATTGGCACCAAATTCAACACCTTGCTGAAAAAAGCCGACGAATTGTTGGTGCAAAAATACGTCGTGCATAACGTCGCACACGATTTTGGCTACACCGCTACCTTCATGCCCAAGCCGCTGGTGGGCGACAATGGCAGTGGCATGCACGTGCACCAGTCGCTGGTCAAGGACGGCACCAACCTGTTTGCCGGCGAAGGCTATGGCGGCCTGTCTGAAACCGCGCTGCATTACATTGGTGGCATTTTCAAGCACGCACGGGCGCTCAATGCCTTTGCCAATGCTTCCACCAACAGCTACAAGCGCCTGGTGCCGGGCTTTGAAGCCCCGGTCATGCTGGCGTATTCGGCCCGCAACCGCTCGGCGTCCATCCGCATTCCCTATGTCAGTAACCCCAAGGGACGCCGCATCGAGGTGCGCTTCGGGGATTCGGCAGGCAATCCGTACCTGATTTTTGCCGCCATGATGATGGCAGGCCTGGACGGCATCAAGCATCGCATTGACCCCGGCCCGGCCATGGACAAGGACCTGTACGATTTGCCACCGGAAGAAGAAAAGAACATTCCCACCGTGGCTCACTCACTGGATCAGGCCCTGGAAGCCCTGGATGCTGACCGCGATTTTCTGAAAGCCGGTGGGGTCTTCAGCGATGACATGATCGATGCCTACATCGAGCTGAAAAATGAGGAAGTGACGCGCCTGCGCATGAGCACCCACCCGGTGGAATTTGACATGTATTACTCTATTTAGGGAAACCCTGATCGAATCGTGAACTCGCATTTCATACCTGTAATGTCCGATAACTGCGTTGAAGTCCTGGCCAATAGCTAGCTATTAGCTGCGAACTTTGCCTTGTTCTCGAACACTTCAGGCATAATCTGCTTCGTCCAGATTCAATCAGAGCTTCCCTGGGGAAGCTTCCCCAAGCCCTGTAACGGGGCTGAATGTTAATTTCTGTCAAGCCCTCGCATTGCGGGGGCTTTTTTTTCGGCCCTGTCGTCGTGAGCGGCTATGATAGGGACTCACTTAACACAATTAAAGAGGAGAACACCGATGGGAATGATGTCTGAATTCAAGGATTTCGCCATGAAGGGTAACGTGATCGACATGGCCGTGGGTATCGTGATCGGCGGGGCTTTCGGCAAGATTGTGGCGTCCTTCGTCAGCGATATCCTGATGCCCGCCATTGGCGCCTTGATGGGTGGTGTGGATTTTTCCGGCCTGGCCATGAAGATCAAGGGCGTTAACGGCGAAGAAGTGGCGATTAAATACGGGGCGTTTCTGCAAACCACCATCGATTTTCTGATTATCGCCTTTTCCATCTTTATGGTCATCAAGGCCATCAACAAGATGAAGAAAAAAGAAGAAGAAAAACCGGAAGAGCCACCCAAGCCTTCCAATGAGGAAGTGTTGCTGAAAGAGATTCGCGATGCGCTGAAACAACGCCAGTAATATTAACCCGGCCGGGTTAATAACCTGGCAAACCGCTGCTATCAGGCGGCGGATTGGTTATACTCACAAACCCCGTTGGCCTGCCCATCGGGGTTTTTTTTCTTGTTACTGCTTAATGCGTCCATGACTTTTACCGCAGAAAAACCCACCGGCACCAAGGCCGACATTTATCACTCTTTGGAAAAACAGGCAGCGGCTTTGCTGGGTGAGGAAACCGATGCCATTGCCAATGCGGCCAATTTCAGCGCCTTGCTGTTCCATGCCGTGCCGGATGTGAACTGGCTGGGTTTCTATTTCCACCAGTCGGCAGCTGGCCAGCTGGTGCTGGGGCCGTTTCAGGGGCAGGTGGCCTGCACGCGGATTCCCGTGGGACAGGGCGTGTGCGGCACCGCTTTTGCCACTGAAACCACCCAGCGGGTGGCGGATGTGAACGCCTTTCCGGGGCACATTGCCTGCGACAGCACGAGCCGTTCGGAACTGGTGGTGCCTTTGTTGTTCAAGGGGCGCTGCTTTGGCGTGCTGGATGTGGATTCACCATTACCGGCACGCTTTGATGCGGTTGATCAGGCGGGGATGGAGCGTTTGGCACAGGTGTACGTTGAGGCCTTGTCAGCGCCGCCTGTGATCTTGCCGTGAGGCGGGGAAATCCCTAGCGGCGCAGGGCGGATTCCCACTGGCTGGCCGGAATGACCGGCGCTGGCAGCAGTTCCACGTCTATCTCGCCCATTTGCTTGCGCAGGCAGCGATGGGCTTTTTCGTCGGATTGCAACTGGTCGGTCAGGTTGATGCAGGGGTCGCGCCGGGCCATGTCCATCAGCGTGTTGTTCAGGCTTTCGGTGTCCACCAGAGCGGTCAGGTGGCGACGCAGCGCATTGGCGCAGCCTGGCGATTCGTTCGCACAACGGGCCAGGTCAATGTGGCTGGGAGCCAGGTACAGTTTTTCCCGTTGCAGGATGCGCACCTGGCGGCCGATTTCCTGACGGTAAATAGGCTGGGCATTGGCCCACAGGGTCATGCGCTTCAGAATGGCCTGCTGGGCCGGGTTGAGCTGCTCGTAGCCGGCTGCCAGCTCGCGGCTGAGTGCGGCCACCGGCAAGGGCCGTTTTTCCATTTGCATCAAACGCATTTCAGCCAGCGTGCGCGCAGCCGGAGGCAGGTCTGTCGTACTTAAATGGCGCTGAATGGTGGCTTTGTCACCCTGGCTCAGGGCTTGAGCCAGTTCCCCGGCAGAGTTGTTCGGCCGTGTGTTGCCGCCACAGGCACTCAAGCCAACGATGGCAAGTAGCAGAAACAGGTGCCGGCGGCAAGAGAAGCCGGGAGAAGTCAAAGAAAATGTGTTATTCGTGCTTTTCATGGGTGGATGGTCTCCTGATAGTGGTGTAGCCACTGGATTTGTGATCGGGTTTCCGGCATCCGCACACCGCGTGCCCGGGTCAGGCGCAACAGGGCCTGATCCACCCCCAGTCCTTCGCGCATGAGGATGGCCGCTGCCAGCAGCCCGGTGCGCCCAATGCCGGCAAAGCAATGTACGGCCACATCGTGACCGGCCTGGAGCGCCCGGTGACACGCTTCAGCTTGCCGGGCAAAGGTGTTGATGTCTGGTGGTGTGTGGTGATCGGTCACCGGCAAATGAGTAAAGTCCATGCCTGCATTTTGGCACCACAGTGCTTCCCTGGCCAGGTCGAGTCTATTGGCTTCTTGGGTTTCCAGCAGGGAAACCACTTGACGGATGCCAGCAGCGGCCAGTTGCTCAAAGCAACCCGGTTCCGGCCAGGGATGGTGCATCAGGTGCAAACGTGCCCGGGCCACGGGCAGTGGAAAGGTCTGAAACCGGTTTGGGTTGGTTATTTGCGACATGGCGGGTTGATTGTGGGTGATGGGGCATTTAGGGAAGCTCTGATCGAATCGTGACACGGCATCTTGTGGCGTAAAATCGTCCATTTCTGCGTTGCAAGCCTTCACAATAGCGTGCTATTGGCTTTCGCCTTGAACTGAACAATTTTACATGACAATCTGCTCGCGCCAGATTCAATCAGAGCTTCCTTAGAAACTATAGCCTATTTTAACGCATGGCTGGGTTGATAAGCTGAGCGGGTGGATAAACGCACCCCTTTTCACAGTTTTTAATCCCAGAACCAATGCCTTGACTGCCGCTTGACCTGTTGGCAGGTGGTTTTTTGGCCGGATTCACCGTTATACAGGCGCATTTTTCTGCACTTTGGGTGGAAAAAATGTTCCCATGGCGGGCCATTGTGGGTAAAATACGCGGCTCGACGAAACACAGCAACACAAACGGACAACATTATGAAACAGGGCATTCACCCGGAATACAGAGCAGTGGTTTTTCAGGACATCGCTTCTGATTTTGCTTTTCTGACGCGTTCCACCATCAAAACCAAGGACACCATTAAATGGGAAGACGGTAACGAATACCCGTTGGTGAAGATTGAGGTTTCCTCCAAATCTCATCCGTTTTACACTGGCCAGCACAAGATCATGGACACTGGTGGTCGTGTGGAGCGTTTCCGCAATCGTTACGGCAAAAAGTAAACTGTCACGACTGCCCATGGCATTCCAGCCCGCTTTTCGCGGGCTTTTTTGTGCTTGTATGAAAATGAAACGGGATCATTTAGCCTGGTGACATGACCGGGCTCAAGCTCGTTGACGGTTTTTTCAAACGGCAGTTTCAATCGGTCGCTTCCCAAGGTAAAATAAATGCCATGACAATACGCCACAGTATTGTGCCGTAGGCGCTGGCAGGCAGACCAAGGGGAAGACAATAACCGCTGCGGCCATTTCATCTTGTCGATCACGTTATCGATCACGGCATCCCGAATAACCCAGGAGAATTTGCATGAGTGATAAACACGTCAAACTGATCGTGCCGGAAGGCAAAACGGCCGAGTTGCCCGTTATTGAAGGCACCATGGGGCCACCCACTTTCGACCTTAAAACCTTGCACCGGGACACTGGCTATTTCACTTATGATTCGGGCTTTGCTGCCACAGCTTCCTGCAAAAGTGCCATCACTTTTATTGACGGCAACAAAGGCGTGTTGTCGTATCGCGGTTACCCCATTGAACAGCTGGCGGAAAACAGCAACTTTATGGAAGTGGCCTACCTGTTGATGAATGGCGAACTGCCCAACCCGGAACAATACGAAAAATTCGATCAGGAAATCACCTACCACACCATGATCCACGAAAAGATGCGTGCGCTGATGAAGGGCTTTCAGTATGACGCGCACCCCATGGCCATGATGGTGGGTACGGTGGGTTCGCTGGCGGCGTTCTACCACGACTGGATGGACATTGAAGACCCCGAGCACCGCCGCCTGGCGGCCATTCGCCTGATTGCCAAGATGCCCACACTGGCCGCAGCGGTGTACAAAAACTCCGTTGGCCAACCGTTTATTTATCCCAAGAACAGCCTGAATTTCACCGAGCGCCTGCTGCACATGATGTATGCCGTACCGGCAGAACCCTACACGCCAAATCCGGTGGCGGCCAAGGCCCTGGATTTACTGTTCATCCTGCACGCGGATCACGAACAGAACGCGTCCACCTCCACCGTGCGTTTGGTGGGTTCCACCGGCGCCAACCCCTTTGCCTGCGTCTCGGCCGGTATTGCCGCCTTGTGGGGGCCAGCGCATGGCGGCGCTAACGAAGCCGTGCTGAACATGCTGGATGAAATCGGTGATGTCAGCAACATTGACAAGTATATCGCCAAGGCCAAGGACAAAAACGACCCGTTCCGCCTGATGGGATTTGGTCATCGCGTGTACAAGAATTTTGATCCGCGCGCCACCATCATTCGCAAGGCCTGTCACGAAGTGCTGAATGAGCTGGGCATTGACGACCCGCAGCTGGAATTGGCCATGAAGCTGGAAGAAATTGCCCTGCAGGACGACTACTTCGTGTCCCGCAAGCTGTACCCCAACGTTGACTTCTATTCGGGCATTATCTACAAGGCGCTAGGCATCCCCAAAAACATGTTTACGGTCATGTTTGCCATTGCTCGCACCGTGGGCTGGGTTTCCCAGTGGCTGGAACAGTACGACACCCCGGACACGCGCATTGGTCGGCCACGTCAGGTTTACATTGGCCCCAAACCCCGCGATTACGTGCCGCTGGACAAACGCTGAGCCAGCCATGGCCTTTGCTGCCGAGGTGGCCCACCGGCTGAAAACCCTGGGTGTGGATCCTGACGATCTACGCCCTTTTTTTTACTCCGACGCCGGGACAGACAATGCTCAGGCGGGCACACCCAAGCTGGATCTGTGCCTGAAAGACGGGGCTTTGAGTCTGCTGGAGAGGAAGACCGGTCAGCAATTGACGGTGGATTTCCACAGCCCGGCCTGGCGCCACCGGGCCGCTGGCCATGTGCGTGCCGAACAGTTGGTCAAAGCCGTGTTTGGTCGCCGCAAATCCGCTGACAGGCCGCTGCAGGTGACAGATGCCACTGCCGGCTTGGGCCGTGATGCCTGGTTGCTGGCCCTGGCTGGCGCGCAGGTCACCGCCTGCGAACGACATCCGGTGGTCTTTGCCTTGCTTAGCGACGGATTGCAACGGGCCGCCGAGTCAGCGTTGGCCGAAACGGCTTCGCGCTTACGCCTGCTTCAGGGCGATTTCAACGGTTTGTGCCCGCTGAGGGAACCGGCTGACGTGATTTACCTGGACCCCATGTTTCCTCCGCGGCAAAAAAGCGCCAGGGTCAAAAAAGACATGCAATTGCTGCACCATTTGCTGGGTGCGGGTCAGGACGATGCCGATGCCATGCTCCACACCGCTCTGGCACAACCGGTCAGCAAAGTGGTGGTCAAACGCCCGCGCCTGGCTGAACCGCTGGCAGGGCGGCGGCCCACTTCACAACTCACCGGCAAGGCCAGCCGCTTCGATGTGTATGCCTAGGCGCGCGCAAAAACCAGCGCCTGCACATTTTTGACCCCGGCCTTGATCAAGGTCTGCGCGCATTGGCGCAGGGTGTTGCCGGTGGTCATGACATCATCCACCAGAATTATGCTGGCTGGCCAATCGCCGCCGGTACAGGAAAACGCGCCGCGCACGTTGTGAGCCCGCTGGGCCTTGCTGAGTGTGGTCTGGCGTGCGGTGTGTTTGTGGCGGTGAAGCCGGTTCGGAGCCAGTGGCGTGCCTTCCAGTTGCACCAGTTGCCGCGCGATTTCGTGCGCCTGGTTGAAGCCGCGCTGGCGCAGGCGTTGCCGGTGCAAGGGCACGGCCAGTAAGCGCGAGTCAGGCTGCCTGGCCAGCAACGCTTTCAGACCCGGTCGCATGGCTTCGGCCAACAGCCTGGCATAAGCCAGATCGTGGCCGTATTTGAGGGCCGTGACCCAGTGCGAGACCGGATCGGCATAAAGCGCGGCGGCTTCGGCGTGCGTAAACGCTGGCGGCTGGGCCAGGCACGCGCCGCAGCGGGGGGCGTCTTCGCTCAGGGGCAGGGCACACTGCTCGCAGCGGTGCGTGGCTTTGGGCATCGCCGTGGCGCAGGCATCGCACAGCGCAGAGGCCGGATGGATGACGCCACAGGCATGACAACGCCTGGCGGGCGCCAGCAGGGGAGCAAGAACAGACGGTAAACCTTTCAACACGCTCGTGGTTGACAGCCTCGGTGACCGGCGACATACTATCGGCCATTCTAACACCGGGACACGCCATGACCAGCCAAGCCACCGATGCTATCCGGGAAGTTTCGCCTTCTGCTTCACCCAGCGACTTTTCCCAGCCCAGGCACGACTGGCAAATCGACGAGATCCTGGCCTTGTTCGAGCAGCCTTTCAATGACCTGCTGTTTTCCGCTCACGCCCTGCACCGCCAGCATTTTGATCCCAATGCCGTGCAGATCAGTACCCTGTGCAGCATCAAGACCGGCGCCTGCCCGGAAGATTGCAGCTACTGCCCGCAAAGCATACGCTATGACACCGGCGTGACGCCCGAGCCGGTCATGGAAGTGCAGCGGGTGGTGGCCCAGGCGCAGCATGCCAAGGCGCAGGGCGCAACGCGTTTCTGTATGGGCGCGGCCTGGCGTCGTCCCAAGCAGAAGGATCTCGAACGGGTGATCGAAATGGTCAAGGCGGTCAAAGAATTGGGCCTGGAAACCTGCCTGACGGTGGGCATGCTGGAAGCCGAACAGGCCCGGCAGCTCAAGCAAGCGGGGCTGGACTATTACAACCACAACATTGACTCCTCGCCGGAGTTTTACGAAAAAATCATCACCACGCGCACTTTCAAACACCGCATGGACACCCTGCGCAACGTCATGGACGCGGACATTAACGTTTGTTCCGGCGGCATTGTTGGCATGGGGGAATCCCGCCGCGACCGGGCCGGCATGTTGCGTGAACTGGCCAACCTGCCCAAGCACCCCGGATCGGTGCCCATCAACATGCTGGTGAAAGTGCCTGGCACACCGCTGGCCGATGCCGAAGCCCTGGACCCGCTGGAGTTTGTGCGCACCATTGCCGTGGCCCGTTTGCTGATGCCCAAAACCATGGTGCGGCTGTCTGCTGGTCGCACTGACATGAGCGAGGAAATGCAGGCCATGTGTTTTTTTGCCGGTGCCAATTCGATTTTTTATGGTGAAAAGCTGCTGACCACGGAAAATCCGGGAGAAAGCCAGGACATGCGCCTGCTGGCCAGGCTGGGTATCCGGGTCATGAGCCATTAGGTGTCTCTTGATTCGCATGGCCAATAGCGGAAGTCTGCTAACGACGGTTTGTTGGTGTGTCTGAAGTCCTGTCCAACCCACCTCCGAACTATCTCCTTCAAACCGAGGCCCGGTTGCAGACGTTGAAGGTCGCCGGCTTGCAGCGTCAGCGCCTGCTGCGCTCGGGTAATGCCGGTCGTCTCATCACATTGGACGGCAAGGACTGCCTGAATTTCAGCAGCAACGATTATTTGGGCCTGAACACGCACCCGGATTTGCCGGAGATAGCGCGCCGTGCGGCTTGCCAATACGGTAACGGCAGCAGTGGTTCAGCCCTGGTGAGTGGTTATTCCGAGCCGCTGCAGGCGCTGGAACAGGCCATCGCAACGCTCACCGGACGCACTGCTGCGGTGGTTTTTTCCAGTGGCTACCTAGCTAACCTGGCGTTGGCGCAGGTGTTTTGCCAGCGCGGTCAGACGGTGCTTGAGGACCGGTTCAACCACGCCTCGCTGATTGATTCGGCGCGCCTGGCTGGGTGCCGCCTGAAGCGCTATCGTCACGCGGATGCGGCGGATTTGGCGCACAAACTGGAACGAGACGAAAGCCGTCACGTCGGACTGGTATGTAGCGACGCCGTGTTCAGCATGGACGGAGACACCGCGCCACTGGCTGAACTGGCTGCCTGCTGCGGCAAAGCCGGGGTCTTGCTGGCGGTGGACGACGCGCACGGCATCGGGGTGTTTGGCCCGGAGGAAAACAACCTCGGTCAGGGCAGTGTGGTCGCCGCCGGCCTGGACGAAACCCAGGTGCCCCTGTTGTGTGGCACCCTCGGCAAAGCCTATGCATCGGCCGGTGCCTTCGTGGCCGGCCCGCAACCATTGATTGACCTGCTGGTGCAGACGGCCCGCACGTATCTGTTCAACACCGCCTTGCCGCCTGCACTGGCGGCCACGGCTCTGGCTGCGATTCGCCTGTCGCAGGAAGAAAGCCAGCACCGCCAGCGTCTGTTTGCCAATATCGCGCATTTCCGCCAACTGGCCCGGGCGGCCGGCTTGCTGGTGCGCGCAGTCAAC
The DNA here is from genome assembly GCA_026996795.1 of Lysobacterales bacterium. Classification (GTDB taxonomy): domain Bacteria; phylum Pseudomonadota; class Gammaproteobacteria; order Xanthomonadales; family Marinicellaceae; genus S144-45. The sequence continues at coordinate 14,793 of JALWKC010000271.1, read as the reverse complement.
GGCCCCATCCAGCCGCTGATGGTGGGGGGCGAAACACAGGCCACGGCCGCCGAACGGGCCTTGCGTCAGCAGGGGTTTTTTGTGCGCGCCATGCGCTACCCCACGGTGGCCAAGGGCCAGGCCCGCTTGCGTATTACGCTGACGGCCTCGCATAGCAGGAACGACTTGCAACGGCTGGTCGAGGCCTTGTCGAAGGTGCTGATTGAAACCACTGAAAATCCCACTGCCCATGACTGAACCTCCGGAAAACACACTCAACAGGCCTGCACAGGCAAATCGCCCGCCATTGGTGCTGGTGCATGGCTGGGGCATGCATTCGGGCTTGTTTCAACCGTGGGTGGAGAAGCTGAAAGCGCACTGGCGGGTGTACGCGGTGGACCTTCCCGGTCACGGCGGTCATCGCCACCTGCCCCTGGCCGAAGAGATCTCGGTGGCGGCCGAACAGCTTCATGCCCTCACCGCGCACGTTCCCGCGGCCACCTGGGTGGGCTGGTCGCTGGGTGGTTTGTTGACGTTAAAATTGGCCTTGCAACGGCCCGAACGGGTGCGGCAACTGGTGATGTTGTGTGCCAGCCCCTGTTTTGTGCGTTCGCCGGATTGGCCAGAAGGCGTGGATGAAAGCCTCCTTGAAGAGTTTGGCCAGGATTTGCGTCGCGACGTGCATCAGACCCTGCAACGTTTTATGGCGCTTGAGGTGCTGGGTTGTGCCAATGAAAAGGCCTTGCTGAAACAGATCAGAACCCTGGCCAGCCACAGCCCGGAACCCGAAGCCCCGGCCCTGGCCGCCGGCTTGCAACTGTTGAAAAACACCGACTTGAGCCGGCAGTTGCCACGCCTGGTTCAGCCGTCTTTGTGGGTAGCCGGGCGGCGTGACCGGCTGGTGTCCCCAGCGGCGATGGAAAAAGCCGCGGCCCGCTCGGGAACGGCCGCACACCCCGGAGCGGCGGGGCAGTACGCCCTGATTCGCGGGGCCGGCCACGCGCCGTTTTTGACCCATGCCGATGAACTCACCGGGCTGTTGAACCGTTTTTACTCCCAACAACCGGTATGACGAATTGCTTTATCAATGCGCCCGTAAAAAACTCAATCTTGCAGCACTTGTCAGACTTCAGGAAATTACCCCGTGACCCTTGAATACCAGGCCATCAACCGCTCGTTCAGCCAGGCAGCGGATCAGTATGAGGCCCATGCCGTTTTACAGAAAGAAGTGCTGGAACGCCTGCTGGAACGGCTGCAGGACGACCCGGCATTGGCACCTGTTCAGGCGCCGCGCATTCTGGACCTGGGTTGCGGTACCGGCTGGGCCGTGCCACGCCTGGCGCGGCAGTTTCCCGGGGCGGAAATTCATGCGCTGGATTTCAGCCCGGCCATGATCGAGCGCGTGCCCAGGGAAGCCGGTGTCAAAGCCTGTGTCGGCGATGCCCACGATCTGCCTTATGCGGAAAACAGCTTTGATCTGGTGTTTTCCAATCTCATGTTGCAGTGGACCAATGAAGAACAGGTGATGCAGGAAGTGCAGCGAGTGCTCAAGCCCGGCGGGGTGCTGCTGGCCAGTTCACTGGGCTTTTCCACCTTGCACGAACTACGGCACAGCTGGGCGGCGGTGGATGACCGGCCACACGTGAATGAATTCACCGACATGCGCCAGGTGGCCGATGCCATGTTGCGGCTGGGTTTTGAGCGGGTTGTGGCCAACAGTGAAACCATTATTATGACTTATGCCCGGGTCATCGACCTGATGCGCGATCTGAAAGCCATCGGTGCGCACAACGTGGACGAAGACCGGCCCCGGGGGCTCATGAGCCGGCAGGCCTTGCAGCGACTGACCGAGGCCTATGAGAAGTTTCGCCACGAGGGCGTTTTGCCGGCCACCTACGAAGTCAACTATTTTCGCGGCGTGGTGCAAAACAAGGCGCGCAAGGACATTCCCAGCCGGTTGCGGGGCTGAACGCCATGTTTTTGTCCGAATTGCCCTCAGTTTTTGTCACCGCCACCGACACCGATGCGGGCAAAACCTGGACCAGTTGTCAGGTACTGCGGCGCTGGCAAGCCCGCGGCTTGAGCGTGGCTGCCTGCAAGCCGGTGGCCAGTGGCGGGTACTGGCAAGGCGATTCACTGCTCAGTGAAGACGCGCTGCAACTGGCTGCGGTGACGGGTCAGCACCCCGCTGAGGTGGCGCCTTTCGTGTTCGAAAAACCGGCCTCACCGCATATCGCCGATACTGCAGGCACGTTTGACCTGCCCACCTGCCTGAAACGCCTGGCCGCATTGCAATCGACTCATGACCGGCTGCTGGCAGAAGGCGTGGGCGGCTGGTGCGTGCCCTTGAGCGAAACCCTGATGCAGGCCGATCTGGTTCGGGCCAGTGGGTTGCCGGTTGTGCTGGTGGTGCCGGTGCGACTGGGCTGCATCAACCACGCTTTGCTCAGTGCCGCGCAGATCCGACGCGATGGTTGCCACTTACTGGGCTGGTTTGCCAATCCCATCGAGCCGGACTTTGCTGATTTCAGCACCAACGTGGAAGCCATTGAACGCCGCATTCAAGTGCCGCGAATCCGTGATGACGCGGCCTGATTCAGGCCGTATTGGCCGCTTGGATTTTTTGCATGATCTCAGGCGGTGCTTTTTTGCCGCTCACGGCAGCCAGTTCGCTCAGGTGTGTTTCGGAAGTGGTGCCAATCAGCGCGCACACCGGATCGGGGTTTTCCAGCACAAAGGCCAGGGCCAGTTGCGCCGCTGACCATCCCGGTACCTGATTCAGGAAGTGCAAGCCACGAGCCTGTTTCAGTTGCGGCCGTTGCCGTGCCAGCGCACGGGCCCAGTACCAGGCATGCTTGGGCAGGTAAAGCCGGTAAAAAGAACGGCTGTATAGGCCCCCGGCCAGGGCCGCAGCCACAAACACATCCAGGCCGCCGTTGGCCAGTTCGCTGATCAGGCGGCCGCGATCCGGTTTGAGCACATTGAAGTCGGTCATCAGGCACTGAAAGCGGCCACTGGCCACCGTCAGGCGGATGATCTCATCATCAAAGGTGTTGACGCCCACCAGGCCCACCAGACCTTCCCGTTGCAGGTCTTCCAGTACACCGAAGGTGGTGTCATTGAAATCTTCCGGGTTTGGTCCATGTAAGAACAGCACAGGCAGGCGCGAAAGGCCCAGCGCGCGCAGGCTGTTGTGCACCGAATGGCGAATGCCGCGTTCGCTAAAGTCTTTATACAGCCGGCCCCAGGCGCCAACCCGGGTACCAACCTTGCTGCTGATCCACAGATCATCGCGGTTAGCCAGGCCTCGCAAGGCGCGGCCCAATCGTTGTTCGGCGTGGCCATTGGCGTAACTGGAGCCGGTGTCAAAAACGGTGATGCCACAGGCCACGGCGTAATGAACAATCCGTTGCGCGGTTCTTTCTGAAAAGATTTTCTTGGCCCAGTAGCTGGCGCAACCCAGGCCAATTTCAGACAAGCGCGCGTCTGCGTTGTGCAGGCTGCGGTATTTCATTGGGCGGCATCACTGTCATCCAGCTGGTGGCCGCATTTCCGGCAGTAAACGGCGTCACGGTCGTGGCCAGTGAGGGCGCAGGTGGAACAGGTTCGTTGGTCGCGTTTTCTTTTTTTCTTCACCGCCCGGTTCAGCTCACTGGTAAAAATACCGGTGGGCACGGCAATGATGGAATAACCGGTGAGCATGATGAGCGAGGCGATGAATCGCCCCGGCACTGTTTGTGGCGCAATGTCGCCATAACCTACGGTGGTGAGTGTCACGATGGCCCAGTAGATACCGGCGGGAATGTTGGAAAAGCCGTGTTCGGGGCCTTCCACCACGTACATCAGGCTGCCGAAAATGACCAGCACGGTGCTGATAAAAAAGAAAAACACGGCAATCTTGTGCCGCGATCCGGCCACTGCCTTCATCAGCACTTGCGCCTGCTGGGTGTAGCGGACCAGCTTCAGCACCCGGAAAATTCTCAGGATGCGCAATATCCGGATCACCAACAGGTTGTGCGCGCCATCCACAAACAGGCCCAGGTAGGTGGGGATAATCGACAACAGGTCAATGATGCCGAAGAAGGAAAACGCGTAGCGCAATGGGCGCCGGATGGAGATCAGGCGCAGGATAAACTCGATGGTGAAGACGATGGTGAAAAACCACTCCAGCGCATAGAAAATCGGGCCGTATTTCTGATGCAACCAGTCCACGCTGTCGAGAATAATCACCAGCACGCTGGCGAGAATAAACACAATCAGCAGCACATCAAACAGCTTTCCGGCCGGTGTGTCCGCGTGATAAATAATCTTGAACAGGGTGTCGCGCCAGTTTCGTGCTTTGGGCCTTTCTTCTGCCATGAGTGGTTCTCGCAATGACTGGCTGGCATCATAACCCAGCGATTGCGTGGATAAAAGCGTGGCTTTTTCCGCCTGTGCTGGCTGAACCGTTACGTGCCTCCGGTCTAGCATCCGGCCAGGACTTCAACGCAGTTATTGAACCTTTCCGGCATAACCTGCTTCGTCCAGATTCAACCAGAGCCTCCCTAGAGTCATTACTCTAGGGCTTTTGCCTATACTTGCTGTCGATATTTCACCATTTTGGCCTTAACCGAGACCGACAACGACAACCAGGCAGCGCCCCCCATGACCCACCACGCCAACGATTCCACCCACGCCATCGAGAACTTGTTTGATCGCCTGTGGCAGCAGTACACGGCCATCAATCCACAGGCGGCCGTGATTCACGAACTGCTGTCACGACGCGGTGAGCATGTGGTCAACGATCACATTGCCTTGCGCACCTTCAACACCCCGAAACTGGGTCTTGATGCCTTGGCCCGGGTTTTCGAAAAACACGGCTATGAGCGTGCGGGCGAGTATGCCTTCAAAGAAAAGAAACTGGATGCCATCCATTTGCAGCATAGCCGTTATCCCGAGCGTTTCCCCAAGGTGTTTATCAGCGAACTGCGCGTGCAGGATTTTTCCCTGCAGTTCCAGCGCATTGTGCACAAGTTGGATGAACAGGTGAGCCGCGCCCAACTGGCTGATGACCATTTTGTGGCCAGTGGTCGACCGTGGCAGTTGTCCCAAGTCGATTACGAGACCCTGAAAGCCGAAAGCGAATACGCTGCCTGGCTGGCTTCACTGGGTTACATGGCAAACCATTTCACCGTATCGCTGAATCACCTGCTGACCTTCTTCGAACTGGCCGAACTGAACCGATTTTTGAAGAAAAACGGTTTTGTGCTCAATGCCACCGGCGGTGAAATCAAGGGCACCCCGGGACAGTTGCTGGAACAATCAGCCACACTGGCCAGCGAAACCCGGGTGGATTTCAGCGACGGTCAGCGACGGGTTCCCGGCTGTTTTTACGAATTTGCCAAACGTTACCCGCAGGCTGACGGACGCCTTTACCAGGGCTTTATTGCGGCGAATGCCGACAAGATTTTCGAAAGCACCAATCAGGCCGTGGCCACCCCCGAATGCGGGCAGGAAGCGGTGGCCTGAGTGCTCATTTGGCGCCATCAACCAGCCACATAAAACTGATAAAATAGCGGTTTTACTGAGCCAATGCTTGCTGGAGACCGCCTGTGACTGTTGAAAAACGCACCGTACTCGATTTCTTTCGGGAAATTGCCGCCATTCCTCATTGCTCCCATGCCGCCGATGGCCTTAAAGACTGGTTGATAAAAACCAGTGAAGAGCTTGGTTATGAGGTGAAGACCGACGCCGCCGGTAACGTCATGGCCTGTTCCCGCCAGGCCGAAGCGCCCCGGGTCACCACCCAAAGCCACTACGACATGGTGTGTATCGGCAAGGCCCCTGAGCTGAAGTTGGAAGAAAAAGACGGCTGGCTGTCGGCCCGTGACTCCTCCCTGGGCGCTGACAACGGCATCGGTATTGCCATGAGCCTGTACCTGATGCAGCAAGGGGCCAACATCGACGCCTTGTTTACCGCCAACGAAGAAGTGGGCCTGCTGGGCGTCAACGATTTGCAGTTGCCCATACGCACCCCTTACATGCTTAACCTGGACAGCGAGGACGAAGGCGAAATCTGCATCGGCTGTGCCGGTGGCGTGGATATTTTTGCCCGTAAAAAGGTGCATCGGGAAGCCCTGCCAGAAGGCTGGACACGACATAAACTGGAAGCCAACTGCCCCGGCGGGCATTCCGGGGTCAATATTGATGACGGCATCCCGTCGGCCATTGTGGAACTGAGCAAGGTGCTGGCGGCCAACCCCCAGGCGCGTTTGATCAGCCTCAAAGGCGGGGAGCGCATCAACGCCATACCCCGGCGTGCCGAAGCGGTGATTGCCGTGCCCGCCGGTGAGCAACCGCGGCTTGAAAATCCGTGGGTCAAATCCAGCGCCATCACGGAAAATACAGAACCCACGAATGAGCAGGCCATTGTTGGTGACCGCCAGCTGATTGACCTGATTCACGGCTTTGCCCACGGCGTGCGGGGCTGGAACAAGGAACTGAATCTGCCGCAGGATTCCATCAATCTGGCCGATATCGATACCGAGACGGGTGAGTCAGGCGATCAGGTTCAGGTCTCCCTGTCGGCCCGTTCCATGTCCAATCAGGGGCTGCATGACCTGAAGGAACAGACCTTGAGTTATTTTCGCGCGCATGGCTTTGATCTGGAAACCGATGGCAAATACCCGGCCTGGAAGCCCGATATCAATGAATTCTCACACAAAGTGCGCGATGTGTATCGCCAGTACGTGCCCGAAGCCGATTTTGCCGGTATCCATGCCGGGTTGGAATGCGCCGTGTTTGCCGACAAGTTTCCAGAGCTGAAAATCACCAGCATCGGCCCCACCATTGTCGAACCCCATTCTGATCGCGAGCGGGTGGACCTGGCCAGCGTCGAGAAACTGACCCGGGTGGTTGAGGGCATTGTCAACGCGGTTTAAGCCCTTTAGGGCGCATGAGCCACGCGGGGAGTTTAATCCACTACAAAATTCAGGCTCAGGGTTTTCTCGATGGCTGGGTCCAGGTTGCGCGACACCGGGCAATGGCGCATGGCTTGGGTGATTTCCTCGACCAGCTGACAGGTGGGTTCCACCTCACTGGTGACAGAAAAGTCAGTCTGAATGGATTCGAAACGAAATGTTTCCCGGTTAAAGCGCGCCTGCAGTTCACCGCTGGTGTGTCGCAGGCGCAAACCGGCTTTCTGCGCCGGGTTACGCAGAAACAGGTGCTGGCAAGTGAGGATGGCGTACAGAAACACCAGCAGACCCGGCGTTTTTTCGTTGATGGCCAGCTCGAGCCAGCGGTTTTCTTCGTCACTGTATTTCTGCACCGCGAAAGTGTTATTTTCTTGGCCATAGTCCACTTTCAGGCGCAGGTGGAAAATCCGGTGGTTGTTACTCATGGCGCCTCCTTGCAGGGCGGGATCAGGCTTCCATTTTACCCAGCCAGAGACGCGATGTTTTGACCTGCAGCAACTTTTGCTTCAGCGCCTGACTGGCCTATGCCCCATGTAGGCGATTAATAAATTGGTCATTATTGTGATATGATGACTTCTAACTATTTATTTAATAAATAGATATTATTCCTATGTAATATATATCATCAATAGTCAATTTTTCATGAATGACTATGATTAAATGGCATCTTCGTCCATTTCGCCGGTGCGGATGCGAACGACTTTTTCCAGGCTGTGGACGAATATTTTTCCGTCGCCGATCTTGCCGCTGCTGGCGGTTTCCATAATGGCCTCGATGACCCGGTCCAACTGGTCTTCGCTCACGGCGATTTCCAGCTTCAGTTTGGGCAGAAAGTCCACCACGTATTCAGCGCCGCGGTATAACTCGGTGTGGCCTTTTTGTCGGCCAAAACCTTTGACCTCGGTGACGGTAATGCCGTGGATGCCGATGTCTTCCAGTGCTTCTCGCACGTCATCGAGTTTGAAGGGTTTGATGATGGCTGTCACCATTTTCATGCGGATTGTCTCCTTGCGTGGTTATTCAGACCTGGGCTCATAGAGTGATTTGTTACGTGAAGTCTGCATAGTCAATGGCCGTGACCGGTCTGGGGTTTTGCACTTTCGGCTGACCCTTTTCAGCCAGCCAGCTAACCACGGCCAGCCGCTGGCCGCTTAAGACCGGGCGGGCCTCGTGCATATAAATGTGATTGGACGGGAACAGCACCAGATCGCCGGCCTGGGGCCGGTAGGTGTAATCAAATTTCTTGAAATACAATTCGCCGCCGGTGAAATCGTCATTGAGGTAAATCAGCAGGCTGTAATCGCGGTCCAGGCATTTTATCCACAGGTTCTGATCCTTGTCATAGTACTGGCTGTCGGCGTGTTCACCGTATTTGCCTCCGGGCCGGTAATACAGGATAGCAGGCTTTTCGTACCATTCAATATCAGCCCCGTAGTGTGGCTGCAGTTGCGTTTTAATGGCGCGTTTCACCCAGCCCAGCACGGTGTTTTCTTTTTTTCGGTAGTCCACGTAATCGGTGACGCGGCCGGGGTCGCGCCGGAAGTGGGCCTTGCCATCCCGGCTTTTTCCCTGGTCATAGACGCCCAGTGGCGAGCGTGGCTGGTGCAGTAGGAAATCCGTCATTTGGCGGCACTCGGCCGGCGGGATAAAGTGTTTAACGATATGGATGCCATGTGGCGGTTTCCGGTCGGCGGCCTTGCTGCCGCAGCAGGACTTGAAACGCACACCGCTGCCACAAAAACACGGGTCGTTGCGGCGTGGCACAAACGGCCGGCCGCGCAACACATTGCCCATGCCGATTTCAGGCGATTGAACAGGTGGCGTGTTGTCACTCATGCACCAATCTTCCTCTGGCTCTCTTCCAGGTGACTAGCCCCGCAACCAGGCACAGTGCCCCCAGTTGCCGGGTTATTAACCTGGCACCACCTATATTGATACCAGGTTAATAATAAGGTTATCACAGCGACGCTGACAGATAAAAGGGCCGTTATGCAGACAGGAGATGCGGGGACTACAAGCACCAGCGTTGATTTCCCACACAGGCGAGGCCTGGATGCGTGGTAAAATTTTGACTCAATCCCGGTCATCATTGGCCAGAACCAACCACAGGAAGGCAGAAACCCCATGATCAATCCCGAAACCGTCGATGACATCACCCGCAAGCTGGCCGAACTGGTGCCACAGGACATCAAGGACTTGCGTCAGGAATTTCATCAGAATGCCAAAGCGGTGCTGACTGCCGGGTTGCGCAAAATGGACCTGGTGACACGGGAAGAATTCGACGTGCAAAAGGCCGTGCTGGCCAAGACGCGGCAGAAACTCAAGGCGCTGGAAGCACAACTCAAGGCAATTGAGTCACAATTGGCCGAGTAATTTTACTTTACCGGGCTGCCGGCTAGCAGGTGGCGAGCGCGTGAAAGGTAAGGCGGGTTAGCCCTAAAAAAATCCACCACTAACAAAAACACCCGTAACAATCATTTAGGGAAGAACATGAAAAAAGGACTTGCCACGGTACTCAGCCGGGCCCAGTATGGCATTGACGCGCCGTTGGTGCGGGTCGAGGTGCACCTTTCCCCGGGCTTGCCTGGCCTGTCTTTGGTGGGCCTGCCCGAAACCGCTGTCAAGGAAAGCAAAGATCGTGTTCGAGCCGCCATTCTCAATGCCGGTTTTGATTTCCCCCAGAAACGCATCACGGTCAATCTGTCGCCGGCGGATTTGCCCAAGGAAGGTGGCCGTTTCGATTTGCCCATTGCTATCGGCATCCTGGCCGCCGCCGGTCAGGTGGACATGGCACGGCTGGCAGAAACCGAATTCATCGGTGAACTGGCCCTGGGCGGAGAACTGCGTGCTGTGACCGGCGTTCTGCCGGTGGCTTTGATGGCCAGCCGGGCCAGGCGCGTCCTGGTGGTGCCACAGGACAACGAGGCTGAAGCCGCGCTGGTGGAAAAAGCCGTAACACGGGTGGCCACCAGTCTGTTGCAGGTGTGCGCCTGGATGAATGGCCTGGAAAAGCTGCCACAAGCCACGTATTCACCCAACGCTGACACCAACCCCTTGCCGGACCTGAGTGAAGTCAAAGGGCAACAACGCGCCAAGCGCGCTCTGGAAATTGCGGCCGCTGGTGGTCACAACCTGCTGTTTGTGGGGCCGCCAGGCACCGGTAAAACCATGTTGGCCAGCCGCTTGCCGGGCCTGCTTCCGCCACTGGATGAATCCGCCGCACTGGAATCGGCTGCGGTGGCTTCGGTGGCTTCATCCGGCTTCGATCCGGCCCAGTGGCGACGTGTCCCATTCAGGGCGCCTCATCACACGGCCTCGGCCGCGGCACTGGTTGGCGGGGGTTCAAAACCGAAACCCGGTGAAATATCTTTCGCTCATAAAGGTATACTTTTCCTAGATGAGCTGCCCGAGTTTGATCGCCACGTGCTGGAGGTGTTGCGCGAGCCGATGGAGTCTGGCCGTATTACCATTTCCCGCGCCGCCCAGCAGGCCGAATACCCGGCGGAGTTTCAGTTGGTGGCGGCCATGAATCCCTGCCCCTGTGGCTTTCTGGGCGATGCCGAACGGCCCTGTCGTTGTTCTCCCGGGCAGGTGCAATCTTACCGTAACCGGCTTTCCGGGCCGCTGCTGGATCGCATCGACATGCACCTGGAAGTGCCGCGCATGACCCCTTCCCAATGGCGAAAAATCACCCAGGCAGAAGAAAGCACGGCGGAAGTGGCCAGCCGCGTGCGCGCCGCCCGAGAGCGACAGCAGCAACGCAATGCCGGTATCTTAAACGCAAGGTTGTCGGGCAAGGTGCTGGAGGAGGCCATGGCCTTGCCGGAAAAAGAACTGCAGTTTGTGGAGCAGGCGGTGGAACGCCTGCGCCTGTCGGCGCGGGCTTATTTTCGCATCCTCAAAGTGGCCCGAACCATCGCTGACCTGGCCGGTAGCAAAGGGGTTGGCCGCAACCACCTCGCCGAAGCCATTTCCTACCGCTGCCTGGATCGGGCGATGGGCTGAGTCAATCGGCCGTCTTTCATCTCTTCATCTTGTTTGACAATCGTGTGCATTTTGTTATATTAGTGAGTGCTTATTAATACCGATTAAAACCAAAAAGAGGATAATGAATGAAAGCACAACCCAAAATCCTGGCCTTTTCTACCCTGCTGGCTCTGTCGGCCTCGCCACTGGCCATTGCCCAGCAGAGTTCGACCACGGCCCAACAGAACGATGACAAATACAACCTTGGCACGGTGGCCGTGGTGGGCACGCGCGGCAAGTACCGCACGGTCAATGATGCGCCGGTGCCAGTTGATATTCTCGAAGCCGAAGACCTGAAACGCACTGGTGCCACCGAACTGGGGCGTGCCATTCAGGCATTGGCCCCGTCATTCAACTTTTCCAGTTCCAGCGTTTCGGATGGCACCGATGCACTGCGTCCGGCAACCCTGCGAGGACTGGGTCCGGACCAGACGCTGGTGCTGATCAATGGCAAGCGCCGACACACCAGCGCGCTGATTCACGTGAACACTTCAGTGGGTCGGGGCACGGCAGGAACGGACATTAATGCCATTCCCATTTCAGCAGTTGACCACATCGAAGTCTTGCGTGATGGCGCAGCAGCCATCTATGGTTCGGATGCCATTGCCGGTGTCATCAACATTGTGCTCAAGTCTGACCCTAACGATCGCGAAGTGGGTGCCTATTGGGGCGAGACCTATGAAGGCGATGGCGATACCACGGTGGGCAACCTGAATCTGGGCACGCCATTGGGCGAAGACGGATTCTTTCATTTCACCTACGAATACCGTAATCGCGACCACACCAACCGCGCCGGCTTGACTGGGGCCGTGCAATACCCCTTGCTGGAAGACGGCAGTTTTGATCCACGCGAGTACACCTTTAATCGCCGTAATTTCCGCATTGGTGATGCCGACTCAAAACAGAATGTTATCGTCATGAACTCCGGCATGAATCTGGGCCCGGGCGAGTGGTACGTTTTTGCGACCTACTCCGATCGCGACAACCAGTCCGCCGGCTTTTATCGCCGCGCCAACCAAACCAATCGCACAGTGCTTGAAATTTACCCGGATGGCTTTTTGCCCTTGATCAACACCACCATCAAGGACTGGAGCTTCAACACGGGTTATAAGTGGTCCACGGAGAGTGGTTGGGACTATGATTTCCATGTGGGCACCGGCCATAACTCCTTCAATTTCTACATCAGTAACTCGCTCAATGCGTCGTTTGGGCCACAAAGCCCCACTGAAGCGGATGCTGGTACTCTGAAATTAGGCCTGTTCCAGGTGACACTGGATGCTTCCCTCCCGGTTAATATTGCCGGCTATGATGCCAATTTCGCCTGGGGCCTGGAATACCGCCGTGACAAGTATAAAATCGTTCCTGGCGAGCCGGTTTCCTATGAAGATGGTGGCGCCATCAACCCGCGTACTGGCGAACCGTATGCGCCGGGTTTCCAGGTTTTTCGTGGTTTTTCACCCAGCAATTACGTCAGTGAAGATCGCAACAACAAGGCACTCTATGTGGATCTGGAATCCAGCGTCACCGACCAGTTGCTGTTGACCGGCGCGCTTCGGCATGAAAACTACAGCGACTTTGGCGGCACCACCATTGGCAAACTGGGTTTCAAGTACGACGTAAACCCGAACCTGTCTTTCCGTGGCGCCTTCAATACCGGCTTCCGTGCGCCTTCCATGCAGCAGCTGTATTTCAACAGTATCAGCACCCAGTTTGTGTCTGACCCCAATGGCAACGGCCTGATCGCCCAGGAACGAGGCACCTTCCGTAATGACAGCGAGATTGCCCGATTGCTGGGCATTCCGCGCTTGAAGGAGGAAGAATCCACCAACTACTCCCTGGGCCTGGTGTACACCACGCAAAATGACGTCGACATTTCCGTAGACCTGTATCGCATCGATATTGACGACCGCATTGTGATCTCCGGTGCCTTTTCTCCATCCAATGCGCCGGCAGCCACAGAAATCTTTGAAGAACTGAATATCACGGCAGCGCAGTTCTTCATCAATGCCGGTGATACCGAGACCAAGGGCATTGATGTGGTGGTCAGCAAGAATGACATCGAACTGGGCAACGAATGGAACTGGGACACCACGTTTGCAGCCAACTGGACAGACACCAATGTGACCGTCAGCGTGCAGGCGCCGGATTTGCTGGAAGGGCTTGAGGACGTGATTTTCACCAGTCAGGACCGCTCCATTATCGAAGAATGGCAACCCAAGAGCCACATCAGCTGGACCAATGTCTTCAGCAAGGGCAACTGGGACGTCACCGTTCGTGAAAGCTATTACGGCGAATACACCATTCAGGAAGGCAACGGCGATCGCCAGACCTTTGGCGGTGAATTTCTCACTGACCTGATGTTGACCTATAACTTTGAGGACATGCCACTGACAGTGAGTGTTGGGGCCAACAATCTGTTCGATAACTACCCGGACAAGAACCGTATCGGACAGGCGCGAGGCGGACGCATTGTGGATGAAAACGGCACCGTGATCGTGGACTCTCCGGGAGTCTTTACGTATTCACGCCGGGCTGCTCCTTTTGGCTTCAATGGCGGTTTCTACTTTATCTCAGCCAATTACCGCTTTTGAACCGGGTCTCTTATCCACAAGGGCAATAAACAAGGGGGCCGAAAGGCCCTTTTGTTTTGCCGGTATTTCATGCCGGGGAAAGCACAGCGGTGCCTTCAGCCGCCAGGTTAATAAGAAGAATGCCTAGCAGGTGATGCCATGGTCATCGTGGCCGTTGCGAGCCGCTTACAGCAAACACTGGCTGCGTTCTGCGAGTATGAAGACTTCAAGAACCACTATGCCCATGGACGTTAGTTCACGTCCGACGAATGGAAACGCCTCAAGGCCCAGGAAGCGCACTCCAATAACCGGGTCCGCCGTTTGCGTCGCATCAGCAAAGCCCATTGAGTGTGGCAAATACGTGGGTGTTGCTAGGCACTCAGCGCCAGGAGCTCGGCTACAGACGATAGACTGGCAAGCAAAACTTGGTTAAGCAAGAAACCCCGACTTTCGGGATTTCTTGCTTAAAAAGCTCGTCAAAAGTTGCACCGCACACCCCAAGCCTTTATAATGCAGCGGCTTTTTAATGCGCCACAATCCCCGAGAGATGTGGCGTTTTGTTTTTCTAAAGGCGCCAGCCCATGCGTAAAACGCAGCCGAATCATGCCCGCACAGCGGTGTTTTTAATCCCGCTCTGGCAAGTGATTGTGACCGTGGCGCTGGCGGCGCTGGCTTACAGTCTTTTTGATTGGCCAGTGGCAAAAAGCGTATTGACCGGCGGCGTTATCAGCGCCATTGGCAGCCTGGTTTTTGCTTTGAGTGTGTTTGTTACACGGGCAACGGATTCCCGAGTGGTTTTACGCCGCATGTTTCGTGGCGAAGCGCTCAAACTGGCCCTGGTGGCCGTTTTGTTTTATCTGGCCATTGTGGTTTTGCGTGTGCAAGCCCTGCCAACCATGGCCGGTTTTCTTGTGACCCTGCTGGTTTTCTGGGTTGCGCTATTACGAGCAATTAAGTGAGATGACGTAAAATGGCTGAACAAGCGAGCGGTATCGGCGAATACATTCACCATCACCTGCAAAACAATCAGTTGCAGCTGGTGGATGGTTCCAGTTTCTGGGTCATCAACCTCGATAGCCTGTTCTATACCCTATTGACTGCCATGGTCTTTCTGGGCCTGTTTACCTACGTCGCTAGGCGGGCCACCAGCGGCGTGCCGGACAAGCTGCAAAATTTTGTCGAGATGGTCGTCAACTTTGTCAATGAGCAGGTGAAAGACACCTATCATGGCCAATCCAAGCTGATTGGCCCGTTGGCCCTGA
>JALWKC010000270.1 GCA_026996795.1 Lysobacterales bacterium | reverse complement strand
GGCGAATACCATTGAGGCCAGAACCATTCAGGTTCGTGAACAGGCCGGATGTAAGACTGCAATCGATCCTTCTTCGCTGATTATTCACTTGCAAAACCGGGCGGTGTCCATGTAAGAGGTTCCCTAGCTGGTGGGGATAACCAATACTTCGCCGGAGCGGATGCGATCGGTTTTCTTTTTGTTGGCCTTGCGCAGGCTGCGCAGGTCCAGCCGGTATTTTTGCGCGATGCCGCTGAGGGTTTCCCCACGGGAGACAATGTGACGGTTGGGGCGATTGCGGGCGGCCTTGACGCGGCTGGCGATCAGGGTGTCCGGTGGTGGGGACTGGTAGAAATAGGTTTTGATGCCGTTCAGGATGGCTTTGGCCACCTGCTGCCGGAATGAATGACTCTTCAGGCGTTTTTCTTCCTGCGGGTTGGAGATAAAGGCGGTTTCCACCAGGATAGATGGCACATCGGGGGATTTCAACACCGCGAAATTGGCCTTTTCCACGTGTTTCTTGTGCGGTTTTTCGATTCTTGACAGGGATTTTAATACTTCGTTGGCCACTTTCTGACTGGCTTCCATAGCGGCATTCTGGCTCAGGTCAAGCAGGACGCGAGCCAGCAGGGTGTCCTTGCCATCGAGTTTGACCCCACCGATGAGGTCGGCCTTGTTTTCTGACCGGGCCAGCCATTTGGCCGCTTCGGAGGTGGCGCCTTTTTGTGACAGCACGTAAACGCTCATGCCATGCACCTTGGGGTCGTAAAAGGCGTCCGCATGAATGGAAACAAACAGGTCGGCCTGATGGGCGCGGGCTTTTTCAAAACGCTGGCGCAGGCCCACGTAGTAGTCGCCATCACGAATCAGCACGGCCTTCATGCCCACTTCGGCATTGATGGCTTTGGCCAGCTGGCGGGCGATGGCCAGGGTGATGTGCTTTTCCTTGCTACCGCGCGCGCCACTGGCTCCGGGGTCTTCGCCGCCATGCCCGGCATCCACCGCAATGATGATGTCACGCTGCTTGCTGGCGCTGACTTTGGCGCTTTTCTTGATTTTCTGTTTGGCCTTGGGGTCGCTGAAATCCACCACCAGGCGGTGGCCGTATTTTTCATTGGGTGGCAGCAGAAAACTTTTGGCGCGTTTGTTCCGGTTCAGGTCAAACACCAGGCGCAGTGTGTTTTTGCCTTTCTTTCCGTGTCGAATGCCACGGATATCGGCGTTGTTGTTTACTTTCAGGCGGGTTTTCAGGTTGGCACCGTTCACGTCCAGCACCACCCGTGGCGGGTTGTCGAGCTGAAACAGCTGATAGTCCACCTGACCGCTCAGGTCAAACACGGCCCGGGTGTGGTCAGGCCCGCTCCAGACGCGCAAGCCGTCCACCGAGACTTTGCTGTCTTTGCCGGTGGTGCCCGCGCGGGCCGAGCCGGTTAGTACCAGTATCAGGCTGGCGCAAATGAGAGGAAATAAGCGTAAAGACGGACGAAGCATCATGGTGTACGGCTGGTGTGTTTGAAAAAGAGTGTAATATGAAAGTCCTTACAAGGCAATATTCCCATAAAAAACATTAACTTAGGCTGAACACTTGATGTGGGTCGTAAATTTCCACCTGGCGGCTGTCGTTGTCCAGTTCAAAACGCAGTTCGAGCTGGGGCATAGGCAGAAACCCCGCGCCTTTTTCGGGCCATTCCACCAGCACCACCGGCTTGTCCAACAATAGATCGTCCAGTCCGATAAAGGTCAGTTCTTCCGGGTCGGCCAGCCGGTACAGGTCCATGTGCAGCACCGAGGAGCCATTGGTCTGGTACTGTTCCAGCAAGGAATAAGTGGGGCTTTTGACGCGCCCCGGGTAGCCCAGTGCGTGAATAAAGTCCTGGGCGAAGGTGGTTTTGCCGGCGCCCAGGTCGCCGCGCAGGTGAATCCAGAATGGCTCATGAACTGGATCAGGCAATTGCTGGCTGATTGTCGTGGCCAGGCGTTGCAACTGCTGCCGATGGCTGATGTCCAGGCGCAAGGGCTTTGTTTTTCCAGATAAAGCCTTGTCTGTGGGGCACTGTGGTTGATTCATGGCAGCAGATCCGGCAGTTTTTCGATGACATCAGAGGCAATCAGGCCATTGCCCTTTTGGGCCATGTCCGCTGCCAGCGCGTGCATGAGCACGCCGGTGCGGGCGGCTTCTGCTGGCGCTAATCCCTGTCCCATGAGTGCGGCGATAATGCCGGTCAACACATCACCCATGCCGGCGGTGGCCATGCCCGGTGTGCCAAACGGGCAGATAAGCGCAGGCTGGTCTGGCGCGGCAATGACGGTGCCGTTGCCTTTGAGCACGGTCACGCATTGAAAGCGTGTGGCCAGTTCACTGGCGGCATGCAGGCGGTTGGCCTGAACGCGGCGGGTGTCGCTGCCCAGCAAGGTGGCGGCTTCCTTGGGGTGGGGCGTGAGCACGGTGTTGGCCGGCAGCCGGGCGGCTGTGCCGGTATTTTTGTCCACTATTTTGCCCGTTTTTTTGCCTGTGTTTTTACCGCTGGCGGTGCTGGCCTCGGCCAGCAGGGTGAGTGCGTCGGCATCCAGCACGCAGGGGTGGGCATTTTTTCTGGCCAGTTCCAGCGCTTGGTTAAACAGGCGTGTGGCAAGGGTGTCCCGGCCCAGTCCCGGGCCAATGGCCAGTACCGTGCCGGTGCCGGAAATCCGTGGCAATTCGTCCGGGTCCGCGGTCATGATTTCCGGGCGCTGGGCAATGATGGCATCGCGCCCGGGCGCCGGCGATGCCACGGTGACTTTTCCGGCACCACTGCGCAGGGCCGCTCCGGCAGCCAGGACGGCCGCGCCGCGCATGCCAGTGTTGCCGCCAACCACCAGCACGTGGCCGAAATGGCCTTTGTGGCAGTTGCGTGCTCGCAGGAGTGGGTCGGTTTCCATGTCCTGCGCTTCCAGCAGCCAGGCGGCCGGTTCCACTGTTTGCAGGGTTTCGGCGGGCACATCGAGGTCGGCATAAAACAGCTCACCGCAATAATCCGGCCCGCCAGCGGTAAACAGGCCGGGTTTGAGGGCAATAAAGGTGATGGTGGCCGTGGCCTTGACGGCACGACCCTGTGGCTGGCCGGTGTCCGCATCCAGCCCACTGGGAATATCGAGGCTGAAAACCGATGCCGATTGTGCGTTCATCCAGTCGATGGCCCGGGCGTAATCCCCCGTCACAGGGCGGTTGATGCCGGTGCCCAGCAGCGCGTCTGCCAGCCAATCTGCCTGCCAGCTTTCTGCCGCCGCCTGACTTGCTGCGGCCTGAGGCAGCACGGTGCCGCCGGCTTTTTCATAGGCCTGGCGTGCTGCCAGCGCATCAGGGCTGAGTGATTCCGGGCCACTCCAGGGCCACACGGCCACGGGTTGCCCGGCCAGAAAATATTCCAGCGCCAGCACGTAGCCATCCCCGGCGTTGTTGCCATTTCCAGTGAGCACCAGCACGCGGCCGGCCGGTGCTTCTGGATTGGCCTGTGCCAGGTCCATGAGTGTCGCGGCGGCCTGGGCGCCGGCTTTTTGCATCAGTTCAAAGCCACTGATGCCCAGGGTGTGAGCGGCCAGCTGATCGAGCTGGCGGGTCTGGTGTTTCAGGTACAACGGTTGCATCGTGATAAAATCTGCGTTTCTGTTGCCAGTGGCTATTCTAACCGTGCCCCCGCCTGAAACTGAAAAAAACTCCCCCCATGCCTTGTCTGCCGAGCAGGCGAGTGAGCTGGTGGAGAAAATTCGCGATTTTGGCCAGGCATTGGGGTTCCAGCAGGTGGGCATCACCGACATTGATCTGAGCGAGCATGAGCCGCATTTGTTGCGTTGGCTGGAAAAAAAATTCCATGGCGACATGGAATACATGCAGCGTCATGGCCTGAAACGTGCGCGACCGGCGGAACTGGTGCCGGGCACCCTGAGCGTGATTTCGGTGCGTATGGACTATTCCAGTCAGGCCGTTACGCCCTATGCCGATGTGCTGAAACAGCCCTTGAAAGGCGCGGTGTCGCGTTATGCCCTGGGGCGGGATTACCACAAACTAATGCGGCGGCGGCTGCAGAAACTGGCCGAGAAAATTCAGGCCGAAATCGGGCCTTTCGGCTATCGCGCTTTTGTGGATTCGGCCCCGGTGCTGGAAAAGGCGCTGGCGGAAAAGGCCGGCCTGGGCTGGATTGGCAAGCACAGCAACCTCATCAACCCCTCCGCAGGTAGCTGGTTTTTCCTGGGTGAGGTCTTTACCGACCTGCCCCTGCCGGTGGATAAAAAGCATAATTTTCATTGCGGCAGTTGCCAGAAATGCCTGGCCGCCTGCCCCACCGACGCCATCGTGGCGCCGTTTCAGGTGGACGCTAGGCGCTGTATTTCCTACCTGACCATCGAAAACAAAGGTTCAATTCCCGAGGCCTTTCGTCAGGCCATGGGCAACCGCATTTACGGCTGCGACGATTGCCAGATGGTGTGCCCCTGGAACAAGTTTGCCCATGACACCACGGAGGCGGATTTTCTGCCCCGGCACGGTTTGGATAGTCCTGATCTGATTGACCTCTTTGCCTGGGATGAGGCCATCTTTCTCAAAAATACCGAAGGCTCGGCCATTCGCCGCATTGGTCATATCGCCTGGCTGCGTAATATTGCCGTGGCCCTGGGCAATGCGCCGTCTTCCCCGGCAGTTATTGCTGCGCTCAAAACCCGGCTCGAGCACCCGTCGCCCTTGGTCAGGGAGCACGTGGCCTGGGCTTTGCGGCAACACGGTGTTGGGACTACTTGAGCTTGCCACATCATGAACCTCGGTTAATACTATTTTCCCACCCCACACGAGGGATCAGCCATGAACACACACAATCTTCGCCTGCTGTTTCGCCTTTCAACGCTGCTGTGGTTGCTGTCCGGTTGCGCCACCACGCCACACCAGCCAAGTGTGCCGGTGATTTATATCAGTGGGGATCAGGCCGAAACCGTGCGGGCTGAATTTGCCAACGAAAAGGTGGTGTTTCGCCGGCTTGTTTTTGGCGTACCGAAACCGCTGATGCCCGTTTATGTTCGTGGCAGCAAAAACAATGACGCGGCCTTATTGACCAAACTCCGGGCGTATTTTGGTGGCCAGATCGCCGTTTACAAGGGCCGCTGGCGCAATCACCGTTACATTGAACATTCCGCCTTGTACCTGCCGGTTAAATCCACCCAGCCAGTGCAGTTATACGGTGGCGTTTGTGGTGGGGATTACTCCCTGGATTTGCGTCTGCAGGGCGAAGACGCGACCATTTCAGTCGACCGCTGGGTGGATGAGCCGCCTGCTTATCAACCGGTTTATTCGGCCCAAGGGGTGATGGCCCGACAGAATGGCCGGCCATGTTTTGCTGCCAATAATCAGTCAGCGCCTGGTGAGACGCCTGCCCAGCCCTTGCGGCTGTGTTTTAAATACCTGGCCATTGAAAACAGCCCGTCGCCGTGGCTGCGTATTGTCGAATCCTCTGACCCTGATTTCCTGGGCTGCACGCTGGCGACAACCATTCTGCGCAATCCCCCCAAAAATGCCCGGCCACTGCGCTAGTTAGTAGTTAGTTGGGCTTTCACTATTCCTGGCGCGTCTGCATGCCAATAAATCGCTGTCAATCGCTGTTGTTTTGAGTTTTTTTCGTTTTTTTTGGCAGGTTTTGTGGCATTTTCTCGATTATAGGGGTGAGAGCCGACATTTTTTGTCGGTAGACATTAAACAACACCCTTGGGGGATGAGCATGAAAATCAACAAAACAACGTGGACTATCGTGTGGACAACGCTGGTCTGGTTCAGTGTCAGTGCGCAGGGGGCAAAAATCTTTCCGGATGATTGCCCGGGCATGACCTTGCAGCAGTGCGTGGACTCGGACAATGGCGGCACCGGGGCCTTTTTTATCACGGTCAAAAACGGTACCTATAACAATCAGGACGTCACGGCTTTTGGCCGTTCCGGTTGGATTGTGGCCGAGAATGGCGTGCTGGGCAAGCCGGTGTTTACGGATTCTACTTGGATCTGGGATGCCGTTGGCACGGCCACGTCCGGTGTGCGGGGCATCCACTTTACCGGCGATTCGGGCATCAGAATCTGGTTGACTGGCACCCTCAATAGCGGTGAGTTGGGTCAGGTGACTATTGAAGACAATGAATTTGAAATCAGCGCCACGGGTGCCATCGTCCGGCATCCTGTCAAGATTTCAGAGGTCAGTTTGGGGGGCGCGGGCACCTTTGGGGTACGCATTCGCGGTAATCAGATCACGGCCAGTACCGGTGCCGCACCATCTTTCCCAAAGGGGCTGATTGATATCGGTTCTATGACTTCGACGGTGGGTGTGGACGTGGCCATTGCCGAAAACACGCTACAAACCAACCGTGAGGACGTGCCGGGCTTGATGGTGGATTTGGGCACCGCCAATCTGGATGTGATCCTCTCGCAGAACGAATTCCGTGGCGCGCGGGCGGTGCACCTGACCAGTGACAACAGCGCTCACGGGAGATTGCGCGTTTATGCCTTTTACAATCTATTTGCCGATCGCTATGCCGATGGCACCAGGCCGGCCTTCTTCCCCGAACTGGTGTATTCCAACATGCAAGGCACAGCCAATCAAGTGATAACTGGCTTTTACTTCAATACCTTTGATGGACGATGGGATTCGATTTCGTTTTTTGATCACTCCATCACTGCCAGCTCCAGCAACCAGCTACTGATCTATAACAATGTCTTTACCGAGGCGCCGGCAGGCCAGGCTGTTCTCCTGAATGGAACAGGCGCGGCGAGTGTCAGTGGAGACAACAATGTGATTGGCCCCGGTGTGGCACTGTTGTCCTATATCAATGCGGCGAGTGATCAAGTTGGGGTAGATCCCCTATACGTGGCCGCACCGGCCCGTTATGCATTGCGTGCCGGTTCGCCGGCCATTGATGCCGCTGGCGGTGCCGACTTTAGTTTTGCTTTGACGCAAGGGAGCTTGTTTGGCAATCCCTCCATTGTTCCGACCTTGCTGGCCTTGCCGCATGTGGATATGGATGGTTTCCGCCGTGAGATTGACGGCGATGGCGACGGCACGGTCGTTTCCGATGCCGGGGCGTTTGAATGGGGCGACCGCATGCTGGTGCATGAATCCAGTGATAACAACAACTTTTCGAATCGCACCTCCATCCATGACGATGAACTGACCGCTGACAGTGATGCGGTGGGTCTGTTTACACACCTGTACCGGCATGAAGACACCCCGCAGCAGTTTTACGATCAACCATTGGGCTGGTGGTTTAACGGTTTTCGGTGGACCATCTACAACGAAAATTTTAATACCAACATGGATCCCGGCCTGGTGTTTTCAGTGTTTCATCCCAGCGGCGATCGCGGCGTGGGCACCAACGACTTCAGGGGCCTGATTGAAGTGCAAAATGGCTCTTCTGCCGTTGCGTCGCTGGATACCGGCCTGACAGAAGGCAATCTGGCTGTGTTTGTGCGCCACGTGTATCAGAGTGGCTCCCAGATTTATGACAATTCCGCCCTCGAGGTCTATTACGACGGCACCAGCTGGCGCATTTACCACGCCAACAGTGGCAACATTCCGGCCAATGCCACCTACCTGGTGTATTACCAGCAACCCAGTAAAAATGTCATCAAGGTGATTCCGGGTGTTGGTGATGCGGGTTCTTTTGGCGGTGCCGGTATTGTCTTTGAGCACCCCTTCCTGGAGCAGGGACCGCCCTTCCAGTGCGTGACGCCGGTTATCCAGCAAGTAGCGCTTGGCGGCCTGTTGGGCAATGGACTGGGCGATGTGCCACACCATGTCCTGTTTGACTACTTTGGCAATGTGGGCTCAATCGTTACCGAAGATGGCAGCTCGCCGTTCAGTGACTACAATATTCTCACTGGGGGCACAGGTTACTTTGTGATGATCGACCCGCAGCAGGCCTTTGAATGCAGCGATCGCATTTACAAGGACGACATGGATCATTGATCCAAATGTCTGCCCGCTAAAGGCGATGAGGATAAGGCAACGGCCCGGATTTTCCGGGCCGTTTTTGTTTGCGTGATGTGTGCTGTGCTGCCAGATCCAATCGGGGCTATCTTAGGGTTGCTGCTGTTTTCAAGAATTTGTTTTGCTCGTCAAGGATGCGTTGATAAGCCGGGCTTTCGTGGCCGAACACGGCGGCGGCTTTCTGTTTGGCCTCGGCAAAGGTTTGTCGGGCTTTGTCCCTTTGCCCATCAAGCCACTGGCTTTTGGCCAGTTGATTGAGCAAAGCCGGTTGTTGCTGCGTTTGTTGTTGCATAAAGTCACTGTGCAGGACTTTTTCATACCCTTCTATCGCTTGCGCGTACTGGCCCAGGCCAAAAAACGCATCGGCCTGACCCTTGCGCAGGGCGACTGTCATGGGGTGTTTTTCACCCACGCCCTTAATGGCCAAAGGCAGGGTTTCTGTGGCCTGTTGCAGGGCCTGGCGGTATTTCTGTTGCGCATTCAGCGCCTTGATGAGGGTCAGTTGACTGTAAATGCTGGCCTTGTGATCAGCGCCCAGTTTTTCCTGCTGCGCCTCGGCCACCGGCATCAGCAATTCTTCTGCTTTTTCCGGCTGGCCGCTGGCAATGAGGAGGTTGGCCAGCGTGGTGTCGATTTCGCCACTTTCCCGGTGTGAGCGCCCCAGGTGTTGGTGGTAAATCTGACTGGCTTTTTGCAAATGTGCAATGGCGGGGGCGATTTTCCCCTGTCGGTAAGCCAGTATGCCCAGCAAGTTGTGACTGCGACCGGCCAGCAGGCTGTTTTCACCCACGGTTTCCGTGGCTATTTGCAAGGCGCGCTGGGCGTAGGTTTGCGCCGCTGCGAAGTCCTGTTTGTATTGCCGGTTGCCCGCCAGTTGCAACAAGGTGAGGATCAATACCGGGTGGTTGCGGCTGAAGTGCTGTTCCTGGGCGCTCAGTAATTTCTCGAGTTCCGGGAAGGCGCGGTCAAATTCACCCCGATCGTTATAAATGGTGGCAATGTGTTGCTGCAGGCCCAATGTTTGGCTGTGTTGAGCTCCCAGCGTTTCTTTCGCTGACGTCAGGGCTTGCTGGAAAATCCGCATGGCCTGGTCGTTTTTGCCTTGTTTGAAGAGGATGTCGCCACGTAAGCGCTGGCGCTTGATGGCAAAGACCGGGTCATTCTTCGTTTCGGCCAGCGTGTCGGCTTTGGCCAGCCACTGTTTGGCTTCATCAAAACGATCCTGGGATGCGGCCAGACGCGCTTGCCAGTAGGCATGAACGGTCCCTTTCATCCTGTGCCCCAGACGATTGAGCAGATCGGCAGCCTTTTTGACCTGACCCATCTGAACCAGGGATTCAGTCGCCGCTTCCACCGCCCGGCTCAGCGGTTCTTTTTGCGCCAGTAATGGTTGTGCTGTGGCATAGGCCTCGGCAAAGTTGCCCAAACGGTTTTCCGCTGCGGCAATGGCCGCTTGCAGGGTGTCGCGCACGGCCGGGTTGCTGAATGACTGGCCATCCAGCTTGTGTTTGGCTGTTGTGAGAATGTCGCGCGCGGTGAAGTCGATGCCCTTGGCCATGTCCGGGTCGCTGATGGCAAAGGCATCCAGCATAAACCGGGTAACCTGCCGGGCTTTTTCGGCTTCCAGGCGGGTTTTGCGGTTTTCCGCTTCCAGCAAAATCACCCCGGCGATCAGGGCAATGGCCAGCCCGGTGATGGCCAGCGATAGGGCAGTGCGCCGCTGCACGAATTTTTTCGCCCGGTAAAACCATCCGCCAGGGTGCGCGGCGATAGGTTCTTTTTTCAGCCAACGGCGCAAGTCCTGCCGCATTTCCTGAATACTCTGGTAACGATCCCCGGGCTTTTCTTCTGTGGCCTTGAGGATGATTTTTTGCAAATCAGTGTCCACGCGGGAATGGTTGAGCTGCTGTTTCAGCGCCTGCCTTTTTTGCGAGTGACTGGCCTCGGTTAAACTGGCCGGGGCCGGGGCTTCGCCAGTCAGCAAATGAGAAAGCAACAGGCCAGTGGAATAAATGTCAGAGGCGATGGTGAGACTTTCACCGGCCAGTTGTTCCGGTGAGGCATAGGCCGGGGACAAGGCACGCACCCCGGACTGGTCCTGTTGCTGCTTTCGCAGAAAGGAGGCGATACCAAAATCCAGTAGTTTGACGGTGCCATTGGGGTCAACCAGTACATTACCGGGCTTGATGTCACTGTGTACAATCAGGTGTGAATGGGCATGGGCAATGGCATCACATAAAGGCAACAGGCTGTGGACAATGTCTTCAGTGGTGGCCTGTTTGTCCTCAACCCACTGGTCAATGGTGCGTGCATCGGGGATATACTCCATGACCAGAAACGGCGTGCCATCGGCATCCATGGCGCCATGCAACATGGACACAATATTGGGGTGGTTTAGGCGTGACAAGAGCCGCTGTTCCTGCAAGAACAGCTCCAGCACATGCGGGCAAATTGAGGGAAACAGCAAGATTTTGACGGCGACCTTTTTTTGAATGTCTGCGTCACTGCGTTTGGCCAGGTAAACCGCCGACATACCGCCGGAGCCGATGAGTTTTAACAGGTGGTACTGGCCCAACTGCTCGCCTTCGCGATTTTTCAGCATGGCCTTTTCCATTTGCTGCTGGCGCTGGAGAAAAGCATCGTCCAGCACTTCAGTGTGTTGTTCCTGAGCGGCCAGCAGGCGATCGAGAATCTCTCTTTCGGCGGCGTTGAGATTGGCCTCGGCGATGTGCGCTTCGACATGCTCGCCGCCATCCATGGTTATTTTCTTGAAAACAGCAAAGGCCCGGGCCCACTGTTTTTCCTGGTTTTGCTGCCTTGACGCGTTGTTTGACATGCTGTTCCCCTCAGTTATTTTCCATGTAAGGCGCCTTGTTGTATCGCTACGCTAATTCGTCCTCTTTTCCTCATCCCGCTGGTCCAAGGCGATGAACAAGGTGCGTGCTTCATTCCACTGTCGGTAAAGTTGTCGCTCACTGTGACCGGTCAGATCACAAATTTCGCGGATCTTCAGACCCAGAAAATAGCGCATTTCAATCAGGCGCGTTAAGGCAGGGTCGATTTTCTCCATCAATTGCAGGGTTTTTTCCAGGTCCAGCAAGTCAAGATTGAAGCCGTCCTGGCCGCTGAGACGGCGTTCATCGGCGATGATCTGATGGCTTTTCTTAGCGGTTTGCTTGTGCCGGACGTTATCCACCAGGTAACAGCGCATCACCTTGGCCAGGTGCGAGAGCATGTGATGGGAGTCCTTGAATTGATGGGCGTGCTGCTGAATCAGGCGCAGGTAGCATTCGTGCACCAGCACCGTCGGTGTCAGCGTCTCACCGGGTGAAAGGCGCTTCAGTTGCTGAGCGGCCAGCGCATGAATTTCCTGATAAAGTGCCTGGAAGAGCGTGTTGATGACGGTTTCATCTTGCCCCTCCATGTTTCTCAAAATGGCCGTGATTTTGCCGGTATTGTCCAACGCGCTTTCGGTCTCCCGTGCAGTTGTTACAAATCATAGCAAGGGCAGGGAAAAAGGCAAGCCGGCTGTACACGGTGGGATTTCCCGGCAGGGTTAAAACTCCCTTCCCCCGGATTGTGGAATTTTGATTGGCTACGGGTGTGCAAGGAACAGCCGCCAGAGCAACCAGCCATTGGCCAGGGATAATAGCACCACCAGTGCCATGGCCAGCGCCAGGGGTTTATGTCGCCGAACCCACAGGCGCAGGCGGTAAGCCAGTGAGTGCTTGCGGATGCTCAAGGGGGCGTGATTAAGCCAGTTTTTCAAGTCGGCAGCCAGATCGCTGATGCGGGCGTAGCGCGTGGCGGGTTCTGCAGCCGTGGCTTTTTGCAACACGGCTTGCAGATCCGGGTCAACCCGGTGGGCATCCAGGTGTTTTTTCAGGCTCAGTCTGTCCGCCTGCGGGTCGCCGGTTCGGGTTTTTGGCAGTACGGGCTGGCCATCGCATAACACGCTGGCAATGACGATGCCGGTGGAATAAATATCAGCCTGGTGAGTGATGGCTTCTTCCCGAATCTGCTCAGGGGCGGCATAAGCCGGCGATAAGCCCAGGTGGCTGAATCGCGGCAGTTGCCAGGTAAGGAAAGAGGCGATGCCGAAGTCCAGTAGTTTCACCTGACCATGGCCATCAATCAGAATATTTCCGGGTTTGATGTCGCTATGCACAATGCGGTTGGCGTGCGCGTGTGCAACGGCCTGGCACAGTTGCAAGCATTTTTTGATGCGGGTTTTCCGGTCGGGTTTTTCTTCGCTGACCCACTGGCTGATAGCGCGTGCCTGGGGCAGGTATTCCATGACCAGGTAAGGGATGCCGTCTTCGGTGACGCTGCCATGCAGCATGGAAATCACATTGGGGTGATTCATGCGTGACAACAGCAGTTGTTCCTGCAGAAACACGTCGACCATTTCCTCGCTGCTATTGGGCAGCAGCTGGATCTTGACGGCCACTTTGCGTTGCAGGTTGGTGTCGATGCGCTTGGCCAGGTAAATGGCTGACATGCCACCGTGGCCGATAAGTTTCAGCAGACGGTAATTGCCCAGTCGCTCTCCTTCCCGGTTTTTCAGAATTTTCAGATTGGCCAGCTTGCGGGATTCATTGAACTGGGCCTGCAAGCGCGTGGTTTCATGGGTTTCGCCCTCAATCAGCAAGGCGATTTTTTTGGCAATAGCCGTGGGAATTGCTTTCTCCTTGCGGTAGTTGTCGAAGGATTTTTTTGCCGAGTCGTCAAGCTGTTCAAAATGACTGAACGCCTCTGCCCAGTTTTTTTTCTCGTTGGTGTTCATGCGTAGGCAAGGCAGGATATCGCCAGCACGGGCAGCGGCCATGCAGACACAAGCTGACTTGGTTCACCGGCTGTTGTGCCTGGCCTGATTCGTTTCCAGACGGTGATGGCCTTACTCTTCATCGCGTCGGCTCAAGGCGATAAACAGGGTTTTTGCTTTTGACCACCTGCGGAAAAGCTGCCGTTCAGACAGGGGAGAAAATTCACTGATTTCGGCAATGCTGAGGCCGAGAAAATAGCGCATTTCCACCAGCCGGGCCAGGTCCGGGCGAATCTCTTCCATCAGTTCCAGTGTTTTGTCGAGATCGAGCAGGTCAGTATTGATGCCGCTTTCGGTGCTGGTGCCTAGGGGCAGGTTTTCAATGGGCACTTCGGGCACGTCGCGCTTGGCAGCATTTTTCATGCGCACGGCATCCACCAGGTAACAGCGCATGACTTTAGCCAGGTGCGCCAGCATGTGCTGGCTGCTCTGGAAGCTGGCGGTGTCCTTTTGCAGCACCCGAAGGTAGCATTCGTGCACCAGAACGGTGGGGGTCAGGGTCTGGCCCGGTGCCAGCCGACGCAGCTGTTGAATGGCCAGGGCATGGATTTCCTGGTACAGACTTTCAAACAAGGCATTGGCTTGTGAAGACGACTCGTCATTATCGAGCCGCCGCAACAGGCGTGTGATGGTGCTTTCAGGCAAAGCGTTATTCATGTCCCCCTCTGCAGTGTGGCCAAGAACTGGCCTGCAGGTCTTATTTTACACCAGGTGAGAGGGTATGGTGACGCTGCCGCCTTGTGGTCGTTTACATTAAAGGCGCGGGAATGAAAAAGAGGTGGTTTCCCACCTCTTTTTGTGGTTATACCCGGTTTTTGCCGGGTAAGTGACAATTTTTTACCGTTCTTTCAGAGTTTGGGAATACGCAAGACCTGACCCGGGTAAATGTGGTCTGGGTCTTTCAGCATGGGGCGGTTGGCTTCGAAAATGACCGGATATTTCATGGCGTCGCCATACATTTCCTTGGCGATTTTGGACAGGGTGTCGCCCGGTTGCACGGTGTAGGTTTTTGATTCCCACTGCGCTTCACCGCTGGCGGCGTCACTGCTGGGTTCGGCGCTGACCTGTTCGCTTTCGCCAACCGCCGGTGCGCCCACAATCAGGTTGTCCTGAACGCCCTTGACGCCAGCCACGTTGCCGGCCACCAGCACCGCTTTCTCTTTTTGCTCCTGATCTGGCACGTAACCGCTGAGCACGACGGTGCCTTCGCGGAACTGCGTCTTCATCTGGCTGGTATCAATACCATGATTGGCAATGTGTTGCTTGATTGGAACGGTGACGTCTTCAACGCTTTCCTTCTCGCCAAAAATCTTGGCACCGGCGTCTGAAATAAAATCGAAAAATCCCATGGCGTCCTCCTTTTGTTTGACGGTTTTGAATAACGATTGCCGATTGAGAATAACAAGCCCGTGGAGGCAGGTCAAACGCAGTGGGTCAGCAATTGTAAAATGCGTTTCTGAAATTGAACCCGGTTTGGTAGACTGGGTTTTTGCCCAAGCTGGGCCTGTGAATGGAATGGGGATGTCCCAATGCAGCAAGAGAAAGAACCGCATTTGTTGCGGCAACGCCGGTTTCTGCCTTTTTTTCTGACTCAGTTCTGGGGCGCTTTCAACGACAATGTTTTCAAGAACGCGCTGGTTATTCTGATAGCCTACAAGGTGGTCAAGGATTCGGCAGAAGGTGACAGCAACCTGCTGGTTAATCTGGCTTTTGGGCTGTTTATCCTGCCTTTTTTCCTGTTTTCCGCCTTTGCCGGTCAGGTGGCGGACAAATACGAAAAATCCATGCTGATCCGCCGCATCAAGGCCATGGAAATTCTGATTATGCTCTTGGCGGCGCTGGGTTTCTGGTGGCAGAACGTGCCTTTGTTATTGGTGGTGCTGTTTCTGATGGGAACGCAATCCACGCTCTTTGGCCCGGTGAAATACGGCCTGTTGCCCCAGCACCTCAAGCCGGAGGAACTGGTCACGGGCAATGCCTGGATTGAGTCCAGCACTTTTCTGGCCATCCTGATTGGCACCATTGCCGGGGGGGTGCTGGTGGCTTTTGACTCGCCCTGGCCAGTCATGGTGACGGTGGTTCTTATTGCCGTCATGGGGTTTCTCTCTGCCCGCTTTGTGCCCGCGGCGCCACCGGCTGACCCGGAGCTAAAGCTGAACAAAAATGTTGTGGCCGAGACTTTTCGTAACCTGAAATTCCTGCCAGGCAACCGGGTGGTTTTTTTGTCCATACTCGGCATTTCCTGGTTCTGGTTTTACGGCGCCATTTTTCTGGCCCAGGTGCCCAATTTCACCAAAACCATTTTGCATGGCAATGAACATGTGGTGACACTGCTGTTGGCGGCTTTTTCCATTGGCATCGGTCTGGGTGCCTGGCTGTGTAACAAGCTGTCCGGCCATCGGGTGGAAATTGGGCTGGTGCCGTTGGGCGCAATTGGCATGACCGTTTTTGGCCTCGATCTGTATTTTGCTTCGCAACAGTGGTTGCAACAGCCGCCTCAGTCTGTGCTTGGGTTGAGTGGTTTTTTGCAACAAGCCGGTGCTTGGCGGGTGTTGCTGGACATGATGTTTATTGGCGTCTCAGGGGGGCTTTTCATCGTGCCGCTGTATGCTCTGGTGCAGGAACGGGGTGATCGCAAACACCTGTCCCGCATTATTGCTGGCAATAACATCATCAATGCCCTGTTTATGGTGGTTTCGGCCATTATGGCCATTGCGGTGTTGTCTTTTTTGCAACTGGATATCCCGACCCTTTTTCTGCTTACGGCCGTTTTGAATATTCTTGTCAGCCTGTACATCTTTACGCTCGTGCCGGAGTTCCTGATGCGTCTGCTGGCATGGCTGCTGGTGCAGGTTATCTACCGGGTCAAGGCCGAAGGGCTGGAAAACATTCCACCCGAAGGCCCGGCCGTGCTGGTGTGTAACCACATCAGTTTTGTTGATCCGGTGATTATTGGCGGTTACGTGCGGCGGCCGGTGCGCTTTGTCATGTATTACAAGATATTCAACGCACCGCTGACGCGCTGGTTGTTCAAGTCGGCCCGTGCCATCCCCATTGCCGGCAAAAATGAGGATCCGCAGATGTATCAACGGGCATTCGATGCCATTCGCCAGGCACTTCAGGACGGGGATCTGGTGTGTATCTTTCCAGAGGGTCGGTTGACGCCCGATGGCCAGATTCAGCCCTTTCGTAGTGGTATCGAGCGCATCATTGAAGAAACGCCGGTGCCGGTTATCCCTATGGCGCTGGATAACCTCTGGGGTTCTCTGTTTTCCCGTTCTGAGAAGAACCCGCTCAAGCGCCGGCCGAAAAAACTCTGGGCGCGCATTCATTTGCGGGTGGGCAAGCCCGTTCCACCGGAAAAAGCCCGCAAGGAATTCCTGCAACAGCTGGTTGAGCAGCTGAAGCACGGCAAAAACTTGTCCGGGGAAGAAGAGGAGACAGGGCGAAATGGCGAAAAGGTTGGTTATTAACCTGGTATCGCCTATATTGATGCCAGGTTAATAATTAAGAAAGCGGGTCAGTCATGGGATCACTGCTGTGTGGGCAGTGAGGATGTGTGTGGAAGTGTGACTGACCCGCTTAAACTGGTTTTCGTCTTTCTGAGTTCCCTTGTCTTCAAATATACATCGTGGCATACGGTGAGTCAACAGGAAATTTGGAGATAAAGCCGATTGACGTATGCCTTAGGAAAAATGCCGGTCAGAAACGCTTTTCTTTGTATATAACAGCTTACACAGCCCGATGCAGTATCCTCGGGCTGTGTTATTGCCATAAAGTTTTACCGCTGTGGGTGAAACGGGTGTGCTGACGGGAAAATGACGCCCCTAAAGGCTGTCTAGGGAAGCTCTGATTGAGTCATGAACTCGTTTCTCACACATGAAATGTCCGACTTCGCCTTGTTCTCGCATATTTTCGGCATAATCTGCTTCGTCCAGATTCAATCAGAGCTTCCCTAGTGCCTGTGACAGATCCGCCAGAATGTCATCGCTATTTTCCAGGCCGGCAGACAGCCGCAGCAGATTGGGAGATATCAGGTGTTCGGCCAATTCTTCCTCGGTGTAGGTGGAATGGGTCATTGAGGCCGGGTGTTGAATCAGGGTCTCACAATCGCCGAGGCTGACAGCGCACAAAATGAGCTGCAAACTGTTCACAAAACGCGCGCTGCCGGCACGGTCGGCATGCAGCTCAAAAGCCAGCATGCCACCGGTGTCATGCATTTGTTTGCTGGCCAGCTCATACTGGGGGAAAGACGCCAGCCCGGGATAATGAACCACCTTGACCTTGGGGTGAGCCTCCAGAAATTCGGCCATGGCACGGGCATTCTGGCAATGCCTGTCCATGCGCACGGCAAGGGTTTTCAGCCCGCGCAGTATCAGGTGAATGTCCAGTGCGGAAATGGCCGCCCCGGTCATGTCCTTGAGGCCGTAATAACGGATGGTTTCCAGGGTTTCTGCGTCACCGGCCACGAAGCCGGCAATCAAATCCCCGTGACCGCCCAGGTATTTGGTGGCCGAATGAACCACCAGGTCGGCGCCCAGCTCCAGTGGCCGTTGCAAATAAGGCGTGCAATAGGTGTTATCGATCACCAACCGGGCCCGGTGTGGGGCCGTGATTTCTGCCACGGCGGCGATGTCAATCAGACGCATGTTGGGGTTGGCGGGGGACTCACCATAGACCACGGCGGTTTTTTCGCTGATGGTGTTGGCCAGTTGTTTGAGATCCTGCAGGTCGATGTACCGAACCTGGATGCCGAACTTCTTCAGTCCATGTTCCAGAAAGCTGAAGGTGCAGCCGTACAGGGTGTGGTCGGCAATAATTTCATCACCGGGTTGCACCAGCGACCACAGGGTGGAGCTAATCGCCCCCATGCCCGAAGCGCAGGCCAGTGCGGCTTCCGCGCTTTCCAGGTTGGCCAGCCGCTGTTCCAGTATGCTCTGAGTTGGCGTGCCCAGGCGCGAATAAATGTAATGCAGATTATCACCGGCGAAGGCGCCACCGCCTTGTTCGACGCTCTCGAAAGCATAGGTGGAACTGAGGTGAAGCGGTGGATTGAGCGCGCCTTGATGGTCATGCGGTGCATAAGCCGCATGAATGGCACGGGTTTCAAAAGCAAGTTCGTTTTCTTTCGCAGACGGGTGTTTCATGGGGTTTTCCTGTTAAGGATGCAACTGATCGAGGTATCGGAGCCGGCAAGGTGTGCAGCCGGCTTTCGCTTTTCTGATTGTAATGAGATAATGCCGCCAGGATAAGCAGACAAGCGTAATGATATCCTGACAGAAAACTGGCGCTGACTACTGAGTTCGAGCCATCAAAGGGAAAGCCGGGGTTTTGTCGCTGTCAGGAAAAGTGAACACTTCACGGGGAATTCAATGCAGCTGGCGATCACCACCGAAAATCGCGTCGGCATGTCCAAGGCCATCATGGACGTGCTGGCTGCCCGACAGATTGATATTCGCCGGGTGGAAATAGAAACCGGCAAAATGTACTTGCAGGCGCAAGCCGTGGATGCCGCAACCGAAAGCGTCATTGCCGCGGATTTGATGAAAATTGATGGCGTCAAGTGGGTTCAGTCCATTCCTGTCATGCCGGCGGTTGAGCGAAATCTGATGTTGACCTCACTGCTGGATGCCATGCCAGACCCGGTGTTGGGCATTAACAGCAAAGGGCAGGTGGTCTACCGCAATCGCCTGGCGCGCACCCTGTTTGACAGCAACGGACAGCAGCCGCGGCGGATCGCTGAGGTTTTTGCTGGCGGAGACTGGAAAGAAAAGATCGATGCGGCCGGTTCCGGAGAAATACCGGTCAAAATTGAAACCGTCCGCGGCCCCATGCTGGTGGAAGTGCGTGCCTATCGGGACAGTGAAGGCAAGGTGCTGGGTGCGTTGCTGTTATTTCACCAGCCCGAAAGGGTGTTGACGCGCTCCCACCTCATGCACAGTGAGGATGTTGAGCAGTTTGACCAGATGGTGTTTGCCTCGGCAGCCATGCAAGAGCTGGTGGAACGTGCCAAGCGTGTGGCGGCCATTGATGCACCGGTTTTATTATGTGGCGAAAGTGGCACGGGAAAATCCCTGCTGGCACGGGCCTGCCACCACCACAGCGCGCGCAGAAACCAGCTGTTTGTGGAACTGGACTGCGCCAACACCAGCGACAGTCAGTTGCTGACCCAGCTATTCGGTGCCGGAGCGGAATCCACCGGTTTGCTGGAGCTGGCAGAAGGCGGAACCATCCTGCTGAAAGCCATTGATCGGTGTTCGCTACCGCTGCAGAAGAAAATCCACCAGCATCTGACCCAGGCCAAAGCGCCCGTGCGGCTGATGGCCACCACCACGGCCAACCTTAAATCAATGGCCACCAATGGTGCCTTTCTTCCCGAACTGCATTACGCGCTGGATGTGATGCGCCTGACGGTGCCACCCTTGCGCCAACGGCGTGAGGACATCGAACCGCTGGCACTGCATTTTCTTGGCCAGTTTCGTGAGCAGTTGGGCAAGACGGGGCTGAAGTTTTCTTTTGCCGCCTTGAACCGGATCAGTGAGTATTACTGGCCTGGCAATGTCAGGCAATTGAAAAACACCCTGCACACGGCCACCTTGCTGGCCGAGAATGACGTGATCCAGAGCAGTGATTTCGCCCTGGACGAGCCCATCGAACCGGCGGTGGATTTTGATCACATCAGCCTGCCTGAAGCAGTGGCTGAATTTGAAAAGAAATTTCTGGCACACTGGTACCGGAAGCACCAGTCCACCCGCCAACTGGCGGCCCGATTGGGCGTTTCGCACACCACCATTGCCCAGAAACTTAACAAGTACGGCATTAACAACAAGAAGGGCTGAGCCATGTTGAAAATGCGCTGGACGGTGGTGTGCCAGTGCTGCTGGCTGACCCGTTTGCCCGTTCATTCCGTCTTAACCTCTTTCCCTGATTAATCACCCTGAGCATAAACCATTATGGCATTGAACACTCCCCACGGCGGCGCCTTGATCGATCTGTTGCCGGCCAATGACGAAGAAAAGAAACAGCGCCAGCGTGAAGCCCTGGATTGCCCGGAATGGAACCTGACCGAACGCCAGGTGTGCGACCTGGAAATGCTCATGAACGGGGCCTTTTCTCCCCTGACCGGATTCTTGAAGCAGGACGAATACGACGCGGTGCTGGGCTCCATGCGTTTACCTGATGGCACCTTATGGCCCATGCCCGTGACGCTGGATGTGGACGACGACACCGCCGGCACGGTGCAGCCTGGGCAGACGCTGGTGCTGCGAGATGCCGAGGGCGTGGCCCTGGCCTTGCTGGATGTGGAAAGCCGCTGGCAACCAGACAAAACGCGCGAAGCGCAAGCCGTGTTTAGCACCACTGACCAGGCCCATCCGGCGGTGGATTACCTGCATAACAAGGCCGGAAGCTGGTACCTGGGTGGCCGCATTCGCGGCATTGAATTGCCAACCCATTACGATTTTCGGCATCACCGGCATACCCCGCAGGAACTGCGCAAAAAATTCAAGCGCCTTGGTTGGAATCGTGTGGTGGCCTTCCAGACACGTAACCCCATGCACCGCGCGCACCAGGAGCTGACCTTTAGGGCTGCCAAACGCGTGGAGGCCAACCTGTTGATTCATCCGGTGGTGGGCATGACCAAGCCCGGCGACGTGGATCATTTTACCCGCGTGCGCTGTTACGAGGCCATTCTGGACAAGTTTCCCGAACGGACCACCACTTTGTCCCTGTTGCCACTGGCCATGCGCATGGGCGGCCCGCGCGAGGCGTTGTGGCATGCCATTATCCGCAAAAATTACGGCTGTTCACACCTGATTGTGGGGCGTGATCACGCCGGCCCGGGTAACGACAGCACCGGCCAGCCTATTTACGCGCCTTATGCGGCCCAGGAACTGCTGAAAAAGCATGAACAGGAGTTGGGTATTGAAATGGTGGATTTTGAAATGATGGTCTATTCCCAGGATCGCGCGCAATACGTACCCGCATCGGCCGTAAAACCTGATGAGCAGATTCTCAATCTGTCTGGCACCGAACTGCGCCGGCGGCTGCAACTGGGCCTGGAAATTCCTGCCTGGTTTACCTACCCGGAAGTGGCAGAGCAACTGCGCAAAAGTTACCCGCCGCGCAACCGTCAGGGGTTTACGGTGTTTTTTACCGGCTTGTCCGGCTCGGGCAAGTCCACCATTGCCAATGCCCTGCGGGTCAATCTGATGGAAATGAATGACCGGCCGGTGACCCTGCTGGACGGTGACGTGGTGCGCAAGCACCTGTCCAGCGAGCTGGGTTTTTCCCGCGAACATCGTGACCTCAATGTGCGCCGTATCGGTTACGTGGCCAGCGAAATCACCAAGAATCGCGGCATTGCCATCTGTGCGCCCATTGCCCCGTACCGGCAAACCCGGCGCGAAGTGCGCGCGATGGTCGAGCAACACGGCGGTTTTCTGGAAGTGTACGTGGCCACGCCGCTGGCAGTGTGTGAACAACGTGATCGCAAAGGGCTGTACGCCAAGGCCCGCGCAGGAATTATCAAGGAATTTACCGGCATCAGCGATCCGTATGAAGCGCCGGAACATGCCGATCTGGTCATCGATACCACCGAATGCAAGCCCGGTGAAGCGGCCCAGCGCATTATTCTCAAACTCGAAGCCATGGGCTTGCTGGGTTAAGAATGTTTTATATTTTATTTTACATTCTTCTGGGGCTGAGAGTCGCCCGGTGCGGGACGGGGGTTGGGGCTAATTCAGGCCCAGTTTCTTGATGCGGTAGCGCAAGGCGCGAAAGCTGATGCCGAGCAGTTCGGCGGCCTTGGTCTTGTTGCCTTCGGCCTTCTCCAGCGCCTTGGTGATTTCGGCCCGCTCAATGTTTTCAATGTATTCTTCCAGACTCTGGTTTCGCCGCCCGCTGGTCAGGGAGCCGCCTGAGAGGTCTTCCTCCAGCATCAGGTCGCTGGCGCGGATGCGGTCGTCTTCGCACAGGGTGACGGCCCGTTCAAGGATTTGCCGCAGTTCACGAATATTGCCCGGGTAATGCCACTCCTTGAGCTTCTGCAAGGCATCGGGTTCGATCTTGCACGGCGGCTTGCCCCATTCCCGACCAATGACACGCAACAAGTGGCGAGCCAGGTCGGGGATGTCGTCTTCCCGTTCCCGCAAGGGAGGAATGGCCAGCGGAATCACGTTCAGGCGGTAATACAATTCCTTGCGAAAGCTGCCGTCCTCCAGAACGGCTTCCAGGGGCTTGTCGGCCGCGGTGATGTAGCGCACATCCAGGTGCAGGTCCTGGCCGGTTTTCGGGTCGGTGATTTTCTGGTAGCCAATGGCATGCAGCAGCTGGATTTGCAGGTCATTGGGCAGCAGGTGAATGTTGTCGATAAAAACTGTGCCGCCGTTGGCTTTTTCCAGCAGGCCGGTTTGTGAAGCGCTGCCAAAAATCTCCTCTTCCATGTCGTCCGGGTCCAGCGTGGCCAGGTCCAGGGTCGCAAAGCGGTGGTGGCGCCGGGTGCTGTTTTCATGAATGATCCGGGCCACCAGGTCCTTGCCGGTGCCGGTTTCCCCGTTGAGAAAAACGGCGGCCTGACTGCGGGCCAGTTTTTTCAACTGGGCATTGAGCGCCCGAACCGCACGCGACTCCCCCACCAGCCGGTTTTTTTCGTGATCCTCGCTGGCTTCTGCCTGTTGGTCCGGAAGCTTCAGGGCATTGATGACCAAGGCGCGCAGCACGTCAATGCTCAACGGCTTGGTGACAAAATCAAAAGCGCCTTTTTTCAGGGCCTCCACTGCGTGATTGATGGTGCCGAAGGCAGTAATGACCGCCACCGGTGTGTTGGGGTATTCGCGGTTGATGTACTCCACCAGTTCCAGCCCGTCGCCATCGGGCAGCTTCATGTCGGTCAGGCAGAGTTTGAAGGTGTTTTTGCTCAGCTCAAGTTTAGCCGAGCCCAGGTTGGGCGCGGTGAAGACCGTCAGGCCCATGCGTGAGAGGGTGATTTTAAGTAATTCTAGGATGTCAGCTTCGTCATCAATAACCAGAACTTTCGTGTTGGGCACCTGTGCATCCTGAGTTGTGAAGTGGCCTGAGTTTAACACAAATCGCGCAATTTTCGCCGCAGCATGGGGCCAAAATTCAGCGCTTCAAACAGCCCGTTGAGGGCGCTGTGATCGGCCGCCTGGCGGGCAGTTTCCGTGCTTTCCATGGGCGCGTCACAGACAATGCCGGTGAGCTGGCGGGCCAGGCGCGCGTCATCGGCGTGCTGCCTGATTTTCTTTTCGCAGGATTTGGCCCCGCGAAAGCTGAGCCAGCCAATTTCCTCGCTGCGGCGCAGAATGTTTTCCAGGTCGCCAAAATGCCGCAGCAGGATGGTGGCGGTTTTTGGCCCGATGCCGGGCACACCGGGAATGTTGTCGACGCTGTCGCCGGTAAGCGCCAGGAAGTCGGCAATCTGGCCGGGTTTGACGCCAAACTTTTCTTCCACCGCCAGCGGGTCCAGTGGGGCTTCCTTGCCGAAATTCCACCAGCGGTCATGGGCATTTTCCACCAGTTGCGCCAGGTCCTTGTCGGCGCTGATCACGTGCGTGGCAAAGCCGTTTTGCCGGTGCACCGAGGCCAGCGTGCCAATCAGGTCATCGGCTTCGTACTCGTCGTCAGAAAACGTGGCCAGGCCCAGGGTTTCAGCCAGCTCGCGGCAGCGCACAAACTGTGCTTTCAGCTCGGCCGGGGCGGGTTCGCGGTTGGCTTTGTAGGGCGGGTAAATGTCGTTGCGGAAAGAACCCTCCAGGGATTCATCGAACACCACGGCCACGTGGCGGGCGCCGGTCTGTTCCAGCAAGCGCGTGAGAAACCCCGCAAAGCCATAGACGGCATTGATCACCTCGCCGTTGGCATCGCGAAAGGTGTCCGGCAAGGAGTAATAGCTGCGAAAAACAAAAATACTGGCGTCAATCAGGTAAACATCAGGTTTCATGGGCAATCAACTGGCCTTTGGGTTAAAGTTTATCGGGTGAGTTTGCCAAACGGGACTGAAAGGCAAAGCGTGTCTGTTTTTGCCGTGACCGTCCGTGTTTTCCTGCCCGACAATGGCCAGAAAGAATACCACAGCGATTAACCCGGCATCATTTCCCCTGCGCCAGACTATTAACCTGGCATCACCTATATTGATGCCAGGTTAATAACAAATAATGGTCACTGTGGCTGAATCGGTAAATTTTACCGCCATCCAGTAAAATAGAAACATCCATCAACGAAAGCTTTTGAATGGGTTTCTATTCAGCTTAACTCCCACCCTACATAAGAGGTATCGCCATGAACACAGCAAAAGAAAAGGCCCGCTTGGGCGAGAAGGTCAGGGACTTTGAATTGTTGCTGACAGGCAACAAGCACAAGCGTCTGTACGATTACCTGGCAGACGGCTGGTTGGTGCTTTATTTTTATCCCCGTGCCAGCACCCCTGGCTGCACTCAGGAAGGGCTGGATTTCAGCGCTTTGTACGATCGCTTCAGGCACGCCGGCAGCGATATTCTGGGGTGCTCGCGGGACAGCCTCAAGCGGCAGGAAAATTTCAAGGCCAAATACGGTTTCCCCTTTGACCTGATCGCCGACACGGAAGAAGAGCTGTGCCGGTATTTCGACGTTATCAAGGAAAAAACCCTCTATGGCAAGAAGCACCTGGGCATTGAACGCAGCACTTTCCTGATTGATCCGGACGGGGTGTTGCGGCACGAGTGGCGCAAGGTCAAGGTCAAAGGCCACGCTGAAGCAGTGCTGGAAAAACTGCTGGCATTGCAATCGACCTAAACGGTGTTGCCCAGTCTCGTTTACTCGGCCCGTTTTCTCACTTGCGCGTAGTACGCATCAGAAAACGCCTGCAGGCGGTTTTCTTCGATGGCCTGACGGATGTGGCGCATAAATTCCTGATAGAAGTACAGGTTGTGGATGGTGTTGAGACGTGAGCCGAGGATTTCGTTGCAGCGGTCCAGGTGGCGCAAGTAGGCGCGGGAAAAATGCCGGCAGGTGTAACAGCCGCAGTCTTCATCCAGCGGGCGGGTGTCAAACTGGTGTTTGGCGTTACGGATTTTGATCACGCCATCCCAGGTAAACAGGTGGCCATTGCGCGCGTTGCGAGTGGGCATCACGCAGTCGAACATGTCCACGCCCAGCTTGACTGCTTCCAGAATGTCTTCGGGCTTGCCCACGCCCATCAGGTAGCGGGGGGTGTCGCTTGGCAACAGGGGCGTGGTGGCTTTCAGCACCTTTTCGCGCAGGTCTTTGGGTTCGCCCACGGACAAGCCGCCTATGGCATAGCCGTCAAAGCCGATTTCCAGCAGGCCGGTGGCCGATTCGGCCCTCAGTTCCGGATACATGCCGCCTTGCACGATGCCAAACAGGGCATTGGGGTTGTCGCCGAATGCGTCCTTGCTGCGCCGGGCCCAGCGCAAGGACAGGCGCATGGATTCGGCGGCGGTTTTTTCATCCGCCGGATAGGGGGTGCATTCGTCGAAGATCATCACGATGTCCGAACCCAGCTGGCGCTGCACGGCCATGGATTCTTCCGGCCCCATGAATATTCTGGAGCCGTCCACGGGTGAGGCAAAGGTTACGCCCTGTTCGGTGATTTTGCGGCGTTTGGCCAGGGAGAACACCTGAAAGCCACCCGAATCTGTCAGAATGGGTTTTTGCCAGCCCATAAAATCATGCAGATCCCCATGGGCCTGAATGACCTCGGAGCTTGGCCTCAGCATCAAGTGAAAGGTGTTGCCCAGAATGATTTCCGCGCCCAGCCCGGTGAGTTCATCCGGTGTCATGGCCTTGACCGTGCCATAGGTGCCCACGGGCATGAAACACGGCGTTTGCACCTGGCCCCGGGCAAAATCCAGCCGACCGCGCCGCGCCATGCCATCGGTGGTGAGAAGGCTGAATTTCATAACTGATTTTCCGTTTTGCCGGTCACCTGCAGGCGCAGTTCGCGTGGCAGGGCAAAGACCATGTTTTCCGGTTCGCCGCTGATTTCTTCCACTTCGCAGCCGCCGAGTTCCTGGCACAGAAATTCGATCACTTCCTGCACCAGCTTTTCCGGTGCCGAAGCCCCGGCAGTGACGCCAATGGTGCGGGCCTCTCGCAACCATTCCGGCTTAATGTCCTGCACGCCGTCAATCAGCCGGGCGGGGACGCCCTGGCGTTCGGCCAGTTCGCGCAAGCGGTTGGAATTGGAACTGTTGACGCTGCCCACCACCAGCACCAGGTCGGATTTGGCGGCGATTTCCCGTACCGCCAGCTGGCGGTTCTGGGTCGCGTAGCAAATGTCGTCACGGCGTGGCCCGGCAATGGCGGGAAAGCGCCTCTGCAGCGTTTGGATGATGTCGGCGGTGTCATCCAGTGACAGGGTGGTCTGGGTCACATACGCCAGCTTGTCGGGCTGCTGCACCTGTAGCTGTTCGGCGTCTTCGCGCGATTCCACCAGGTAAATCTGGCCACGGCTGTTGGCCTGGTCCCACTGGCCAAGGGTGCCTTCCACTTCGGGGTGGCCGGCGTGGCCGATGAGAATCAGGTCGTCGCCTTTTTTGCTGTGGCGGGCCACTTCCATGTGCACCTTGGTGACCAGCGGGCAGGTGGCATCAAACACTTTCAGGCCACGGGCTGCCGCGCGTTCGCGCACGGCCCGGGACACGCCATGGGCCGAAAAAATCACCGTCTGGCCGTCAGGAATCTGTTCCAGTTCATCCACAAATACCGCGCCCCGCTGGTGCAACTGGTCGACCACAAAGCGGTTATGCACCACTTCGTGACGCACGTAAATCGGGGCGCCAAACAGGTCCAGGGCGCGATTGACAATGTCGATGGCGCGATCGACGCCGGCGCAAAAACCGCGCGGATTAGCCAGCAGGATCTTCATGGGGAGGTCGCGTTCTTGTCTGCGTTATTGTCCGCCGGTTTGTCCGGGTGTTGGCCAAACAGGGCATCCAGCACCAGCAGCACCGCGCCCAGGGTAATGGCCATGTCGGCCACGTTGAAGGCCGGCCAGTACCAGGTCTGGTAGTGCCATTCGATAAAATCCACCACGTAGCCTTTGCTCAGGCGATCGATGGTGTTGCCGATGGCCCCGCCCACAATCAGCGCCAGGCCAATGTTCAACAGCCGGAAGTGAAAAGCAGTCTGTTTCATCCAGCGCATGAGCATCAGCACGATGGCGATGGCCAGGGCGCTCAGAAACCAGCGTTGCCAACCGGACTGATCGGCCAGAAAGCTGAAGGCCATGCCTTCGTTGTGCATCAGTGTCCAGTTGAACCAGGAGGTGACCGGTTTGCCCACGTACAGCTCCAGTTTTTCGCTGGCCAGGGTTTTGCTCCATTGGTCCAGGGCCACCACCAGGGCGGAAATCCACAGCCACCAGAGGCCGGAGCGACCATTGGATCGGGCAGGAGGGGCATTGTTGGAAACAGGGTTCATGGCATCACGCAAAGGTTCGGGTTTCGCCGGGGCCATCCACATTGATCACGCAGCGGCCGCAGAGTTCGGGGTGTTCGGCGTGCTGGCCCACATCGGGGCGAATGTGCCAGCAGCGCACGCATTTTTTGCCGTCAGCCGGTGCCACGTTAATGGCCGCGTGCTGGCCGGCCACTTCGATGAGATGAGCATCGGCAGGCTTTTCACTCAGGGGCTTGATCTGTGCCGCGGAGGTGATCAGCACAAAGCGCAGCTCGTCATTGATGGCTTGCAGGCGGTGTTGCAGTTCATCCGGCAGGTAGAGGCTGACTGCGGCATCCAGCGAGGAACCGATGTCACCGGCAGTGCGTAATTCTTCCAGGTGCTTTTTGGTGGCTTCGCGGATTTCTTCCACCAGCTTCCAGTTGTCGTCGGGCCAATTCTGGCTGTCATCCGCTGGCAGCGACGGGAATTCGTGCCAGGTGGCAAACAGAATGTGTTTGTCCTCAATGCCGCTGCCGACGGGCAGGTTCTGACGAATTTCGTCAGCGGTAAAAGTCAGTATCGGGGCCATCCAGCGCACCAACGCTTGCA
Organism: Lysobacterales bacterium; assembly: GCA_026996795.1. Taxonomy (GTDB): domain Bacteria; phylum Pseudomonadota; class Gammaproteobacteria; order Xanthomonadales; family Marinicellaceae; genus S144-45. The sequence continues at coordinate 4,573 of JALWKC010000270.1, read as the reverse complement.
GGATGTGATACAGCGCCGTTTGGGCAGAGCGCCGCGCCGGGCTGTCGGCCCGGGCGGTGTAAAGCCGGTCTTTGAGGACATCCAGGTAGAAAGCGCCCATTTCCTGCGAACAGAAATGGTGCAGTTTCTGGTGCACCTGATGAAACTGATAGGCGTCATAGGCCTGGGTCAGTTCGTCCTGCAGGTTTTTTGCGCGCCGGATGGCCCATTGGTCCAGTTTCGTCAATTGTTTCAGTGGCAAGGCATCTTCCGGGCTGAAATCGCTGAGGTTGCCCAGCAGAAAACGCGCGGTATTGCGAATGCGGCGATAGGCATCGGTCACGCGTTTGAGGATCTCGTCGGAAATGGTCATTTCGTTGCGGTAGTCGGCGGAAGCGACCCACAAGCGCAGAATGTCCGCACCCATCTTGTCGATGATCTGTTTGGGCACGATCACGTTGCCCAGCGATTTGGACATTTTCCGGCCATTGGCATCCACCACAAAGCCGTGCGTCAAGACCTGTTTGTAAGGCGCGTGCTGATTGATGGCGGTGCCCGTGAGCAGGGAGGACTGGAACCAGCCGCGGTGCTGGTCGGAACCTTCCAGGTACAAATCGGCCGGTTCATTCAGGTTGTCGCGGCGGTTGAGCACGGCAAAGTGAGACACGCCCGAATCGAACCAGACATCCAGCACATCGGTGATCTTGTCGTAGTGCTCGGCTTCTTCACCCAGCAGTTCTTGCGGGTCAAGATCGAACCAGGCATCCATGCCTTCTTTTTCCATGCGCCGGGCCACTTTTTCCATCAGCTCGGTGGTGTTAGGGTGCAGTTCACCGGTTTCCTTGTGCACAAACACGGTGATGGGAACCCCCCAGGTGCGCTGGCGGGAAATGCACCAGTCAGGACGGCCGGCGACCATGCCGCGGATGCGTTCCTGGCCCCATTCCGGCACCCATTGGACCTGGGTAATTTCTTCCAGGGCGGCTTCGCGCAGGCCGCTTTTGTCCATGCTGATAAACCACTGGGGCGTGGTACGAAATGCCGTGGGGGTTTTGTGTCGCCAGCAATGCGGGTAGCTGTGCTGGATTTTTTCCAGATGCAGCAGGGCGCCGCGTTGTTTCAGTGTTTCAATGATGCTGTCGTTGGCCTTCCAGACATGCTGGCCGGCGAACAGTTCCGTGCTGGGCAGGTAAACGCCATTGCCCGCAACGGGGTTTTCCACCGGGAGATTGTACTGGCGGCCCACCTGAAAGTCTTCCACGCCGTGGCCTGGTGCGGTGTGTACTGCCCCGGTACCGGCTTCGGTGGTGACGTGTTGGCCAAGGATAATGGGCACCTGGCGGTCAAAGAAAGGATGTTGGAGCATCAGGCCCTCAAGCTGCGCACCGGTGGTTTCCGCCACCACTTCAGGGTTTTCGAGGCCATAGCGGGCGCTGACCTCATCCACCAGATCACTGGCGATCACCAGCCAGCCGCTGTCATGGCCTTTGACCAGCGTGTAGGTGATGTCCGGGTGCAGGGCCACGGCCTGGTTGGCTGGCAGGGTCCAGGGGGTGGTGGTCCAGATGGGCACGGACACCGGCTGATCGCCGGACAGGCCAAAAACCTCCAGCAGCTTTTGTGGCTCGACGGCTGAAAATGCCACGTCAATGGCTGGCGAGATCTTGTCCTGATATTCGATTTCGGCTTCAGCCAGGGCCGATCCGCAGTCGAAGCACCAGTTGACGGGTTTGACGCCTTTTTCCACGTGGCCGTTTTCGATAATACGCGACAGCGCGCGCACCATGTCGGCTTCGTAGTGGAAATCCTTGGTCAGGTAGGGATTGTCCCAATCGCCAATGACGCCCAGGCGCTGGAATTCCTGCTTTTGCGCGGCCACCTGGCGATCGGCGTATTCGCGGCATTTCTGGCGAAAGGTTCTGGCGTCGACTTTCTGACCGACCTTGCCGACTTTCTTTTCCACCTGAATTTCAATGGGCAGGCCGTGGCAGTCCCAACCGGGCACATACAGCGCCTGGTAGCCAGACAGCAGCCGCGACTTGACGATGATATCCTTGAGCACCTTGTTGACGGCGTGACCCATGTGGATGGAGCCGTTGGCATACGGTGGGCCGTCGTGCAGAATGAATCGGGGGCGTCCTTCAGTGTGCTCCATCAGCCGGTCGTAGAGCCGTTCCTCGTGCCATTGCTTCAGCCACTGCGGTTCGCGCTGGGCCAGACCGGCTTTCATGCCAAAGCGGGTTTTGGGCAAGTTCAAGGTGTCTTTGTAGTTCTTTTCGGTGCTATCGGTCACCCACAGCCTCCTGCGGCATCTGGTTAAGAAGGGCCCGAGCGTTTTCCGCATCGCGGTGCATCTGCGCTTTCAGGGCTGGTAAACCGTCGAATTTTACTTCATCTCGCAGTTTTTTCATAAACATAACTTCCACCGGCTGCCCATAAAGCATGCCGTTGAAATCAAACAGGTGCGTCTCCAACAGGTGCCGGGGCTCGCCGGTGGAAGCAATGGTGGGGTTGGTGCCCAGGTTGGCAACCCCCGGCAGCACGCGCTCACCCGGCAAAGCCACCTGCACGGCATACACGCCCAGCAGTGGCGGTTGGGGTGAACGCACCGCCAAGTTAATGGTGGGCATGCCCAGTTCGCGCCCCAGGCGTCGGCCCTGACGCACGCGCCCGGTGATGGAAAAGGGACGCCCCAGCATGGCGCGGGCCGTGTTCAGATCGCCGGCTTTCAGCTTTTGGCGGATCAGTGAGCTGCTGATGCGTTGGCCCTGGTGCATAACGCTGGGGATGGATTCCACCTCGATGCCCCGTTGGGATGCCAGGCGTTGCAGCAGGTCAAAATCTCCCCGCCGGTCTTTGCCAAAGCGGAAGTCATCACCCACCACAATGTGGCGTGCGCCAAGGCCGTCAAAAAGAATATCCCGGGCAAAGTCCTCCGCTGAGAACTGTGCCAGCCGGTGATTGAAATTAAGAAAAACGCCGGCGTCCATGCCCAGGTTTTCCAGCAGGCGGAATTTCTGCTTGAAAGGCGTCAGCAACGTCAGGTTTTGCTTGCCGCCAAAGTACTGGGCCGCCAGCGGCTGCATGGTCACCACCGCCGAGCGCCATTGATGCTTTCCGGCCACTGCTTTGACGCGTTCCATCAGTGCCTGATGGCCCTTGTGCAGGCCATCAAAATTGCCAATGGTGAGCACGGTTTGAGGAACGTGTTTGTCCGGCCTGGTTTGTGGGTAACGAATCAATTGCATGAGTGGTTCTGGTTTTCCGCTGTCAGTGCTATCGGGTTTAATGGATGCATTCGGGTTAGGGTCTTTGACGGCTGGTGGCCGCATCCGTTGCCTTTTCCGGGGGGCTTTCGGTCACGGTGGGGCGAATGAGGGTGCGAGGGTCAATGCCCATGGCCCACAGACTCGCGCCGTAACTGAGCACCCCGGTGGCCATTAACGCCAGCAGTGTGCCCAGACGAGCGTACCAGACCTGGGTGTGCCAGTCCCAGTTCAGGGTTTCGCTTAAGGTCCAGGTGGCGAGGAGTAACACGACGGCCATGAGGCTGCTGGCCGCCACAATGCGGCGCAGGCTTGGCCACGGGAACAACGATTCGCTCACGGCCGCCGTGCGCCGCAAGGCGCGATACAGCCAGGCCGTTTGTAACCAGCCGGACAGGGCTGAAGCCAGCGCCAGGGCCACGTGCAGGGCGACCACGCCCAGCCACCACAAGAAAGTAGTCAGGGCCACGTTAAGCGCCATGTTGGCCAGCAGGCTCATCACGCCAATCCTGACCGGCGTGCGCGTGTCCTTGCGCGAGTAAAAAGCCGGCAGCAGCACCTTGTTGAGCACAAAGGCCGGCAGGCCCAGCATGTAGGCAGTCAGGCTCAAGGCCGTCATGTGGCTGCTGAACGCGTCGAAACGTCCGTATTCAAACAGGCTGATGACCACGGGCCGGGCCAGTACAGCCAGGCCGACGGCCGCGGGCAGGGCAATCAGCAGGGCCAGTTTCACCGCCCAGCGAATGGTGTGCAAAAAATGATCAGCCCGACCGGAAGCGTGCTGGAGCGAAAGCGCCGGCAGGATAACGGTGGAAATGGCGATGCCAAACACGCCCAGGGGAAATTCCAGCAAGCGATCGGAGTAATACAGAAAGGACACGCTGCCGGCCAATGGCAGGAAAGTCGCGATCACCGTGTCCAGCAGCAGATTGACCTGGGCGATGGACGAACCGAACAGGGTGGGTCCCATCAGGCGCATGACTTTTTTGACCTGTGGATCAGTAAAGCCCCATCGTGGCCGGGGCAGTAACCCCATGCGCCACAGGGCAGGCAGTTGCACGGCCAGCTGAATAACTCCGGCGATCAGGACGCCAAAGGCCAGGGCCTTCACCGGTGGGTCGAATTGGTTTTTCAGCCACAGCGCCGAAGCGATCAGGGACAGGTTAAGCAGAATGGGCGTGGCTGCAGGCAAGGCAAAGCGTTGATGGCTGTTGAGGATGCCGCCGGAAAAGGCCACCAATGAAATCAGCGGCAGGTAGGGCAAGGTCAGGCGCAACATGCTGACGGTCTCCCGGTAGACTTCGGGCCTGTCGAGGTAGCCAGGGGCA
>JALWKC010000269.1 GCA_026996795.1 Lysobacterales bacterium | reverse complement strand
CCCGATATGCCGGCCGTGGCCCTTGAGGAGGCCATGCGGCAGGTTCTGACTACTGAAAGCCCGTCGCTGATTGAGAACAATCGCCGCTTTCACAAGATGCTGACTGACGGGGTGGATGTGTCATGGATGGAACCTGAGAGTGAGCGTCATGGCAAGGTGTGGCTGCTGGATGTGAATAATCCGGCAAACAATGACTGGCTGGCGAGCCAGATTCCAGGAAACGAGACATGAGCGAAATATTCAACATCTATTGTGATGAATCCTGTCATCTGGAAAACGATCACCAAAAGGCGATGGTATTGGGGGCCATCTGGTGCCCACTGGATAAGACTCGGGAAATCGCAGTTCGTTTACGGGAGATCAAGCAAAAACACGGACTTTCACCCGGTTTTGAAGTGAAGTGGACCAAGGTTTCACCGTCAAAGACAGCGCTTTACCTCGATCTGATTGATTACTTTTTCGATGACGATGATCTGCATTTCCGGGCATTGATCGTGCCGGACAAGACAAAGGTGCAGCATGGCGACATGAGCCTCTACTTTTAATTCCCGTTAAAAATGGGGAGATTACAGGTAACTGTCTGGACGAGTAGGTTGACACTTATGGCTAGCTGCTTGCGATCTCTGGGTTATTAACAGATAATGGCTTTGCGTTTAATAGTGTCGGTGCTTATTTAATTTTCATTTAATCAGGGTTTTTTATGCATAAGCGGGGCCGGTCAGGACGTTACCAAGTCAGCGTGGCTGGTGGGGAAACAGTTCGGGCCTTTGTGCCAGCGCCGTTACCGCCTGAGCCTCCATTGCGTTTCACGCCGGAGCGGCGGCGGTTGCTTGAACGGGCCACCCTGGCGCTGGGTCGATTGGACAGCATCACCTTGCTGTTGCCTGAGCCGGAAATCTTTCTTTATTCGTATGTACGGAGGGAGGCTGTACTCTCTTCCCAGATCGAGGGCACCCAGTCCTCGTTATCGGATTTGCTGCAATTTGAGTTAAACGGGGTTCCGGGTGTGCCTTTTGATGATGTGGTGGAAGTGTCCAATTACGTTCGGGCGCTGGATCATGGGCTGTTACGGCTGGCCGACGGCATGCCATTGTGCAACCGCCTGCTGCGGGAGATGCATCAGGAGCTGTTGTCGAGGGGGCGCGGTAGCAGCAAGCAGCCCGGCGAGTTTCGCCACAGTCAGAACTGGATTGGTGGCACCCGCCCCGGAAATGCCTATTTTGTGCCGCCACCACCCCAGGAAGTAGGGCCTTCCATGGGCGATCTGGAACGTTTTATCCACGATCCTGAACAGCCGTATCCGACGTTAGTCAAGGTGGCATTGGCTCATGTGCAGTTCGAGACCATTCACCCCTTTCTGGACGGTAACGGACGGCTTGGACGATTGCTTATTTCTTTTATATTGCACCATGAGGGCATGCTGTCCCGGCCTTTGTTGTACCTGAGTCTGTATTTCAAAACGCACCGGGAAGTCTATTATGACCGATTGAATCAGGTGCGAACCAAAGGCGACTGGGAAGGCTGGATCGATTTTTTCCTGGAAGGCGTGGAGAAGACAGCACTGGATGCGGTGGACACAGCACGACGGCTGGTTAATCTGATGCGTCAGGATGAACAGCGCATCCATCCACTGGGCAGACGGGCCGGTACAGCCCTGCGAGTACATCGCCAGTTCAGTCAACGGCCCCTTCAATCAATTAAGGCGATGGTCAATGAACTGGAGATTTCCTACCCGGCGGTATCCAAAAGTGTTGAAGCACTGGAGAAAATGGGTATTGTGCGGGAGGTGACGGGTCGGCAACGAAACAAGGTGTATGCGTATCAGGCCTTTCTGGACATCTTGAACAAGGGAGCGTAGTCGTAGTCATGGTGAACACCAAAACCACGGAAGACAGGATAGAGCAAATGGCCATGCAGCAATTGGCCGGGTTGGGGTATTCCCTGGCCTATGGGCCGGATATTGCCGCTGACGGGCCGAATCCGGAGCGCGATCCCAATGGCAATTACACGGATGTGGTGTTGAAGGACAGGCTGCTTTCGGCTTTGCGGCGATTAAATCCCGATATGCCGGCCGTGGCCCTTGAGGAGGCCATGCGGCAGGTTCTGACTACTGAAAGCCCCTCGTTAATTGAAAACAATCGCCGCTTTCACCAGCTGCTGACTGACGGGGTGGGTGTGTCATGGATGGAACCTGAGGGTGAGCGTCATGGCAAGGTGTGGTTGCTGGATGTGAATAACCCGGCAAACAATAACTGGTTGGCAGTGAACCAGTTTACCGTGATTGAAAACTGCCGGGAAAGGCGGCCCGACATTGTGCTGTTTCTCAATGGCTTGCCGCTGGTGGTGATCGAGTTGAAAAACTCCGCTGATGAAAACGCCACTCTGTACAATGCCTTCAACCAGTTGCAGACCTACAAGCAGGAGATTTCCTCCCTGTTTGTTTACAATACGGTACTGGCGATTTCTGACGGGATGAAAGCCCGTTTTGGCACCTTGACGGCCGGTTGGGACCGTTTTATGCCCTGGCGCACCATTGATGGCACTGATTTGTACAAGGAGCCGTGCAATGAGCAGCAGTCTGAGGGGGTTACCCAACCGGGGCTGGAGACTTTGCTAAAAGGGCTGCTTGACCCGAAGCGGTTCCAGGATTATTTCCTGAACTTTATTACCTTTGAAGATCAGGGCGAGGGCACAGCCGGCATTGCCAAAAAAGCCGCGGCCTACCATCAGTACCACGCCGTCAACAAAGCCTTGACCCTGACCCTGGAAGCCTGTGGTATTCAGCCCGACCCGTCCTTGTCTTCCTATGCCGGTTTCCCGGAAGCAGAGCGTGGCGACCCCTTTGGCGTGAAAGAGGAAAGTAATAATTACAATCGCCAGTTTGGAGATCACCGCATTGGTGTGGTCTGGCACACGCAGGGTTCGGGAAAAAGTTTGTCCATGGTTTTTTATGGCAGCAAGGTGATTCGCCATCCGCTAATGGAAAACCCCACCATTGTGGTGATTACTGATCGGAATGACCTGGATGAGCAGCTGTTTTCGACATTTTCCCACAACCGGCAACTGTTAAGGCAAAAGCCCCAGCAAGCGGAAAGCCGAAAGCATCTGCAGGAATTGCTGCAAGTGGCTTCAGGTGGCGTCATTTTCACCACTGTGCAGAAGTTTTTCCCCTCTGAAAAGGGCGGACAATACCCCCTGCTTTCAGAACGCAGCAACATTGTGGTGATGGCTGATGAGGCGCACCGCAGCCAGTATGATTTTATTGACGGCTTTGCCCGCCACATGCACGATGCCTTGCCCAACGCATCGTTTATCGGCTTTACTGGCACACCAATAGAAAAGGATGACCGCAGCACACCGGCGGTTTTTGGTGACTACATTGACAAATACGACATTCAGCGGGCTGTTGAGGACGGCGCCACGGTGCCTATTTTTTACGAGAGTCGGTTGGCACGGCTGGAGCTGAATGAAGACATTAAGCCGGAGCTTGATGAAGCGTTTGAGGAACTGACAGAAACCGATGAGGTGGAAAGCCGGAAGGCGGCGACCAAGTGGTCTTCACTGGAGGCGCTGGTGGGCAGCGAAAACCGCATAAAACTTATCGCACAAGACCTTGTGGCGCATTTTGAAAAAAGGACGGAAGCCTTGCAAGGGAAGGCCATGGTGGTGGCCATGAGTCGGCGTATCTGTGTGGAGTTGTACGATGCCATTGTCGCCTTGCGGCCGGAATGGCACAGTGACGATGACACAAAGGGCAAGATAAAGGTGGTGATGTCCGGTTCCGCCTCGGATCCGCTCCACTGGCAGCCGCATGTCCGCAACAAGAAACAGCGTGATGCGTTGGCCAAACGGGTCAAGGATCCGAACGATGAATTGCAGATGGTGATAGTGCGCGATATGTGGCTGACCGGTTTTGACGCGCCGTGTTTACACACCATGTATGTGGACAAGCCCATGACAGGTCATAACCTGATGCAGGCCATTGCGCGCGTCAATCGCGTTTTCGGCGAGAAACCCGGTGGTTTGGTGGTGGATTATCTTGGCCTGGCCAACTCGCTCAAACAGGCACTGGCAACCTACACTGAAAGCGGTGGTCGGGGCAAGGTGGTGCTGGATCAGGCCGAAGCAGTCGCGGTGATGTTGGAAAAACACGAGAATGTGCAGGACCTGTTGCATGGGTTTAACTATGCCGGATACCTCAAAGCAGAAACCAGTGAAAGGCTTAAGGGAATTGCCCTGGCGATGGACTACATTCTTGGCCAACCTGATGGCAAAAAAAGATTTATGAAGGCGGTTGTTGACTTGTCCAAGGCCTTTGCTTTGGCTGTGCCGCATGAAAGGGCATTAGCCATTCGTGACGAAGTGGGTTTTTTTCAGGAAATAAGGGCCAGTCTGGTCAAAGCCACCCTGAGTGCCGGGGAAAGCAGTCCACAGGAAATTGATGCAGCAGTCCGGCAGTTGGTTTCGCGGGCGGTTTCTTCCACCGAGGTGGTGGAAATTTTTGCCGCGGTGGGACTTGAAAAGCCGGAAATTTCAATTTTGTCTGAAGAATTTCTGGAAGAAGTACGCAATCTGCCACAAAAGAACCTGGCGGTGGAAATGCTAAAAAAACTGATCAAGGATGAAATCAAGTCGCGCCTGAAACACAATGTCGTGAAGGCCAAGGCCTTTTCCGAGATGCTGGAAGCGGCAGTGAATAAATACCACAATCGTGCCATAGCCACGGTGGAAGTCATTGAAGAATTGATTCGTCTGGCGAAGGAAGTGCGTGAAGCTCAGGCCCGTGGTGAACAGTTGGGACTGAGTGATGAAGAAGTGGCGTTTTACGATGCCTTGTTAATGAATGACAGCGCGGTGGAACAGATGGATGATGCCGTGCTTAAAAGCATTGCCCAGGAACTGGCTGACAAGCTGCGAAAGAATGTCACTATCGACTGGAACCGGCGAAATAATGCGCGGGCAAAGCTTCGCACCATGGTTAAGCGCATTCTGCGCAAATACGGTTACCCTCCTGACAAACAGGAAAAGGCCACCAAACTGATCATGCAGCAAACAGAACAGTTATGTGACCTCTGGGCACCGGCCCAGTAGGCACTTTCGACTGTTAGCAACTAAGCCTGCCTGTCTTGGCTTGCTTCTTCGATGATCATTCCTGGTGCCTCCCTCTTTCCTAATGGTTTTTTGTGCTGTTGCTCAATGCGATTAGCGGGCGACGCGGAAGGTGAGGTTGAGGCGTTGGCGTCCCAGCAGGGGGTGCTGGCCATCTTTGAGGGGCAAGACGCCGTGGTAGCAGAGCCGGGACGGGCCGCCCCAGACGGCCACGTCACCATGTTGCAGCAGGTATTTTCGTGGGGTGTCGGTGCGTTGCAGGCCACCGAATTGAAACACGGCGGGCAGGCCGAGGGACACGGACACGATGGGGCAGGAGAGGTCGCCTTCGTCTTTGTCTTGATGCAATGACAAGCGCGCGCCGGGCACATAACGGTTAATCAGGCAGGCGACGGGATGAAAATCCCGATAGCCGGCGGCTTCCGCTGCGGCGATGGCCACCTGCGTGAAACATTCGGGCATGGCTGGCCACGCTTGGCCCGTGTGCGGGTCGGTGGCTTGATAACGGTAACCGCGCTGGTCGGACACCCAGCCGGTCTGGCCGCAATTGGTCATGGCCACAGACATGCGGTATCCACCGGGGGTGATGAGGTGGCGAAAGGGCGCTTTGGTAGTGATCTGGCCGATGGCTTCGATCAGTTCATGTGCCTTGTCCAGTGCCCGTCCGCGCAGCACAGTGGCGCCTTCAGCCAGTATTTCCCGGTCATTCGCGCTGGGGCTAAGGTTTTCAAACAGATCAAGTTGCATGGGCTTCAGGCAGGTTCAAATGGCGAGGCTTCGTTGCAGCACTGGCTGCCAGTTTAATTGACTCCGGGTTTGACAGGCAAGATTTCACGGCCAAGAAGCGTTCGCTCTGGACCGACTGTACTGAATAAGTGTGGGTGGCGGATAACAGATACCCTTCACATAAAAGGAAAAACAACATGGTTATTTGTTTCGTCTGCCGCCAAATGATTCTTAACCGGGATGAGCTGAGGAGTCACCGCTTGCAGCATTGGCGTTCTATTTCAATACCGGGAGGTGGTTCTCGTTTGATTCTTTTACCGTTTGAGGGCGAGGTGGCCACCCATAAGCAACGCCTTGAACACCTTTACGCTCGCATGATACGGCAAAACCAGCATGAGTGATGCTTTACTAGTGGATGACGAGCTTGGGCGGCTTGTCCCGTTCTGTTTCCCCAGTTACCTAGAATGACTGCGCATTTAGCAATCACGGAGCGTGTTTTATGGTTATTTGTTTCTTTTGTCGGAAAACTATTGCGATGGTTGATGAGGGATGGGAGGGGCTGTTTCGGCACTATGAAGGGTGCGTGAATCACCATAACTTTCTTCTCAGTCGAGGCCATTTGTGGGCGCCTCCTTCTTGCCAATCCGATCGGCAATCATTTTTGGTGCCTCCGGAAGCGGTTGATCACGATGAGTTCGGCCGCTTGCAACCGCATTGGCTTGAAAAAAACTGGGGGATGGAGGATGACTCAGGGAGTGAGATGGTGAGAGAGGCGCTGGGAGAGGACGAGTCTGCCGAAATTCTGCAAGACTGGGTGTTCTCCGAAGCGTTGCTTGAGGAAATTTCGGTCTTGGAGGAGGAAGATTTCTTTTAACCTCGGCTTACGCGTGGTGAGGCGGGTAAGTGCACCTAAAGGGCAGATTTATGGCCAGGTTAATGAGTGCCCGGTGAAAACGGGGCGAGAAAAGGCGCTCATGCCGGTGGTGATTCAGGTGGCGGGCTGGGTGTGTACCACCAGCGGTTGCTGGCTGTTGGCGCGTTTGTGGTATTCCAGTGCGGCGCCGGGGTTGCCGAGGGCTTCGTGCAGGTTGGCCAATGCCAGCAGGACCTGGCGGTCGTTGCCCAACTGGGCGGCTTTTTCGAAGTTTTCCAGGGCCTTGTGCTGGTCGCCTTTTTGCATCCAGCCGATGCCCAGGGCTTTGTACAAGGCGGCGTTGTCGGGGTGTTTTTTCAGCCATTTGCCGGCCTGGGCGATGAGGTGATCGGGCCGTGCCGAGGCGATTTCCACCCAGGTGTCCAGCAGATCGTTGTGGTCACTGTTGTGATCAGCGGTGGGGCTGGCCAGGCCGTGTTTTTTCAGGTGTTTTTCCAGTGGCGTGAGGGCTTCGTTGGCCAGACCCAGGCGTGCCGCGCTGCGGGCGAAGGCGATCAGGTTATCCGGCTCGGCTTTTTCGGCTTTGGTCGCTTCGGCCCAGGTTTTCAGCAGGGCGTATTCGTCAGTGGGGTTTTGCAGCGCCTGTTGCAGGCTTTCGTGCGCCAGTTGTTGCGCTTGTTGGGGTGGCAGCAGGCCCAGCCGCCGGGCTTTGGGCAGGTGCTGGCGGATGGCGTCCCAGCGGTTGTGGCGCGGCGCGGCCTGCAGCAACAGGCTGAGGGCGCGCGGGTTGTTGGGGTAGCTTTTGAGGATGCGCTGCAGCAGGGCCATGGCTTTGTCGGTTTGTCCGGTTTTCAGCCACAGTTCGGCCCGGGTCAGGTCCACCGTGAGCGGGTTGTCGATGTGTCCTTCGGCCAGGTTCAGGTATTCCTCGGCCTGTTCCGGGCGGTTTTTGGCGATGGCGGCGCGGGCTGCGGCCATGTAGCTGAGTTCTGGTGACGGGCTGTTTCTGGCGCTGGCGCTCAGCCATTTTTCGGCTTTGTCCCAGCGGCCTTCGGACAGGGCCAGCAGGCCCTTGCTGAACAGGCTGCGGCCACGGCGGTTGGCCAGCCCGCGCGCGGCCTGACGCGGGGCGCGGATCAGCCACACCAGCAGCCAGAACAGCACAATGCCCATTATCAGCAGCCCAAAGGCCACCAGCGCGCGCATTTCGATCTGGTAGCCGCCGAGGCGCAGCACCAGCACGCCCGGGTCGGCCATGAGTTTGGGGGTGAACCAGGCGGCGGTGGCCACCAGCGCCACGGCCACAATCAGGCTGATGATCTTTTTCATGTGGGGCTGTTTCCGCTGTTTTCTGTGTTTTCGTTTTCTTTGTTTTCTGGCTTGTCTGTGCGCTCAGTGCGATTCATGGCTTGTTCCACGGCCTGGCGGATGGGTTCCAGATCCGGCCATTGGGGAGTGACGTTGTGCTGGCGCAGGGTTTCCAGGGTGTTGATGGCCGCAGCCAGGGTTGGCTGGGTTTCGGCATAGGGCTCTAGCCGTTCGATGGCGCGGCTCAAATGCTGTTGCCAGCGTGCCTGATCGCCGCTTTGCTGTGCCAGCGCCGTGGCATTCAGGGCATCCAGCACCTGGTTCTTGAGCGCGGTTTCCTCGGCCAGTGTCATGGCGGCCTGTTGCGGCTGGTCAATTTTCTTGATCACAATCAGCTTGCCCAGCCAGCTGCCTTCTTCTTTCCCGGTGGTGTTGGTCGCCTGCGCTGGTGGCTGCCAGTGCCATTGACCGATGGCCTGCATGGTTTCGGCCAGGGTGGCGGGGCTTGGGTCGGCTTGTGCGACGGCCTGTTGCAACTGTGTCAGGGCATCGCGCACGGCCCGGGCTTCGGTGTTGGCTTTGGCGGCATCCAGCGCTTCGGCGGCCTGTTGCAAAGCCACTATGGCGGCCTGCGGACGCTGTTGCACATCCAGTGCCAGGCGGGCAGAAGTCAGTGCGTTGAGGGCCTGTTGCAGGTAGAGCTGGCGGCTCAGGTCCTGTGCGGTTTGCGGATTGATCGCCAGACCGGAGGAGTCGGCGGCGCGTGCTGTGCCCTCGGCCAGGGCCGCTTCCAGTTGTTGTTGCCAGTGAGCCAATTGCGCCTGGGTGGTTTCGCGGCTTTCGGCCAGGGCGGTTTGCAGGGCCTGAATCTGTTCGCTGGCCTGTTGCAGCTGGTTTTGCAGGGCCGCCAGTTGTTCGTTTACTTGGGCGCTGTTTGTTTCGGCCATCTGGTTGGCCGTGGATTGCCCTTGGGGCAGGGATTGCAGCTGCTGTTGCAGCTCGTCCAGCCGTGTTTGCAGGGTATGGATTTGTTCGGTAAGCACTGTGGTGTCAGCCGCTGGCGTGCTTGCGTTTCCGGTGGGAACGGCATTTTGCGCCAGTTGTTTGGAAATCTGTTTCAGCTGGCTGTTGAAATCATCGCGCAGGCGCTTTTCCAGTGCGCGCAGGTCGGCGTGCTTGACGCGGGCGGTGCTGGCCGGTGGCCAGTGCCAGCCGTTTTGCAGGTAATACCAGTAGCCCAGCCCGCCCAGGGCAGCGGCCCCGAACAGCAGGCCAAGCAAGCCGGCCAGGGAGCGTTTTTTGATGATGTGCACCGGCGCTTGGGCGCTTTCAGGCAGGCTTTCGGTGATCAGCACGGGCTCGTGCGTTGGGTCAGGGTCGCTGGTATCGTC
>JALWKC010000268.1 GCA_026996795.1 Lysobacterales bacterium | reverse complement strand
CCGCGGGCAATGTCCTTGGCCAGATTGACGATTTGGCTGACCTTAACCCCGGGCGCGGGTTCCAGCTCAAACCGGGTCACCACCGGCCCGGGCAGCACGCCCACCACCTTGACCTCCACCTTGAAGTCGGCCAGCTTTCTTTCCACCTGACGCGACAGCACTTCCAGCTCTTCCTGCGAGTACCCGCCCTGCTGCGCGGGTGGGTCATCCAGCAAGGTCAATGGCGGCAACTTGCCCGCTGGCAAGGTTTCAAATAACGGAATCTGTTTTTCCACCACCGCCCGCTTGCTGACCTTGACCGGCGGTTTGGCCGCTTCAATCACCGGCGGTGTACGCTGCTGTTGCTTGCGCGTGTCGATCTTGCGCACTTCTTCCCGGGCCGCGCGGGCCTTGCGGCCTTCGCGCCAGTCCATAAAACGCCCTTTAAGGCTACCCAGCCATTTAAGGCCATTGAGCGTCCATTGTCCTACCTTGTCGATCAGGGCAATCCAGGACAAGCCGGTGAACAGGGTGATGCCGGCCAGAAAAGCGGCCATCAGGATCAAACTGGCTCCCAACAGGCCAAAGCCCTTGTGCAAGGCCACCCCCACCACCTCGCCCAAAATGCCACCACCGGAAAACGGTTGGCCACCGGTGTCCACGTAGTAATGGGCCAGCGCCGTGCCAGCCAGCAGGGCCGCCAGAAAGCCGCCCACCTTGATGGCGGTGTCCAGCCAGGTCAGTTCTTCGGCTTCGGGTTGGCGATACAGGCGCCAGGCGACAAAAATCAGCCCCAGGGGAATCAGGTAGGCCAGGTAGCCAAAAAAGTGCAGCAGAAAATCCGCCAGCCAGGCGCCGGTTACACCGCCCAGGTTGCGAATCCTGTCCACTTGCGAAGCGGAAAAAGAACCCGGATCCTGGGGGTTGTAGGTGAACAGCGAGAGCAGGACGTAAGCAGCCACCGGCACCAGCAAAAACAGCGCGCTTTCGCGCAGGCGGTTGCGGATGTGTCCGGAAAGCTGGCTCAAAGCTTATTCCTCGAGGCGGAAGACCCCACCTGCGTGGCAGGGCCGGTTTTAATGCCGCAGCCACTGCCTCGGGCAACGGCTGCGGTTCGATGAGGAATTATTGTAATGCAGGGTGAACGATTTGGCCATTTTCCACGTTGATGCCCTTGTGCAGCGAAGGCACGTCCTTCCAGTCAGGCTGTGCCAGGCGTTGCACATAAGGCAGAATGGCTGCGGAAATGGCCTGGGTGGACGTGCGTGGCACCGAGCCAGGCATGTTGGTGACGGAAAAATGAATCACACTGTGTTTTTCAAAGGTGGGATTTTCCCAGGTGGTTGGCCGGGTGGTTTCCACGCAGCCACCCTGATCGACGGAAATGTCCGCAATCACTGATCCGGGTTGCATGTTTCTGACCATGTCTTCGGAAATCACGTGCGGTGCCCTGGCTCCGGTCACCAGCACCGCGCCGATAACCAGATCGGCGTCGGAAATTTCCTTGGCCACCTGTTCCTCATAGGGATACAGCGCGGTTACATTGGGCCCCAAGGCCATCATTTCTGCCAGGCGATCCTGGCGTTTGTCAAAAACCACTACATTGGCACCACCCGCGGCGGCCAGGGCCGCGGCATTGCCACCGGCAGCACCGGCGCCCAGCACCACCACCTTGCCACGCTCGGTGGATGGCAGGCCACCCAGCAAAACGCCCTTGCCACCGGCTGGCTGATGCAGCAAGTGAGTGCCCACCTGGGTGGCGATCTTACCGGCAATGATGCTCATGGGTGCCAGCAAGGGCAGCGAACCATCGGCTTCTTCAACGGTTTCAAAGGCCACGCCGGTCAGCCCGATATCCAGCAGTTTTTGGGTCAGCTCCGGCTCGGCGGCCAGGTGCAGGTAGCAAAACAGCAGATGGTCCTTGCGCAGGTGCTGCAGGTCACCGGCAATCGGTTCCTTGACCTTAACAATCATCTCACCGGCTTCATACAACGAAGCCGCATCCGGCTTGACCGTCACGCCAACAGCTTCGTAATCGCTATCGGCAAAGCCACTTTTAACGCCGGCGTTGTGCTCAATGAAGACTTTGTGACCGGCTTTCACCAGATCCGCGGCCGCAGCCGGTACCAGGGCCACACGGCCTTCCAGGGTTTTGGTTTCTTTGGGGATGCCAATGCGCATAACAACCTCGAAATGTAGGAATGGGAAATGACCGGCATTTTAGCCGAAAAGCGGGCAGAAAACCTGTTTGCCGGCGATCCCATGCGGAAAATTCCCTCTCATCAGAAGCTCCCTGCCGACGTTGTCACCAAGCAAGAAAAAAGCCGCCGGTGGCGACTTTTTTCAAATCTGGCCCAAAGCCAAAAAGCAAACGAATGCGTTCAGGATGCCCTTTAGCCGTTAGCGCCTTTTCCAGCCAGGCCCTTTTCCTGCAGGCTGCGCTGAATCAGGTAATCACTGGCCTGAATCACGGCCTTGTGCGAGCCCAGTCCACGGGGATTGGGCTTGTACTTGCCGTCGATCACCAGCGTGGGCGTGGAAGTCACGTTCATGGCCGCACGCATGCGCTCGGCCTGTCCCAGCTTGCTTTCCACGGCAAAGGACTTGGCAGTGGACAGAAATTCGTCCTTGTTGACGCCAAACTTGTCGTGATACCACTGCGCAATGTCTTCAATGGTGCGCATGCGCTTTCTTTCCTTGTGAATGGCATCAAACATGGCCTGGTGGGTTTTCTCGGTCAGGCCCATCATCTCGGCGGTGTGGTAGGTGCGGGCATACGGTTCCCAAGTGGGGTGGAAAACCACTGGCACACGCACCAGCTTGACATTCTTGGGGAATTTGCCATGCCACGAGTTCATGTACGGTTGGAAATTGCTGCAATGGGGGCAGGTGTAACCAAAAAACTCGTACACCACCACGTGTTCCTTGTCACCAGTGTCGAAAGGACGGGACAGCTTGTCGTAATGGATGCCTTCTTCATAAGGCACGGCCTGCTGCATGACCTTGTCGGCGGCCGGGGCGGCCTGTTCTGTCAGTTGGGCCGTTTTTTCCGCCACAGTGTCTGTTACGGTGTTTTTCACTTTTTCTTTCACTTCACTGACCACCTGGCTGGTTTCTCTGGCCACGGTGGAAGCGTCTGTGGCTTGTTCGCTACTCTGGCAGGCATTAAGGAAAAACAGGGCGACTATCATAAAGGGGATCAGCGTGGTTTTTTTCATGCCATGACTCCTGGTTGGGCTGTATCGGGTTGAGACAAAAACAAGACCCACATTGTAGGCCAAAGGTTTTCGTTCGACCACAAAAAAACCCGCGGGTTTCGGGCTAATACCTGGCAAAGATGGCATTCTCGTTAACCAGACTGGCTTTCTCAAAACCACTATGAACCTGAATGGCCACCCTCATTTATTGCCAGTTTCGACTCTCTATTCGTTCGGGTAGAGTCCCTGAATGTAGGAGGAAACGGCCTTGATCTCATCGTCGGTCATGTTTTTGGCCACATCCGCCATGATCTTGCCATTGACATCATCAGCATCGCCCCAGGTCTCACCGGCGCGGAAAGCCTTGAGGCGGTCTTCCACGTAGGTGGCGTGCTGACTGGCCAGGGACGGGTATTTTGACAGGGGATTGCCTTCACCCACCGGACCATGACAGGCCGCGCAGGCCGGCACGTGGGTTTTCAGGTTACCGCCGTGATACACGCGACGGCCCAGTTCCACCAACGCTTCATCTGCCATGCCGGGTTGGCGTTTCTGACTTTCGAAATAGGCCGCCAGATCAGCCATGTCCTGTTCACTCAATGGCGCGGCCAGGCCCGCCATGGTGGTGGCCGGACGTAAACCCTGCTTGAACAATTTCAGCTGACGCTGCAGATACAGTGCGTGCTGTTCGGCCAGTTTTGGCCACATGGGGTTGCTGCTGTTGCCATCGGCGCCATGACAGGCCGCGCAGGCGGCTGCCTTGGCTTTACCGGCTGTGGCATCGCCTTTCACCAGTGGGTTTTCTTCGGCCTGTACGGTCATGCCGATCAGCACCGCACTCAAAACCAGAATCATTTTCTTCATTGCTTGCCCCTTGAGCGGTCTAAAAGAGAGTTGAAGGAATCAAAGCCGCCATTATACTGGATGGCTCCTTTCCTTGCGTCCCCTTTGGCAGGAAAAATGCCGGTGAAGGCCTTACCTCACGGCATTTGATGACGCCGGTCAAACTTCGCCACAACCTGTGCTGCATTGTCAGTGCGGCCAGGCAGGTGGTATCATGAATGTTTTCGCCAAGGAAACGCTGATTGAATCCGGACAAAGCCCGTTGTGCCTGAAATGTTCGAGAACAAGGGAGCCTCTGATTGAATCTGAGGCGAGCAGATTCTAGTGCAAAATTGTTCAGTTCAAGGCGCAAACCGCACGCAATAGCAAGCTATTGTGAAGGTTTGCAACGCAGAAATGGACGATTTGACGCCGCAAGATGCCGTGTCAGGATTCCATCAGAGGCTCCCTAGGCGAAGTGATCTGATATTTCAGGGATAAGAAGCGAGTTCACGATTCGATCAGCGTTTCCCTCACATCCCCATGAGCCAACTTTTCAAAAACTGTCAGTACCTGACCAGCGCCCACAAAATCAGCCAGCTGCCGCCGGATGAAGGCATGGAAATTGCCATTGCCGGGCGTTCCAATGCCGGCAAGTCAACTACGCTCAACAGCCTCACCGGCGACAAGCGCATGGCAAAGACCAGCAAGACGCCCGGGCGCACGCAATTGCTGAATGTGTTTGATCTGGGCGATAACAAACGCATTGTTGACCTGCCCGGCTATGGCTATGCCAAGGTGCCGGAAAAAATCAAGCGCCACTGGCAGCAGGAAATCAACCGCTACCTGACGGAACGGGAAAGCCTGATCGGGTTGGTGGTGGTGATGGACATCCGCCATCCCCTGCGGGAATTTGATCGCAACCTGCTGGCCTGGGCGCACGAAAACGGCTTGAAGTCCCACGTGCTGCTGAACAAGGCAGACAAACTCAAGTCCGGCAAAATCAAACAGACGCTGATGGCGGTCAAACGGGATTTGCAGGCCATTGCACCCAGCGCCAGCGTACAGACTTTTTCCGCCCTGCGCAACACCGGCAAGGAAGAAGTGGCCCGCACGCTGCAGCACTGGTTTGACGAAATGGACGCATCAGCGAGCACACCGCCGGCTTCACCTCCAGACAGCGAAAATTAGCCAGCCGTTACTGCTTGATGATTTCCATGTCGCCATTCACCGTGTCCAGCGACAGCAGGGCCTTGCCGGAACCCAGTTCAACCCTAGCTTCCTTGCCGACCCAGCCGGTGTCCTGATTGATGTCAAAGCCTTCGGTTTTGATGTCGCCATTGACCGTGTCAATCTGCAGCCGGGCCGAGGCATCTGCTGGCAGCGTTATCTTCATGTCGCCATTGACGCTGTCCAGTTCCACTTTTTGGCCCTCACCCAAACGTTGCATCTCCAGGGTGATGTCGCCGTTGACCACATCCACCGATACCGAACCGGTCATGCGCTGTAAATCAACGTCACCATTGACTGTATCAACGTTTACCGCCTTGCTGTTGCCCAGCACGGTCACATCCCCACTGACCGTATCAATGGCATCCAGGCGGGTTGATGCCGGTGCCTGAACGATAAAGTCAATGCTGCCATTGACGCCATTACGGTTAAACCAGCCTTTTTTTCGCACTTTACGAGCCAGCCTGATGTGTTCGCCATCCTGCTTGACCTCAACAAACAAACGCTCCAGGTCTTCCTTTGTTTTGGCCCGGATAACGGCCTGGACATCGATGCCTTTGCCTTCACGGGTTTCGATACGGATCGAGCCGTGAACATTGCCTATGCTCAAGCGGGTATCGGGCGTGGCCTCGAAATGCCATTGTTCAGTGCGTTGCTCAGTGCGTTGTTCGGTGTAGCTACCGGTGCTGCAAGCGCTGCCAAAAACCAGCGTGGTGGCGACCAACGCCATCGCCATCAAAGAAAGTCGTGCACGGCCAGTGCCTACCCGGTTCTGTGAAATGTTCTGTGATATTTTGTTCATTCGGTGTTCCTCCTGTTCCCCTGGCATGATCGCTATGGATGCCAGGCCACAAATGCGTGTATTTTTCCGCTCTGATGGCAGAAACCTTATCCCCCACAGGTCGGGACAGTCTCAAGTCTAGTCCACCCCGAGTGCTTATTCCTGTGCCACTGGTCATGAAAACCGCCTGTGAGCAGGAACCGGCCTTCTGGCCAGTTCAGGTATTTACGAAAAAACAGCATGGCGTTGACGTCACGAAACGTCACGAAACATCACGTTACCACCACATAACCAGACAGTTTCAACAACGGATTCAACAGCGGAACGCGCTATAATGCGCCTGGCATGAAAACCGAAAACCAATCCACCGAAACATCACCCCATGTCTTGCGCGGTGTGGTGGCCATTGAACGGCCGCCTTTGCCATTGCGAGTGCCCGCCGTGGAAAAAACCGTCGCCCAAAGCCTGGGACGGGCCTTGTCCTTGGAACTGGCTTCCGCCCTGAACAAAGACGACTCCCAGCACAGCCCACCGGCTGCCGAGCTGGCGCTGGTGGCTGCCCTGTATGAGCCGGCTGAGTTACTGCAGCCGGGTTTCCCCGTGCATGAACACCTGTTGCGCTACCTGCAAGCTGCCACCAGTGGCCCGGAAAACAAGGGCAAACTGCTGACTATTGGCAGCAACGCCGCCGGCGAGTTGCCCGAGGGCCTGACACAACAGCCCGCGCCTCACCCCGGCCCCTTGCTGCTCATGCCTTTTGTGCTGGTCACAGCCAATGAGTCGGTGGCCGATCGCTTTGAATCGCAGCTGATGGACCGTGGCCTGGTATCGGCACAAACCCAGCAGCTATTGAGCCAGGCACTGGACACCCCCATTGAGCACGCTAATTTTCTCAGTCTGCTGGACTTGTCAGCCATGATGCGCACCCAGTTTGAACACGCCGGCTTTTTGCCTGAGTGGGAAATTATTGAAGCCGCCCTGCTCAGCCAACAACCGCAACTGCGCCAGCACAGCCCCTGCCATAATGATTATTTTCTTTACCAGCAGCTGGTCTTTACGCCCTTTTTCAGCTACGACTTCTGGGCCACTCACGGCCCCGGCAAGGCCCTGCCGGCTGATGAACGCCGCCAGGGCTGGTTACGCTGGCTGCAACGTCAGCGGCAGGGCGTGGCGGTGATGCAGTCCCACGGCCTGGATGTGCGCCAGTACCTCCCAAGGCAATGGCCCGAATCGCAACAGAAAATCTGCCTGGGCGGCATCAATCAGCAAGTGGTCAACGAGGATTTTTTCACGGAAATTCATGCCCCCATCGATGAGACCCGTGGTGTCACTGTCACCGAACAACACATTCCCGGCCTGGGCACGGTGGCCTACACCCTGAGTCAGGATAACGGTCGCCACCTGCAGCACCTGTACCCGCTGACGCCCGAAGCCCTGAATACCATCCCGCAGCACCTGCAATCACTGTTCGGGGAGCATTTGCGCCTGAACGTGGTCAATGAACTGCGCACCAACCCCACTGCCGAACGCCTGATAGGCGGCTGGAACACCTGAACCCATGCACCCACAACAGATTCTCGAACGCCTCAACCCCGCCCAACAGGAAGCCGTTTCCACAGAAGCCCGCCACGCGCTGGTGCTGGCTGGCGCCGGTTCCGGTAAAACCCGGGTGCTGGTGCATCGCATGGCCTGGTTACTGGCCGCCGAAGGCGTTTCTCCGTGGAGCATCCTGGCTGTCACCTTCACCAACAAGGCGGCGGCTGAAATGCGCAACCGCATTGGCCAGATGCTCAACCGGCCCACCCGTAACCTGTGGATAGGCACCTTTCACGGCATCGCCCTGCGCCTGCTGTCT
The DNA here is from genome assembly GCA_026996795.1 of Lysobacterales bacterium. Classification (GTDB taxonomy): domain Bacteria; phylum Pseudomonadota; class Gammaproteobacteria; order Xanthomonadales; family Marinicellaceae; genus S144-45. The sequence goes on along the minus strand of JALWKC010000268.1, from coordinate 1,601 downwards.
CGCCATCACGAAGAAGCGCAGCTGCCGCAAAACTTCCAGATTCTGGACAGCGAAGACCAATACCGGCTGATACGGCGCGTGCTGGCAGACCTGGAGCTGGATGAAAAACAATGGCCACCGCGTCAGGCCCAAGGCTATATCAACAACAAGAAAAACGAAGGCATCCGGCCTGCGTCCATCGACCACTTTGGCGATGACATGACGCGCCAGTGGATTCGCATCTACGAAGCCTACGACGATCACCTGCAACGCGCCGGGGCGGTGGACTTTGCCGAAATGCTCCTGCGCGCGCACGAGTTGCTGCTGAATAATCCGTCGGTGCTGGCGCACTACCGCGAACGCTTCAAGCACATTCTGGTGGACGAGTTCCAGGATACCAACAGCATCCAGTCGGCCTTTATCCGCCTGCTGGCCGGCGACAATAATTCGGTCATGGTGGTGGGCGATGACGACCAGAGCATTTACGCCTGGCGCGGCGCGCGAGTGGATCATATCCTCAACTTCACCCGTCATTTTCCGCAAGCGCAGTCCTATCGGCTGGAACAGAATTACCGTTCCACCGCCACCATTCTGGAAGCCGCCAATGCCGTCATTGCCCATAACGACCAGCGCCTGGGCAAGGAATTGTGGACCGCCGGGGAGCGCGGCGAAAAAATCCAGGTATATGGCGCCTATTCCGAATACGACGAAGCGGCCTTCGTGAGCGATGAAATCGAAAAAGCCATTGAGACCGGCACCGCCCCTGACCGCATTACGGTGCTTTACCGTTCCAACGCGCAATCGCGGCTGATTGAAGAAACCCTGCTCAAACGCGGCATCGCCTATCGGGTTTATGGCGGCTTGCGCTTCTTCGAGCGGCTGGAAATCAAGGACGTGCTGGCTTATGCGCGACTGATTAACAACCGCCACGACGACGTGGCCTACGAGCGCATCATCAACACGCCCACGCGCGGGCTGGGCAAGAAAACCCTCGATCACATCCGTTCGGTGGCCAATTACGAACGCCTCAGCCTGTGGGATGCCAGTCTGCAACTGCTGCAACAGAAAAAACTCACCCCGCGCGCGGCCACCGCCCTGGCCGGCTTTGTCAATTTGATTGATGAACTCGATCACGCCCGCCTTGACCCGCAAGCCAATGACGGCGACGCAGAAGGCCCGCCCGAAGCGCCCTTGCATCAACTGCTGGAAAACATCATTGAACGCAGCGGCCTGAAGGACCATTACCTGAAGGAACCGCCGGAAAAATCGGTGACGCGGCTGGAAAACATTGAGGAACTCATCAACGCGGCTGAAAACTTCAGCAAACCGGAAGAGGACGAACTGGCGGGTCTTTCCACCCTGGCCTCGTTTCTGGCCCAGGTGTCGCTGGATGCCGGCGACCAGGCTGACAAGGATCAGCCTGCCGTGCAGTTGATGACGCTGCACAGCGCCAAAGGGCTGGAATTTCCGGTGGTGTTTCTGATTGGCCTGGAACAAGGACTGTTCCCGCACCAGCGGTCCATGGATGCCCCTGAACAGCTGGCCGAAGAACGGCGACTGTGTTACGTGGGCATCACCCGGGCGGAGAAAAAACTCTACCTGACTTACGCCACTTCACGCCG
>JALWKC010000267.1 GCA_026996795.1 Lysobacterales bacterium | reverse complement strand
GCACAGTGAAAATCAAAAAGAAAGAGCTGAGCCCGTATTGCGCGGAAATGGTGTCAATCAGACTGCCTGTCATGCCGGCGAGCTTGTTGGCTGCGGCATTGGACAAGAACCAGATACCAAACATCAGACCAACCAGTCGCGATGGGGACAGCTTACTGACGTAGGACAGGCCAACCGGCGACAAGGCCAGTTCGCCCATGGTGTGGAACCAGTAGGCAATCACCAGGAACCAGAGGCTGACCGATGCCGTGGCCGCGCCCTTGGGAATGGTGGAGGCGCCATAGGCCAACACTGCAAAACCGGCACCCAACAAAAACAGGCCCAGAGCAAACTTGACCGGCGCCGAAGGGTTGAACTTGCTTTCCCAAATGCGTGAAAACAAGGGCGCGAACGCGATAATAAAGAACGAATTGAGAATACCAAACCAGGAGGCGGCCACTTCCACCTCCCCAGCAATTTTGGCTTTTACTTTGGCTTCAATCAGGTTGTCAAGCTTGGGAATGTCGGCGTCTTCGATAATGCGGAATTTGTCTTCATCCAGCTTTAGCAGGTGCAGCTTGTCGCCGGGTTTCAAGTCCGGGTTGCTAACCCGAACCTTGGTCACCACCTCGGTGTTGTCAGCCTCATAGCTCACCTGATAGGCCGTGGAAGTCAGCTGGCTGTACACCATCCACAGGGCAGTTATCCAGATCAGGGCAAAAGCCCCAGCCAGAATCAGGTTACTGAGAGGAATGAAACGGAAGGTGGACTTGAACAGCAAAAACAGCACATAGGAGATGATGGCGATGGGCCCAAGGGTCAAGGCGGTGTTCACCCACACAAACCAGCTGGCCGCCTCACCGGTCAGCACTCGCTGGGTGTAGTCTTTGGCAAAGATGGTCATGGAACCACCGGCCTGTTCAAAAGCCATCCAGAAGAAAATGGTAAAAAAGGCCAGCACACCAATCACAATCAACCGATCACGCACCACGGTGGGGTTTTCTTCTTCCACTTCGGGGTCTTCGGGCTTGTCGATTTGGGTCTTAGCGGATGGTTTGGCGCCAATATCACCAAACATCTTCTGGGCAAAAATAAACTGCATCATGCCCAGAAACATGAAAATACCGGCCAAACCAAAACCGTAATGCCAGCCCACGGTTTCACCCACGTAGCCACACAGCAGAATGCCAAGAAAAGCACCAGCGTTGATGCCCATGTAGAAAATGGTGTAAGCACCGTCCTTGCGGTCACTGCCTTTGGAATACAAACCACCAACTATCGAGGAAATGTTGGGTTTGAACAAACCGTTTCCGGCAATCAGCAGCCCCAAGCCGCTGTAAAAGAAAAACTCAGTGTTCAGGGCCATGGAAGCGTGACCCAGGGTCATCAATAGGGCACCAAGAACCACAGCCAGTCGAAAGCCCAGCAGTTTATCGGCCAGGTAACCGCCCAGAATCGGGGTCAGGTAAACCAGGCCGGTATACGTACCATACAGACCCAAGGCTTCTTCGCGCGGCCAGCCCCAGCCATTGGCAGACAGATCACTGACCAGAAACAGCACCAGCAAGGCGCGCATGCCGTAATAACTGAAACGTTCCCACATTTCAGTAAAGAACAGAATGAACAACCCGGCCGGGTGATTCATCACTTCAACCGGCGGAATACCATGACGAGACATGGTGGCACTTTGATTCATTGGTTTAACCCTCGCAACTGGTGGCGTTTAATAAAAGGAAAACACGTCAGCGGTTTTCAATAATTTCTCAGGCACGGGTTGTTTAAGGAAGCTCTGATTGAATCTGGCGCGAACAGATTGTCGTGAAAAATTGTTCAGTTCAAGGCGCAAACCGCACGCAATAGCAAGGCTATTGTGAAGGTTTGCAACGCAGAAATGGACGATTTTACGCCGCAAGATGCCGTGTCACGATTCAATCAGAGGCTCCTTAGTGGATCCCATGCATCAGTTTCTTCAAAAACGGCGTCAATAGTAGCAGGACTATGCCCGAACCGACACCCAGCTTGAAGAGAAAATCAAACAGTTCGGCATACCTGGCTGCTTGCTCGGCCAGGGTCATTGCCAGGCCATCCGGTGACACATCGGCAGCTGCCATCTTGGACAGGCGAGTGGCCAGGGTTTCGGACAATGCCGTGGCCAGAAACCAGGTGCCCATGGAAAACCCGACAATCTGT
>JALWKC010000266.1 GCA_026996795.1 Lysobacterales bacterium | reverse complement strand
GCGGACAGGTTTTTCAACCAGGTGGATTCGGCCACGGCGGTGGCGGCAAAAAACAGCGACAGTGCACACACAGTGCTGTGAGTAATCAGGCGGGTAGTAAAGTGAAACATGGCGACCCCCTCAGGGAAGCTCTGATTGAATATGCAGATTCAATCAGAGCTTTCTCAGGCACCTGAGCGCAAAACCGCCTCCATGATGGCTGCGTACAGGCTTTTCAGCAGACGCAAGTCCTTTTGCGAAACCCATTCATTCACCTGGTGAATGGTGGCGTTGACAGGCCCCAACTCTACCACCTGGGTGCCATGGGGCGCAAGAAAACGCCCGTCAGACGTGCCACCGGCGGTGTTCATGACGGGTTTCTGGCCGGTTTTGGCCTGGATGACGTCCCGCACAATTTCCCGCCATCGCCGGTCGCTGGCATAGAAAGGCTCGCCGGACAGTTGCCAGCGGGTCTCGATGTGCGTGCCGGTTTCCCGGGCGATGGCCTCAAAACGGGCCTGCAGGGATTCGGGCGTGCTTTCGGGGCTGAAACGGAAATTGCCCTGAAAGTGCAGCTGACCGGGAATCACGTTGGCCGCGCCAGTGCCTGCGGTGATGTTGGCGATCTGGAAACTGGTGGGCGGAAAATCGGCGTTGCCCTGATCCCACTGGGTGTTTGCCAGCCCGGTGATAAAGCGGGCGGCGGAAAAGATGGGGTTGTCCGCCAGTTCCGGGTAGGCCACGTGGCCCTGTTTGCCCAGCACGGTGGCTTGCACGTGCAGGGAGCCGCGACGACCGATGCGCACGGTATCACCCAGACGCTGGTGGCTGGATGGTTCGCCCACCAGGGCATAATCGAAATGGTGCCTGTTGGCAATGGCTGGCATGAGCTGCCGGATGCCATGGATGGCCTCGCCCTCTTCATCGCTGGTGAGCATCAGGGCGACGGTGCCGGGGTGGTCGGGGTGCTGGCTGACAAATTCTTCCAGCGCCACCACCATGGCGGCCACGGAACCTTTCATGTCCGCCGCGCCCCGTCCGTACAGCCGATCGCCTTCGCTGACGGCGGCAAAAGGCGGGTGACGCCACTGGTTGGCGTCTCCGGCGGGCACCACGTCGGTGTGACCCACAAACACCAGCGACGGTGAACCGCTGCCGTGCACCGCCAGCAGGTTGTCCACCTCGCTAAAGCGATGGTTTTCAATCACAAATCCTGCCTTTTGCAAGCGCTCACCAATCAGGGGCTGACAGCCGGCATCATCTGGCGTGGTCGATGGCCGGCGAATCAGCTCGCAGGCCAGATCGATGACGGCATCGGGGGTGGTGTTGGTCTCACTCATTGCAGTAGTTCTGCCAGTTGTTTAGGCGTGGCGGCCAGCAGCCAGTTTCCCTGCCAGTGCACAATCGGCCGTTTAATCAGCGTCGGGTATTCGCCCAGCAGGCTTTTGTCCGGATGCTGTTTGCGGTCTTCGGCCAGTGTTCGCCAGGTGCTGCTGCGTTTGTTCAGCAGCGCATCAAACGGGAACTGCTGCAGTAATTGATCCAGTAACGCTTCATCCAATCCGTCCCGCCGATAGTCGTGCAGTTGACAGGGCAGGCCATGCTCGCGGCACCATTTCATCATCGTGCGCACCTTGTCGCAATTGGGGATGCCGTAAATGGTCAGGTCGTGTGCTTCCCTCATCCGTCCAGCTCATCGCGCAGCAGGTTATTCAGGGAAGTCTTGAAACGGGTGTTGGCATCTACGCGCTTGACGATAATCGCGCAGTTGAGGTTGTACTTGCCGTCTTCCGAAGGCAGGGAGCCGGGCACCACCACCGACCACGGCGGGACTTCGCCATAAAAGATTTCGCCGGTTTTGCGGTCGTAAATTTTGGTGCTCTGGCCGATAAAGACGCCCATGGAAATGACGCTGCCTTCGCCCACGCGCACGCCTTCGACGATTTCCGAACGGGCGCCAATAAAGCAGTTGTTTTCGATAATGGTGGGAGTGGCTTGCAGGGGTTCCAGCACACCGCCAATGCCGGCACCACCGGAAATGTGGACGTCATTGCCTATGTAGGCGCACGACCCCACGGTGGCCCAGGTGTCGATAAGCGTGTTTTGGCCCACGTGCGCGCCAATGTTGGTGTAGCTGGGCATAAGGATGGCATTTTTGCCGATGTAGGCCCCGCGCCGGACGATGGCGGTGGGCACCACGCGCGCGCCGACGCGTTCAAATTCTTCTTCATCCGGGTGTTTGAACCGCACCGGCACCTTGTCGTAATAATTGGCCGGCAGACTGGGGATGAGTCTTTTCTCGCGCACGACAAAATACAGCAGAATGGCCTGTTTGATCCAGGCGTGGGTTTTCCACGCATCGCCGGTCTTTTCCACCACGCACAGGGCATTGGTTTCCAGCCGGTCCAGCACTTCGTCAATTAAATCGGCGTATTTTTCGCGCAGTTCTTCGAGGCTCAGTTTGTCTTTTTCAAACCACGCTTCGTTGATGAACTTTTCCAGGGTTTTGGCTGGCAGTTGACGGATTTCATCGCGGTTCATTGAGTTTCTCCTTCAGGGCGTGGGTGATGTGTTTGAGTTGTTGGGGGTTCAGCGGCTGGCCACCGCTGGCGCTGATCCAGAAGGTGTCTTCCACGCGGTTGCCAAAGGTGGCGATTTTGGCGCCGTGTATTTCGGCCTCATGCCGCAGCAAGGTTTCGGCAATGTCGGCCAGCACGCCGGGTCGGTCAGAACAGATGACCTCCATGACGTGTTCAGTGGGGTCGTTTTCATAGGCTTTCAAGTGAATTTCCGGCGCGATATGAAAATGCCGCAAGCGCCGTGAGGCGTAGCGTTGGCCGCCAGTTGCCGGCAGGGTTTCCTGAGTCAGTGCCCGTTGCAGGCGCTGGGCCATGTCGTCGGTGGCCACGGCTTGGGTGTCGGCCTGGCACAGAAACAGGTCCAGCGCGTGGCCGTCGGTGGTGGAAGACACGCGCGCTTCCAAAACGTTGTAACCGCCGGCCTGCAGACTGCGGGCGATGCGGTAGAACACACCGGCATCGTCCGGGCTGTACACCAGCAGTTCCCACAGGCCGTCCTCACGTGGGCTGAAGTGCACCACCGGCCGGGCGTTGTCCACAGCCCGGGCAGTGAGAATCTGGCGAATAATGCGGGTGATTTTTTCCGGGCTATAGCGGTTGAAAATATGATCGGGCAGGCACTGGATAAAGGCTTCCCAGCCCGGTACCGGCTGGCCTTGCAGAGCGTTCATGCAGGCCTGACGGTTTTGCTGCCGCAGTTGTTGCAGGTCAGCCGGGGTGTTTTCGCGCAAGGCGGCCTGGGTTTTGACAAACAGCTCCCGCATCAGGCTGTCCTTGAAGTCGTTCCACAGTTTGGGATCGGTGCCGGCGATGTCGGCGATGGTCAACAGGTAGAGCGCGCGCAGGCGGTCTTCGGTTTCCACCACATTGGCAAAGCGGGCGATGACCTGCGGGTCGCTGAGGTCTTTCTTTTGCGCGGTGACGCTAAAAGCCAGGTGCTGCCGAACCAGCCACTCCAGCAGCTCTGCGTCTTCAGGGGGCAGGCCATGCTGGCGGGCAAATTCCCGCGCATCGGCCGCGCCCAGCACGGCATGGGAACCATCGCGGCCCTTGGCAATGTCGTGGAACAGGCCGGCCAGGTAAAGCACATAGGGCTTCTCGATGGCCTGCATTTGCTGTTCGGCAAAGTCCAGGCCGGTTTTACCCAACCGTAACAGGCGCAGGTTGCGCACCACAAACAGGTTGTGCTGGTCGACGGTATAGACGTGGAACAGGTCGTACTGCATGCGGCCAATGATTTTTTTCCATGGCGGCAGGTAACGGCCCAGAATACCCAGGCGGTTCATGCGCAACAGTTGTTCAGTCACCCGGTTGGGGTTTTTGACGATGCGCAGAAATTGTTGTTGGATCTTGGGGTTGTCACGAAAGTTGGGGCTGCCGACGGTGTCGATGTGGCGGCGCATGGCCCGCACGGTGCTGGCGCGTATGCCCTGGATGCGGGAGTGGTTCTGCAGGTGTTCAAACAGCGCAAACCAGCTTTCGGGCTTGCGCCGGAAAACCCGCGGGTCCACCGCTTCGATAAAGTCGTTGACGATGCGGAAATCATCATCCAGGCGGGTGGTTTTGTGCCGGTGCTTGGCCTTGAGAATGCTTTCGTCAAACAGTTGCAGCAGGCGATGATTGAGCCGTTCCAGGCGCATGGCCCAGCGGTAATATTCCTGCATGAACTGTTCCACCGCCCGGTTGCGTATGCCCGCGTCTTCATAACCGAAGCGGGCGGCCAGTGTGGGTTGGTAGTCAAACAGCAGGCGGTCTTCCTTGCGGCCGGCCAGTTGATGCAGCGCAAAGCGCAGTTTCCATAACCAGCGCTGTCCTTTCTGCAAGGCCAGGTACTCGTGTTCTTCCAGAAAACCGGCATCCACCAGTCCGTGCAACGATTGGGTGTTGAAATGGCGGTGCGCCACCCAGCCCACCATCTGGATGTCGCGCAGGCCGCCGGGGCCTTCCTTGATGTTGGGTTCCAGATTATAGGCGGTGCCGCCGTGGCGTTGATGGCGTTGTTTCTGCTCGGCCAGCTTGGCGGCAAAAAACTCTTCCCCCGGCCAGATGCGCTCAGGGCGGGTGAGATCCCGCATGTGTTGGTACAGGTTTTTCTGCCCGGTAATAAACCGCGCCTCCATGAGGTTGGTGGCCACGGTCACATCCGCTGTGGCCTGACGCAGGCATTCTCTGGGCGTGCGCACGGCGTGGCCCACTTCCAGACCAGTATCCCACAGCGCCTGGATAAAACGGCCAATGGCGTCGTGATGGGTGTTGTCTTCGCCTTCGGTGAGAAGCAGCAGGTCCACATCCGAGCGCGGCTGCAGTTCACCCCGGCCAAAGCCGCCGACGGCCACCAGTGCCATTTGCGCACGGGCTACCGGAGGCAGGAAATGCTGCCACAGGTGCAGCACCAGGCGCTCAACCACCCAGGCGCGGGTGTGCACCAGGCGCGTGATTTCGGCCTGCTGGTCAAAATCTCTGGCCAGGCGGGCGTCGGCCTGTTGCAATAATTGCCGGCAAAGGGCGATGGGTGAGGAAGGATGGCCATCCTCCGGCAGCTCCAGCACGTTGAGGTAACGGTCGGCTTTGGGCGGAGGAATCAGCAGGGCCATAAGCGCTAGAGCGAATCGCCCTCGGCCAGGGTCAGCACTTCAAAGCCATCGTCTGTCACCGCCAGGGTGTGTTCCCACTGGGCCGAGAGGCTACGATCCTTGGTGACCACTGTCCAGCCATCGGGCAACAGTTTGGAATACCGCTTGCCGGCATTGACCATGGGCTCAATGGTGAAGGTCATGCCTTTTTCCAGGGCAATGCCGGTGCCCGGCGTGCCGTAATGCAGGACCTGCGGGTCTTCATGGAAGGTCTGGCCGATGCCGTGGCCGCAGTATTCACGCACGATGGAAAAGCGGTTTTTTTCTACGTATTGTTGTATGGCATGGCCAATGTCGCCCAGGCGCACGCCGGGTTTGACCATTTCAATGCCCCGTTTCATGGCTTCATAGGTGACATCAATCAGCCGTTGGGCGCGAATGGACGGTTTGCCGACGGTAAACATGCGGCTGGTATCCCCGTGCCAGCCGTCCTTGATGACAGTGACGTCAATATTGACGATGTCGCCGTCCTTGAGTTTTTTGTTACCGGGTATGCCGTGACAGATCACATGGTTGACCGAGGTGCAAATGGACTTGGGAAAGCCCCGGTAATTGAGTGGCGCCGGGATGGCTTGCTGGTGGTTGACGATGTAATCGTGACAGATTTCATCCAGTTCGCCGGTGGTGATGCCGGCTTTGACGTGGGGGGCTATCATTTTCAGCACGTCGGCGGCCAGGCGACCGGCAATGCGCATTTTTTCTATTTGTTCCGGGGTTTTGATAATAATGCTCACGGGCCTTCCATTTGCTTCGGATAAAGCGGCATTATACCGCCACAAACAACCATTCGGTTGCCGGGTGAGGGCTGGAGAAAAAAACGCCACGAAAACGTGGCGTTGTGCGAGTCGCATTGGCCCTTGTGGCAAGCAGGCTTACGGTTTACTGTTTGTCAGACAGGTGCATCAGGGGCAATGGCTGGGCGGCGTTGCTGTCGATGAAATAGATTTTGCTGGCCGGGTCCTTGGAGATGGATTTCAGCGCTTCCAGACTCATCAGTTTGACGTAGTTGGGGTTGGAGCCAATGGCCTGGTTGATTTTCTGGATTTCATAGGCTTGGGCATCGGCCAGAATGCGGCGCTGTTTGGCTTCTTCTTCGGCGGCCTTGCGCTCGGCTTCAGCAGCAGCAATTTTCTGTTGCTGCTCGGTACGGAAACGTTCCAGCTCGGCTTTTTGTTTTTCCACTTCCTGCTCGCGTTCTTTCTTGGCTTCAATGGCCTTGGTGATAAAGGGTGGCAGGGAAATATCGCGCAGTAACACCGCGCTCACGTCCACACCTTTGGGATCCAGGTATTCGCGCAGGCCAGTGAGCAGGGAGTCCTGCAGTTTAGCCTGGGTTTCTTCCTTGAAAAAATCCTCGGCACGTTTCACGCTTTTGCCTTGTTCGCGCAGTAATGAGCGGAGTTTCGGCACCAGATGCACGCTCAGCACCTGTTCCCGGGTGCCGGTGGTGCGCAGGATGCGTGGCGTGTCCTCCGGTCGCAGGCGATACTGGACGCTCACGTCAATGGAGGTTTGCAGTTGATCCTGTGATGGCACCTTGGCGGTTTCGAAATGCGATTTCTCACGGGTGTCGTAAACAGTCCACTGGTACAGCGGGTTAACGGGGATGTGCAGGCCTTCCTTGTAGGGCTTGTCCACCACCTTGCCAAACAGCGTGGCCACCGCCACGTGGCCGGCGGGCACGGATTTCCACAAGCGGGTGCCAAAAACCAGCAGCAGGATAACCAGCACAATGGCAATAATGCCGGCAAATGAGCTCTTTTTCATGGGTTGCAATTCAGACATGGTTCTCCTCCCTTTATTAACCTGGCATCATTATAGGCGATGCTCAGCCGTGATGCGCTGTTTGCCAGCAAGGCATCAACTCGCCGCTGTAGTCATTCTACAGCAAGAGTTGATAACGCAGTCTGGCGGACAGCGCATCGCGGCCTGCTTTTTATATCAATGAGTTGGGGCTTCAAGCCTGCCCCGGCCCGGCGTTATCGCTTTTGCCAATGGAACAACCATTGGCTGCAAGCGATGCCTTGTTCCGAGGGAAGCTCTGATTGAATCTGGCGCGAGCAGATTGGCGTGAAAAATTGTTCAGTTCAAGGCGCAAACCGCACGCAATAGCCAGCTATTGGGAAGGCTTGCAACGCAGAAATGGACGATTTTACGCCACAAGATGCCGTGTCACGATTCAATCAGAGCTTCCCGAGGCAGGCTTGAAGCCCTGAGCATCACCTATAATGATGCCAGGTTAATAACAGTGCGCTTATCCTAGCAGATGGCGGAGGAAATCGCGCGTGTCGTTGGTCATGGTTCGGGACAGAACAGGCGCGTTCCTGACCCGTTCAAGAGCTGGGGGGAAGGGCAGTGGCCGAGACAGCACCGATTCCACCGTTTGCAGGAACTTGGCCGGGTGCGCGGTACCCAGAAACAGCCCGTGTTCGTTATCGGCGAGGGTGTCTTTCAGTCCGCAATAGGCCACCGCACCGTGGGGTTCGCTGACATAGTCCTGTGTGTCCAGTTCGCGCATGGCCGCCCGGGTTTCGGTGTCGCTAAAGGCGCAGCCATGAACCACGGCTTTGACCGCATTCAGGTCATTGCCAAACAGGGCCATGATGCGCGGCCAGTTGTTGGGTTCGGCCACATCCATGGCATTGGAGTCGGTGGCCACGGTGGGGCGGGGTTGCCAGTGGTGGTTAAGCAGATACCGTGGCACGGTGTCATTGACGTTGGTGGCGGCCACAAAGCGCTTGATGGGCGCGCCCAGTGCCCGGGCCATGAGTCCGGCGGTCAAATTGCCAAAATTGCCGCTGGGCACCGAGACCACCAGATTGCCTGCCCGGTGTCTGGCGGCGGCTTCAAAATAATACGTCACCTGGGCCAGCAATCGGGCAATATTGATGGAATTGGCCGAGGTCAGGTTCAATTGCTGGCGAATGCCCTCATGCGCGAAAGCCGACTTCACCAAACGCTGGCAGTCATCAAAATCCCCTTCAATGGCGATGGTTTCAATGTTGTGCCCCAGTGAGCAGAACAGTTTTTCCTGCAGCGGTGAAATTTTACCTTTGGGGTAGAGGATTTTTACCCGGATGCCAGGCAGGCGGTAAAAGGCATGTGCCACGGCGGCGCCGGTGTCTCCGGAGGTGGCCGTGAGGATGGTAACTTCGTCTTTGTCATTGAACGCCGCCAGGCATTGCGCCATAAAACGCGCGCCGAAATCCTTGAAGGCCAGGGTGGGGCCGTGAAACAGCTCCAGTGTGCTGATATTTTCCGTGACTGGCTCAACCGCCAGGGGAAAATCAAAGGCGCGTTGCACCATGGTGGTGAGGTCGTCCAGAGACAGCTCGTCGCCAATCAGGTGCTTGAGGATGCGCGCACTGCGTGGCACAAAAGGCAGGTCCAGCAAGGCCGGGATGTTCTCCATCCGGTCCAGGCACTCAGGAAAGAACAGCCCACGGTCACGCCCCAGCCCCTGGATCACGGCCTGGCGAAAATCAACGGTTTCTTCGGGGTGTTTCAGGTTATGCAGTCTCACAGCAGTCGGGCTCCGGTCTGATCCAGTTGGCAAATGTGGCTGAAAGCGTCTTTGTCCTCATCGGGGGACGCGCAATAGGTGGCCAATGCCAGTTGTTGCAGTTTATCGGCGGTGGCCATGTTATCGCACAGGGCAAACGCTGTGGGGCCGGAACCGGAAATGCCCACCGCCAGCGCGCCGGCTTCCCTGGCCTGGTGGGCAAAGTCTTCGTATCCGGGCAGCAGGGACAGGCGATGCGGTTCAGCCACCACATCCCGCACATGGACCGCCGCCTGGGCCGCCTGACCCGTGTGCAGGAGGTGAATGAAATTGGCCAGGTTGCGCGCGTAGGCAATGGCCGTGTTAACGGGTATTTTTTCAGGCACCGCCTGCCGGGCAGCGCGGGTGCTGACGGCCGTGCCGGGAAAGCTCACCACCAGCAACCAGTCATCAGGGAATGGCAGTGTGCGGGCGGGTTCTGTCTGTAACCCGGTCATCAGCAGCAAGCCACCCAGCAGACTGGGAGCCACGTTATCAAAATGGGGCGAACCGGAAACGCTGCCTTCCAGTTCCGCGGCCAGCATCAGCAGTTCGGCTGTTGTCAGCGGTTTGTCGCAGGCGTGGTTGAGTGCCAATAAGGTGGCCACAATGGACGCAGCACTGGAGCCCAGGCCGCTGGCCACGGGCAGGTTTTTGTGCAAGGTCAGTGCCAGTGGCTGAGAAGGCAGCTGGCGGTGGTGCAGAGCATCCACAAAGCGCAAATAGGTTTTTGTGACCAGATTATCTGCAGGATCAGCGGGCACCACATGCGCTTGTGTTCCGATTACCCGCAATGAATAAGTCGGCGCCGGGGTGGCTTCCACCACATCCCCCAGCAACGGCCCATCAACGGGCTTAATGGCTGCACCGAGTAGATCATAACCCACGGAAAAATTGCCAATGGATGCCGGTGCGTAGGCGCGAAAGACCGGCTGGTCGGTTTTTGACTGATTCATGCGCTGGATTATGCCTCAATGGGCGCTGCGGATAAACCGCCAGAGTGCCTGAGTCCGGCCAAAAGGGCTTGACCTTGTTGCAGGGTTACGCACAAGTAACAAGAAAGCCGATCCCTTGCGGGGCCGGTTTTGTTTAGCTGAGTGAATCGTTTCTCTGCAGTGATCAGTCGAGACTCGACGGGGGTTAAGTATCAAAACTAGACGTACTTTACCTATTTATAATTTCTCATAATGAAGGTGCCTGGAGTTGGAATCAGAATCTGGTTCGATAGCGTTGGCAAATGCTGCGTTCATCGGGGTTTTCCACCGCAAACACGATGTCACTCAGCAGGCGCATCAGTTCCTCGTGACTGAGGGCGTTGGTGACCTTGTCCATGATGCGGGGATCCACTTGCGCGTAAACAGTTTGGCCGTTGGACAGCGATAATTCAACGCTGGCGGCATGGTAGCGGCATTCTGCTTGATGGCCGGCTTCATAGCGGTCACGGTCCTGGTCAAATAGCGTGTCATAGCGGTCAGCCAGTGTGGCTTCATCCTCGTCGCTGATGGATTCACTCACATGCACTTCCCAGGCCGGCTCCTGCCAGAGCAGTTGGGCCTGTGGGTCGTACTGGCGCGCGGCGGTGAGAAATTCTTCCGCCAGTTGGCGGTGAAAGAAAACGTATTCGTACATGGCTATCTCCCAAGAAAGCTCTGATCGAATCGTGACACGGCATCTTGTGGCGTAACATCGTCCATTTCTGCGTTGCAAACCTTCACAATAGCTCGCTATTGCGTGCGGTTTGTGCCTTGAACTGAGCAATTTTACACGACAATTTGCTCGCGCCAGATTCAACCAGACTTTCCTAAAAAATTTCGCCCACCATGCAGCGCAGTGAACCGCCAGCCTTTTCCAGCTCGCTCACGTCCACTGCGTGCAGGCGGAACCCCCAGTCACGCAGCCGCTGTTGCTTTTCCCGAGTCAGTGTTTGGAGGGCGGTCTGGCTGAAAAACACGTCATTTTCGGTGATGCTGATGCAATTGCCGGCAAAGGCCATTTTCTCCTCATCACTGAGCACAATGCTGCGGTCGGCATAAAACCGGATAATGGCCTGTGGCACCTGCGGATCGGCAAAAGAGCCCGGGTGAATCACCAGGGCTTTGCCGGCCAGCACGGCCATCACCACGTTGGTGTGGTATTCATCGGGCTTGAGGTCAAACCGGAACAAAGCGTCCAGCCCGAATGCCCTGGCCATGGCGTGTGCGCCGGCTTCATCAACCCGTTCGCTCAGGCCCACAAAGCCGATATTGCGCGCGCGATCCGGCACCAGTGCCCCGGTGAGTTCGGCAATAACAGGCGCTTGTGACAGGTCAATGGTTTCGTAGCCCAGCACCTCGCTGAAAAACCGGCGCATGTCGGCTCGCTGTGTCTCCTTTTGGCGGTTTTCATGCCGCATGTGGCCAATGATGCAACGCCGGTGGTGGCTGGTGGCAAAGGCATTGTTGGGGAACACCGCGTCCGGGGTTTCCGGTGAGCCCGGAAAGGTGGCCACCGGCACCCCGCAGGTGCCGATTCGCCGTGCCAGTTCCATTTGCTGGGCCATGGCGCGCAGGGCATCGGTGCCTTCGCCCATGCGCATGTAGTGGTTGTCCCTGGCGGTCTGTTCGTCCAGTGAAAAGCCCACCGGCGAGACCATGAACGCGCCTTTCATGGTGGCCGGGAGTGTGCGCGGGAATCGCTCCGGTGTGATGTGGCGCTTAAAGTCTTCCGGGGAAGAAACAATCAATGGCTGGGTCATGGGTTGAGTCATGGCTGTCCTGTTCTGTCGTGTTTTGTTGTGCATTTTGGCAAGCGTGCCGGGCCGGGTCTCTAAGGAAACTCTGATCAAATCGTGACACGGCATCTTGTGGCGCAAAATCGCCCATTTCTGCGTTGCAAACCTTCGCAATAGCCTTGCTATTACGTGCGGTTTGCGCCTTGAACTGAACAATTTTTCACGACAATCTGCTCGCGCCAGATTCAATCAGAGCTTCCCTAAAAATTTGTACGGATTGTGTTATACGGTGCCAGGGGCAATGGGAATCAGTTGGCGCGCTTCATCCAGTACTGCCACGTTAGCCGGGCGCCGGGGTGCCTGACTGACCAGGTGGTTTTTCCACAGGCGGTTTCCCGGCAGGCCATGATACAGGCCCAGAATGGGGCGAATCAACCAGTTCAGCGGCGTGCCCTGAGCCAGTTGTTCCTGGCAATACCGGCCATAGCGTCCCAATACCTCATCGCGCAATGCCGGTGCCGGAGGGCCGTCAGGGAAAAGGGCGTTTTGCAGTTCAGCCAGCAGCCACGGGTTGTTCCAGGCCGCCCGACCAATCATGACGCCGTCTGTCTGCTGCAGGTGCTCAATGGCTGCTATCACCGAATCAATGCCGCCGTTGAGCACGACTTCCAGCTGGGGGAAGTCAGACTTCAGTCGGTAGGCGTAGTCGTATTTGAGCGGCGGCACGGTTCGGTTCTGCTTGGGGCTGAGGCCGTTCAGCCAGGCCTTGCGGGCGTGCAGAATCAGTGTGCTGCAACCGGCGTGTTGACACCGCTGAACGAAGTCCCTGAGATATTCATAGCTTTCAATGTCATCCACCCCGATCCGGGTTTTGACGGTGACAGGACGATCAACGGCATCGTTCATGGCACGAACGCAGTCGGCCACCAGACCCGGTTCCTTCATCAGGCAGGCGCCAAAACGCCCTTGCTGGACTCGGTCGCTGGGGCAGCCAACATTCAGGTTGATTTCGTCATAACCCCACTGTTCACCCAGTCTGGCGCAGGCCGCCAGTGACTCCGGGTCGCTGCCACCGAGTTGCAAGGCCACCGGCTTTTCTGCCGGGGAAAACGCCAGCTGCCGCGCAGGCTCGCCATGCAGCAAGGCGCCGGTGGTGATCATCTCGCTGTACAGGCATGCCGACGGCGCCAGCAGCCGGTGAAAATAGCGGCAATGGCGATCCGTCCAGTCCAGCATGGGGGCCACGCACAGGCGGTGAGTCAGGCTGGTTGATGGGGCGTTGGGCGGCACGGCTGGCATGGGCGATTGACCACGGCAAGGAAAAACGCAATGATACAATGCCCTCAGCCCAGCCCAAAGGAATAAATCGTGCCGGATCCGTCTTCTGCAAGCCAGTCAACACCTGCCATGCCGCCGGGAAAAAACGCTTCTTCCACTGACAGTCATTCGCCGTCAAATCCGCCTTCCCTCACGGCCAGGCAAATTGGCCTGACCTGGTTGAAAGGCGTATTAATGGGGGCAGCGGATGTGGTGCCTGGTGTGTCCGGCGGCACCATGGCCCTGATTACCGGTATTTATGACCGCCTGATTGCGGCCATTGCCTCGGTGACGCCGCAGAATGTTCTTATGTTGTTGCAAGGCCAGCCCAAATTATTCTGGCAGCGCATTGATGGCGCCTTCCTGCTCAGCCTGCTGGCGGGTATCGCCACGGCGTTTCTTCTGCTGGCTGGCGTGATTCGCTGGCTGCTGGTGCACCAGCCACTGGTGACCTGGTCATTTTTCTTTGGCCTGATTCTGGCCTCGGCGGTGTTGATTATCCAGCGAGCCAGACCCAAAACGGCATCGGCCTTGTTGTGGATCCTGCCAGGCTTGATGGTCGGCTGGTGGATCAGTGCCTTGACTCAGGTCCAGGTCAATCCGTCCCTGGGGATGGTGTTTTTCTCCGGCATGTTGGCCATTACGGCCATGATACTGCCGGGCATCTCGGGCAGTTTCATTTTGCTTTTGCTGGGCATGTATTCGGTGCTGATTGCGGCCGTGGATGAACGCCAATGGCTGGTGCTGGCGGTTTTTATTGCCGGAGCGGCCATTGGCTTGCTGGGGTTTTCCCATTTCCTCAAATGGTTGCTGGCGCGTTACCACAGCCAGACCTTGCTGTTTCTGTGTGGGCTGATGCTGGGTTCCCTGCGAAAAATCTGGCCCTGGGAAACCCGCCTTGAGACCGGTTCGCTGGTGGCCCATAGCATGGCTGTTGCCGAAAAAATCATGCCCTGGCAGGTGCCAACCGCTGACCTGCTGTATTCTCTGCTGTCTCTGTTCGCGGCCATCGGGCTGGTTTTTGCTGTTCACGCCATGGGCCAAAAGCTGGCCAAGAAGCCCACAGGCCATCACCAACTCAAGGACATCTTATGAGCTTTGCACGCCAAAATGATACCCATCGCCCCACCTTTTACTGGTATGACCTAGAAACCTTTGGAACTGGCACCCGAATCGATCGCATTGCCCAGTTCGCCGGCGTGCGCACTGACATGGATTTGAACGTGATCGGTGAACCGGATGAGTTTTTTTGTCAGCCGGTTCTTGATTACCTGCCAAACCCGGAAAGTTGTCTGGTGACCGGCATCACACCCGATCAATGCGAAGCCAAAGGCCTGCGCGAAGCGGAATTTGCCAATCGAATCCATGAGCAATTCAGTCAACCGGGCACCTGCATTGCCGGTTACAACAATATCCGTTTTGATGACGAATTCATTCGCTTCCTGTTCTATCGCAACCTGCATGATGCCTACGCCTGGCACTGGCAAAACGGCAATTCGCGCTGGGACATTCTGGACGTGGTGCGGGCCACCTATGCCCTGCGGCCAGAAGGCATCCAATGGCCGCAGCACGAAGACGGCAAACCCAGTTTCAAGCTGGAAGACCTGACCCGGGCCAATGGCCTCACGCACGAAGCCGCGCACGATGCGGTTTCCGATGTGCTGGCCACCATCGCCCTGGCGCGTCTGATCAAACAGGAGCAGCCGCGGCTGTTTGACTTCTTCCTCAAGTTACGCAATAAACGCGAAGCGGCCAAGCTTTTGGATTACCGGCAGCGGCAACCGGTGGTGCATGTGTCGGGCAAAATTCCGGCCAAACGCGGTTGCCTGACGGTGATGCTGCCACTGGCGCCCATGCCGGGCAACAGCAATGCGGTGATTGCCTATGACCTGACACATGATCCGGACGATTTGCTGTCGCTGGATGCCAATGCCATCCATGACCGCGTGTTTACGCGCCAGAACGAGATGCCCGAGGGCTGGCAACGGGTGCCGCTGAAAGCCATTCACAGTAATAAGTCCCCGGTGCTGGCGCCGCTGAGTGTTCTTAAGGGCGTTGACCTGGATCGGTTGCAACTGGACTGGCAGGCCGTCAAGACCAACCTGGAGAAAATCCGCAACGCCCCTGACCTGCAGGCCAAACTGAATGACGTGTTTGCCCCGCGTGAACACGAAGAGCCGGATGTGGATGAAGCCCTGTATGCCGGCGGCTTCCCGTCAGACAAGGACAGGCATGTGCTTGAAACCCTGCGCCAGAACGCACCGAAAAGTTTGCTGCAAGAGGCTGCTTTCGACGACCCGAAATGGAACGAGCTGGTGTGGCGCTATCGCGCCCGCAACTGGCCAGAAACACTCAATGGCGAGGAAACCGAACGCTGGATTGCCGAAAGCTCACAGCGCCTGCAGGCCCGGCACGGCGAAGGTTTGAGCCAATGGCAGGAAAAACTGACCCGCTTGCAGCAGGAACACACAGCGGCAGACAAACAGGCCGTGCTGGATCGTATCGCCCAATGGTTCGAGCACAGGAAAGCGCAACTGGCCCTTGATTGAACCGGCTGACGAAAATTGGCATTTTTTCTGGTTTGCTTGTCAAAAATTGGCAGTCACTTCCCGCTAGTCTGCTTTCTCGCTTCCCTGTTTTCGCTAAAAGCGCCCCTTTTGCCCCCGCTTTGCTAAACAGTGTCACAACCATGTTGAAATATGTAAACTCAGAGGAGCCTGCCGGTGAATCTCCCTCACAATAAGTCCCAATCTTGAAATCCTGTGGGAGGGATACCAATGAAATCATCTACTATTCACATCTCGTATTCTTGTGTGTCACGGCGTTATCAGCTTCCTTTCGGTAAGGCGAAACGTTGCGGCCTGGTCGTCGGGGCGCTGTTGTTAATCTGTGCCAATAGCGTTTCTGCCCAGCAACTGCCCATGGCACAAGGGCTGAAGGCGTCCATCGCCCAGTACAGTCAGGGCACGGCGTTACCAGAAATCAAAAAACCGAAATCCGTTAATGGCGCCCCAGCGGCTGATGGTCTGTCTGAAAAGGTACCGGAATTGAGCACTGTGGAAGCGCTGGACGAATGGCTGTTGCGCAATCGCCGTGCCACCTGGCGCTATTTCGATCGCCTGGAAGCCGAAAGCAAAGCCAAAGTGCTGGCCCAATATCAATCCTACCCGGACACAAACCGACTGACAGAAAATGTATTGCGTACTTACTGGCAGTCTCGCCGTCAGGCATCATCGAGCCGGTCACTGTGATTGCGAGTTGGTGCTTTGGCAGGGTGGTAAATTAATCTGGCAGGCGGATGGTTTGGGTATTCAGAAGATTGCCCTGTTCGTCCAGGGGTGGGTAAGGCTGGTTTTTGGCCTGAAAGCGCCGGGCCAGATCCGGCCAGGCCCACTCAAACAGCAGCCGTTGATACGTATCTTCATCCAGCCGGCAGTGATCATACAGGCCCTTGGCCAGGCGCTGTTTTTGCGCTTCAAACAGGATGACGGCCGCGGCCACCGACACGTTCAGGGATTCCACCATGCCCATCATGGGAATGACAATGTGGCCATCCACAGCCTGCGCGGTTTCGGTCGAAATCCCCTTGAGTTCTTCGCCCAGCACTATGGCCGTGGGTTGGGTATAGTCCACGCTGCGGTAGTCCACCGCCTGCTCTGACAGGTGCGCGGCCAGTAGCTGGTAGCCCTGCTTTTTTAATGCGCTGGCGGCCTCGGGAAAGCTGGCGTGTTCACGGGTGTTCACCCATTTCTGCGAGCCTTTGGCGTAGTGATTCAACGGTTCGTAACCGCCTTGCACCGGCACATAATGCGCTTCCAGCACGCCCACCGCATCGCAGGAGCGGATGATGGCGTTGAGATTGTGTGGCTTGTGCACGCCATCCATGACCACGGTCAGGTCCGGCTGGCGTTTGGCCAGCACGGACTGAATCCGGGCAAAACGCTTTGGCGTCATGGTTGTGAACGGGTTTTTGCTTTGTCAGGGTGATGCTTGACCAATGTGTCCAGCTGGCGCAGGGCTGGCAGGCTGCGCTGGCCTTCCAGCAGTTCCAGGTTGGTGTCCATGGCCTTGATGACGGGATTGCTGTTTTGCATCAGGTGGAAAAGCACGTTTTGCTCGAAGACACCGTGTATTGAATGGCTGCCGGCGCCAGTGGCAAACACACCCACGTCTTCACCACTGTGGGTTTCTGAATGCAGTGGCACCGCAGCGGCCTGTTTGTAGTCATGCGCCTGGGTGTCCACGTGGGAAAGGTCTGGCCGTTGATCGCCATTCACGTAGCCTGGGCCGTTCTGGTAACCCAAGGTGGTGTAGGCTTTGCCTTGCTGATCCTTCATTAGCTGGTGCGATGGTTCGCCCTGCTTGTCATTGCGCACCACGGTGCCCAGTATCGGGTTGCCGCGCGTCGGGTAACCGGCCATGTTGAAGGTGTGTGAGTGGTCGGCAGTGACAATAATCAGGGTGTCGGTCAGGTTCACCTTGTCCAGGGCAGTTTGCACGGCCTTGTCCAGCTCAATGGTATCGGTGAGCGCATGAAAGGCATTGCCCTTGTGGTGGGCGTGGTCGATACGACCGGCTTCCACCATCAGGAAAAACGGCTTGTTGCCCGCTTGCAGGATGTCCAGGGCCTTGGCGGTCATTTCATGCAAGGCGGGTTCGCCGGCGCCATCTTCGCCCCGGTCGTGTTCAAAGTGCATGTGACTGGGTTCAAACAGGCCCAGCAGGTGATGGGTTTTTTCAGGGTTTATGGCGTCGAACTGTTTTTTGTTCCACACCGCCTGAGCGTGTGGGTCGCGCGCTTCCCACTCGGCCATCAGGTCGCGGCCATCCAGTCGCAGGCCGGCCTTTTGCGGGTATTCCGGGTCGGGGCTGGTGCGCGGCAGAAAGTTTGACCGACCGCCGCCCAGTGCCACTTCCAGGCCGTCGCCAAAGGGGAAATCAATCAGCTGGCTGGCGATGTCCCGGCAGCCTTTGGCGCGTTCTTTTTTAGGGATTTTGCTGTCCACTTCCCAGTCGCGCATCACGCTGTGGGCATAGGTGGCCGCTGGCGTGGCGTGTGTCAGGCGGGCCGTGGTCACCACGCCGGTGTGCATGCCGGCTGTCTCGGCCCGTTCCAGCAAGGTGGGCACCGCGTGACCTTTGCCGGAATCGCAGTCGCCCAGCAGCACTTGTCCGTCCATGGCAATCACGCCGGCCTTGGTCTTGATGCCGGTCATGATGGCGCTCATGGTACCGGCGGAATCCGGTGTTTGCTGGTTGGTGTTGTAGGTTTTGGCAAAGGCGGTTTGTGGAAAGCGCTCAAAGCTGAGCTGGCTCTCCTCGCCAAAACCGCCTTTTTGCTGACCGGCCAGAATGCGCGCGGCGGTGAGGGTGGTAATGCTCATGCCATCGCCAATAAACAGGATGATGTTCTTGCCGGTGGCAGGAAACGGGTTGCCCTGGCTCAGGGCGGCCGCCTGTTGCTGGCCTTGTTGGTACCACTGTTCCGGCTCAGGCTGCACTTTCTTTGGGGTGGTATGAGGTTCCGGGGTTTTTTTAGCCAGTGCCATGCCTGTCAGGGCCAGCCCGAAGGCACACAGAAGAAGGGATAAGAAGGTTTTTTTAGTCATGGGGAAGCGGTCAGGTTTATTATAAGTAGTGAGAATGAAGCAGGTTGGCCAGGGCCAGGGCGATCAGTACGGCAAAGGTCAGGGTGGCCCCCACAAAACGCCCGAAGGACGCGCCGCGCTGGCGTGTCAGGCCCACGGCATGCAACACCCGGGCACTGAAAAACAGCGACCCGGCAGCGTGCAAGGCCAGCGGCGAGCCGCCATTGAGCTCATACACGCCCATCAGAATCAGGGCCAGGGGAATGTATTCACTGGCATTGCCGTGGGCACGAATCAGGCGTGCGGCGTGCTTGTCGCCACCATCGCCCAGGTCCACCCGTTGATTTTTGCGGAAAAAGGCAATCTTCAGGCTCAGCGCGACGTACAGCAGGGCCAGCAAGGCGGCGTATAACGCGGTGACAGGAACGAGCATGTCACACCTCCAGGTGAAGTTCGGGTTGCGGATTCAACGGCATGTAGCGGCCATTTTCCTGACCGATTTCTGATGCCGCGTACTTGGGGTCGTGGGTATAAAAAAGCCGGTGCCCCGCGGCCTGATGTTTTTCCAGGAAAGCCTTTTTTTCGTCAATCAGCAATTCAGGAAAACGGTCATAGCCCATGGAAATGGGCACGTGCACCCAGGCCGTGCCCGGGATCAGGTCGGCACAGAACACCACCCCGCCCACCGTGGTGTGCATCAGGCCCGGCGTGTGGCCATCGGTCAGCTCGAAGCGGTAGTCGCTGCCCAGCCATGGATGGTATTCATCCGTGACCAGATTGAGCCGGCCGGACGCTTGCAGTTGCCGGTTCAGCTCGGGCAGAAACGAAGCGCGGTCGCGGGGGTGTGGGCAGGTGGCGCGCTGCCAATGCGTTTCGCTGACAAAATACCGTGCCTTGGGAAACAGCAGTGCTGGCGCGGCGTCTTGTCGCCATTGGCTCAGCAAGCCACCGGCGTGGTCAAAATGCAGGTGGCTGAGAATTACCGCGTCGATATCTTCATGCCCCAGCCCGATTTTGGCCAATTCAGCCAGCAAGCGGTGTTCGGAAGGAAAAACACCGTAGCGTTCGCGCAGTTTGGGTTCGAAAAAAGCACCGATGCCCGTTTCCAGCAGCACGTTGCGGCCGCTATTATCCTGCACCAGCAGGCAGCGGCAGGCGATTTCGATGCGGTTGAGCTCGTCGGCTGGCATCCAGCGGCTCCACAGCGCCTTGGGCGCGTTGCCAAACATGGCGCCGCCATCGAGTTTCTGGGAATTGCCAAGCAGGGAAATCAGTCTCATGGTTTATTTTATCACGCCGGTCTTGATGCTGCCGCCGGGCTTATCTGACCTCGCCCTTGCCCGTGGTCCAGCGCGGATCACTGGCGGCCTTGGTCTGGCCATTCTGGCGGCTCCACCAGGCGGCATTCATGAAACCCCACGGGTGACTCATGCGCACAATGCGGTGGCCGCGCTGCTCCAGCTGTTTCACAAGGCCTGGGTTGAGGGCGTTTGGCTCCAGATAAATGGCATCGGGCAGGTACTGATGGTGGTAGCGGGGCAGACTGACCCAGGAGGCCGGGTCGTGGCCGTCAAAAAAGTCCAGTATGCCCAGCAGCACCATGGTGATGATGCGGCTGCCGCCGGGCGTGCCAATCACGGCCACTTCGTCCTCGCCCATCACAAAGGTGGGTGTCATGCTCGACAACGGCCGCTTGCCCGGTTGGATGGCATTGGCTTCACCGCCAATGAGTCCATAGGCATTGGGTTCGCCCGGTTTGGCAGAAAAATCATCCATTTCATTATTGAACAGCACGCCGGTGCCTTTGGCCACAAAGCCCGAAGCCAGGCTGGTGTTGACCGTCAAGGTGGCCGAGACCAGATTGCCCTCGGTGTCGATGATGGAAAAATGGGTGGTGTGATTGCCTTGCGGCACCTGTTTCAGGCCCGGCAACAAGTCGCTGGGCATGGCCTTGTCATCGTGAATGCTGGCGCGCAGGCCGTCGGCGTAATAAGGGTGTACCAGCCGCTTGACGGGAATGTCCACAAAGTCCGGGTCGCCCAAGTAGACGCTGCGGTCGCGGTAGGCGCGGCGCATGGCTTCGACGGTCAGGTGCACGCGTTTGGCCGGGTCGGTTTTGGCCATTTCCGTCAGGTCCCAGGCCGAAAGAATATTCAGCATGGTGGCCAGGGCGATGCCGCCGGAGGAAGGCGGTGGCGCCGTGACCAGGGTTTTGCCCCGGTAGGTGGTGTAAATGGGTGGGCGTTCCTTGACGCGGTAATTTTTCAAATCAGCGCGTGTCCAGATGCCGCCGGCTTTCTGGCTGGCTTTGACTAGCTTGCGGGCCACCGTTCCTGAGTAAAAGCCGTCACGGCCTTTTTTGGCCAGGGCGCGGAGGGTTTTGGCCAAATCGGGCCGCTGGATGATTTCGCCCACTTCCGGCACGCGGCCATTGATGAGAAAGGCTTTCTGGCTGGCCGGGTAACGGCGGATGACGTCAATTTTCCGCTGGATGGCTTCCACGTAGCGCGGGTAAGCGGGGAAACCCTGCTCGGCAATGCGGATGGCCGGTGCCAGACTTTGCGCCAGGGGCAGTTTGCCGTACTGTTTGCTCAGGTGCACCATGCCTGCGGGCAGCCCGGGAATACCGGCGGCCTTGGGGCCGTTAAGCAGCCAGTCACGCACCACTTCGCCGTTTTTGTCCAGGTACATGTCGCGGTGCGCCTTGGCTGGCGCTTCTTCGCGCGCATCCACCATCACCTGCTTGCCATCATTGGCGCGGTGTAACAGGTAAAAACCGCCACCGCCCAGGCCAGAGCTTTGTGGTTCCACCACCGACAGCACGGCGCTGACGGCCACGGCGGCATCAAAGGCATTGCCACCTTTGGCCAGAATTTCGTGACCGGCATCGGTGGCCAGGTAATGGGCCGAGGCAATGGCCGCCTGTTTCGGTTTGACCGCCAGCGATGCGGTGGACAGGACAAGGCACAGACAGGCCAGCAGCAGACGTTTATTCATGAGGATTGCTCCAGGGTCAGGCGGCGGTATTTGGCCAGCAGTTGTTCCGGGCTTTCGATAAAATCCGGGTTGGGCGGAATGCACTCCACCGGGCAAATTTCCACGCATTGGGGTTCGTCGTGATGGCCCACGCATTCGGTGCACAGGTTCGGGTCGATTTCGTAGATTTCCACACCCATGTAAATGGCCTCGTTGGGGCACACCGGCTCACAGACATCGCAGTTGATGCATTCTTCGGTGATCATCAAAGCCATCAGGGAGTGCTCCAACGGGCTTTCAGGGCGTCTTCCACCAGCGGGTGGACAAAATCACTGACGTTGCCATTGAGCATGGCGATTTCCTTCACCAGCGAGGAGGAAATAAAGCTGTATTTTTCATCCGGGGTCAGAAACAGGGTTTCCACCTCGGGGATCAGGCGCCGGTTCATGCTCGCCAGCTGAAATTCATACTCGAAATCCGACACCGCGCGCAGGCCACGCAGAATCACGCGGGCGCCCAGGTCGGTGACCAGATCAGCCAGCAACACGTCAAAACCGATGACTTCCACATTAGGGTAATCGCCCAGCACGCTTTTGGCCATGGCAATGCGTTGGGGCAGGTCAAAAGTTGGCCCCTTGCGGTGCGAATCGGCCACAGCCACCACCAGCTTGTCGAACAGCCCGGCAGCGCGACGGATCAAATCACTGTGACCGTTGGTGATGGGGTCAAAAGTGCCCGGATACACGGCAATGCAATGGCTGCGAGACGCATCAGGATTCATGGGGTTTTCTCCACAGTTCAAGGATCACCTGGCCGACTTTCTTTTGCCGGTACAGCTCCCAGGGTTCGGGAATGGCAACGGGCGTGTTGCCTTCGGCGTATTCCCGATACAGAAAACCGCCGGGCCGGATTTTTTCAGCCGCCTTGAGGCTGACCTCGTCCAGTTGATCGAGGGAAAAGGGCGGGTCAAGAAAAATCAGGTCCCAGTCTTCGCCGCAAAAATCCAGAAAGCGCAAGGCGGTGTTGTTCACCACTTCGCTGTTGGGGAAATCCATTTCATTGATAATGCCGCGCAGGTTTTCCTCCACGCGCGGGTTGTTTTCCACCAGCACCACTTTGGCCGCGCCGCGTGAGGCGGCTTCCAGGCCCAGTGCGCCGGTGCCGGCGTAGGCATCCAGCACCTGTGCGCCGGGCAACCAGGGTTGCAGCCAGTTGAACAGGATTTCACGAGAACGGTCGCCGGTGGGGCGCAGGCCCGGGGCATCCAGAATGGGCAAACGGCGCGAGCGGTGGCTGCCGCTGATAATACGCACAAAGCCGGGTTTGCTGGTTGCTCTACGCGGCGCGGGAGGCCTTTTGGGCAGGCGGCGTTTTTTGAGTTTTTTCATGCAGAAAATGTTCCAGGAAGCAGGCTGCAGCCAGTGAGAATCAACCGTGGTGCGGGTTTCGGAAAAGCCCGGGAACCATTACAATGCCAGCTGTCTATTGTAGCAAGTCTCTTTTACGGACGTGAATTAAATGTTTAAGTTCCTCAAGAAAAAGAAAGCCGCCCCCAGCGTCGACAAACACATCGATAAAAATATCGATAAAAACAGCGGCCAGACCACTGCCGAAACCGCCATGCAAGCGGATCAGCAGGCCGAATCGACCGCCCGCACTGCAGGCGCTCAGCCCTCCGTCGCACCGGCGCCAGATTCAACCACCCCAGCCAGCCAGCCGGCTTTTCCCTCTAGCGTTCAAACCGCTAATCCGCCGGAAAACCAGCCAGTCAGTGTGCAACAGCCTGCCACGGATGAGGCCCTGGAGCACAAGCTGGACAAGCCCCGGGCCGGGTTTGGCAAAAAACTCAAACAGCTGCTTTCGGTGCGCAAGAAAATTGACCAGGACTTGCTGGAAGACATTGAAACCACCTTGCTGATGGCGGACGTGGGCGCCACGGCCACTATGGAAATTGTGGACAAGGTGGCCAAATCCGTCAAACGCCGTCAGCTGGATGACCCGCAAGCGGTCATGGGCGCGGTGCGTGAACACCTGCAGGAGCTGGCCAGCCGGGTGGAAAAACCGCTGGTCATTGATGCTGACAAGAAACCCTTTGTGATTCTGGTTACCGGCGTCAATGGCGTGGGCAAAACCACCACCATCGCCAAACTGGCGCGGCGTTATCGCGAAGAAGGCAAATCGGTCATGCTGGCCGCTGGCGACACCTTCCGTGCCGCGGCCGTGGAACAGCTGAAAACTTGGGGCGAGCGCGAAGGCATTCCGGTGGTGGCCCAGGCCACTGGCGCCGATTCGGCCTCGGTGATTTTCGATGCCATGTCCTCGGCCAAAGCCAAAGGCATTGATGTGTTGATTGCCGACACCGCCGGCCGTTTGCATACCCAGTCCAACCTCATGCAGGAGCTGGAAAAAATCAACCGCGTGATGAAAAAAGCCGACCCCGACGCGCCCCACGAAACCCTGATTGTGGTGGACGGCGGCACCGGCCAGAACGCCATTGCCCAGGTGCGCGAGTTCAACAAGGCGGTTAACCTGACCGGCATTGCCGTGACCAAACTGGACGGCACGGCCAAGGGCGGCGTGCTGTTTAACCTGGCGCGGGAGTTCGGCTTGCCGGTGCGCTTTATCGGCGTGGGTGAAAAATCCTCCGACCTCAAACCCTACCGGGCCGATGAATTTGTCGCCGCGTTGATGGAATAGGTTGCGAGCCCCGGGTCAGTCCCTCTTGCATAAACCAGTCGTGCCGTCTTTTAGCGCCAGAGTCATCCAGTGGTTTTCCCGCCATGGGCGAAGGGATTTGCCGTGGCAGGTGGCCGATCCCTACGCCGTGTGGGTGTCGGAGATCATGCTGCAGCAGACCCAGGTGGCCAAAGTGCTGGACTATTACGCCCGCTTTATGGCGCGGTTTCCCACCCTCGCGGCACTGGCTCAGGCCCGCGAAGACGAGGTGCTGGCGCTGTGGTCGGGGCTGGGTTACTATAATCGCGCCCGCCACCTGCATCGGGCCGCTGGCTTGTGTCTGAGCCGGCATGGCGGCCAGTTGCCCCACACGCTGGAGGCACTGCTTGCCTTGCCGGGCATTGGCCGTTCCACTGCTGGCGCCATTCTTTCGCTGACCGGTCAGAGCGCCCAGCCGATTCTGGACGGCAATGTCAAACGCCTGTTTGCGCGCCACTTTCTGGTAGAAGGCGACACCAACCGCAGCGCGGTGCAGAAACGCCTGTGGGCCCTGGCCGAAAAGCACCTGCCGGAAACCGGTTTTGCTCATTACAATCAGGCCTTGATGGACCTGGGCGCCAACGTCTGCCGGCGTTCTGGGCCGCGTTGTGATGAGTGCCCGGTCAGCGACACCTGTCAGGCCCTGCAGCACAAGCGCGTGTCGGAATTGCCACAACGCCGTCAAAAAGCCGGTTCCCCACGGGTCAGCATGCCGCTGGCCCTGTTGATTCATGATCATCAGTCGACACCGGCGGTGTTCCTGTGTCAGCGCAGTGGTCACGGCATCTGGCCGGGACTGTGGTTTGTGCCAGTGTTTGAATCGGCCAGTCAGCTTGCTGACTGGTGGAAAGCGACCGGTTTGCCCCAGGGCCATGCG
Source organism: Lysobacterales bacterium (assembly GCA_026996795.1). Classification (GTDB taxonomy): domain Bacteria; phylum Pseudomonadota; class Gammaproteobacteria; order Xanthomonadales; family Marinicellaceae; genus S144-45. Next base: position 8,066 of record JALWKC010000266.1, on the reverse strand, counting down.
GGCGAGCCCATCACCCACGTGCTCACTCACCGGCAGTTGGTGCTGAAACCGCGCGTCCTGCGCTGTGCCACGCGGCCAGAACTAAATGACCAGGCTGACGCGATACGCGGCCGCTGGGTGAATGTGGCAGAACTGACGCAGTACGCCCACCCGCGCGCGTTGCAAAAGCTGCTGCAGCAGGTGGGCTTGAGACCTGACCCGGACCCGGCGCGGCTTGGGCGCAGTTATTAATCTGGCATCACCTATATTGATGCCAGGTTAATAGCTCAGGGGTTCAGTACTTTGGGCACATGCAACAGGCAGCAGTTTCAGCCTATAATCCAGCCATGACAAAACCCGTTCGCACACATCAAACAAAGGACATTTCCAGCCCGGTGAACCCGTCTCCTGTTGAGACTAACGGGGCGGAAAGTCCGCTGCCTAAGGAAGCTCTGATTGAATCTGGCGCGAGCAGATTGTCGTGTAAGATTGTTCAGTTCAAGGCGCAAGCCGCACGCAATAGCAAGCTATTGTGAAGGTTTGCAACGCAGAAATGGACGATTTTACGCCGCAAGATGCCGTGTCACGATTCAATCAGAGCTTCCCTAAAGGCGTCTGGCTCAAGCAGCAACGCGCCCATGTGTTTCTGCAGCGCCTGATTCTTGGGGTGATTCTGTTGTTAGTGGCGGTCATTCAAGGAGTGCTGGCCTGGCTGGTGCCGGACTATCCGGCATGGTTGCTAGCGGTTATTCTGGTCTTGCTGGTTGTGATTTTTCTGGCAGGCATTGCCTACACCGGCACGGCCCATCGCCGTTATGGGTTTATGCTGGACGACCTGGCCTTGCGCATTCGAAAGGGCGTTTTCTGGCACACCGAAACGGCAGTGCCACTGAATCGGGTGCAGCATACCGACATCACCCAGGGGCCGCTGCAACGCCGTTACGACCTGGCGCGGCTGGTTATCCACACCGCTGGCACGCGCCACGCGCTGGTGAACCTGGATGGCATCACCACTAATCAGGCGCACCAGCTGCGACAGGCCCTGTCTTTTGACCGCGACAGCGGCGCGGTTTAAGGTGCATCGTCACATGCGTCGCCTGCACCCGGTTTCACCCCTGTTCTGGCTGGCCAAGCTGACCTACCAGATGCTGTACCCCATGATTGGTGCCTTTGCCTGGTCCAGCTATCAGTCACAATGGGTGCTTTATGGCCTGATAGCTGCCATTGTGGTTGGTGCGCTGTGGCAATACGTTTTTTATCACTTTGCCCTGGAGGACGACCAGCTGGTGGTGGCTGAGGGCCTGCTGTTTCGCAAAAACCGCAAGGTTCCTTACGCGCGGGTGCAGAACATCAACACCAGCCAGAACCCGCTGCACCGTTTTCTGGGGGTGGCCACGGTGCAGCTGGAATCGGCCTCCGGCGGCAAGCCCGAGGCGGTTTTGCGGGTGGTGGACATGGGCACGGTGGAGACCTTGCGGCAGAAGATTCAGGCCGCCCATGCCGGCGGCCTGCAAGCAGCCACCTCCGCCACCGGTGTGTCAGCCGGTGTTTCAACCGAATCCGCCACACAGGTCGCCGACACAGCCAGACCCGAAGCATCGGCCAGGGAGGCAGCAGAGAACCTCTTGCGCATGCCGCTGGCAGACGTGTTGCGTTACGGGCTGGTGAGCCAGAAAGGGCTGCTGGTGTTTGCGCTGGTTTCCGGTTTCTTCAGCCAGAGCCCGCGTTGGTACCAGAACATCGGCGCCCGGCTGGCGCAGTTGGGCTGGTTGCCGGAATGGTCCCGCTGGTCACAGGCGCAGGTGGTGGCTGTGGCCATCGCCCTGGTGCTGGTGATATTTCTTTTGTTGCAGGTTTTTACCGTGGTCTGGGCGCTGCTGCGTTTTTATGATTTCCGTCTCTGGCAGAAGCCCGGGCGTCTTTTTGCGGAAATGGGCCTGCTCTCGCGCATGACCGCCACCATTCCAAACAGACGAATCCAGCTATACCGCGTCAAGGAAAATCCCCTGCACCAATGGTTCGGTGGTGCCACGGTGACGGTGGAAACCGCCGGTGGCGTCAATACCGAACAGCAGGGACTGGTCATGCGCTGGCTGGCGCCGTATATCCCCAAGCACAGGCTGGCAGGGTTTTTGGAACGGATTGAGCCGGGGTTTGCATGGCAACAGACTGAGTGGAAACCCATTCCTTTCCGCGCCTGGCGGCGGGTGTTCAAACGACAGGCATTTTTCTGGTTGCTTTTGGTGATCGGGGCGACAGTGTTCTTGTGGGCGCTTCATGCCTTAAGCAATTTCTGGCTGCTGTCGGTGCCCGTGGTGGTTTTTCTGCTTGGTCTGTTGCCGCTGGCCTGGCACGCCAAAGCCTGGGTACGGCGTGCCGGCTATGCGCTGGATGAGTCACGATTCAGCACTCGCAGCGGTGTTTTCTTTCGGCATCAGGCGCACGTCAAGCTGGACAAGGTGCAAGTGATTGACCTCAGCCAGTCGCCGTTTGACCGGCGCCACGGCATGGCCACACTCCGGGTGGATACCGCCGGTGGCAATCCCATGCTTAAGGCGCCACAGGTGCATTACTTGCCAATGGCAGAAGCGCAGGGCATCCGAGATTTTATTCTGGCCCGGCTTGGGCAGCAGGCACTGACAGGGCAACCCGTTCAAGCCGGGAATGCGCTACAATCCGGCGCATGAACACACCACGCACCATCACCTGCATCAAGTACGGCCCCAATCAGCCAGGGCTGGATTACGTGCCATACCCCGGCGAACTGGGGCAGCGCATCCACGAGCAGATCAGCGCCCGCTTCTGGGACGAGTGGCTGGCCCACCAGACCCGGCTCATCAACGAGAATCGCTGGTCGGTGCGCGATCCGGCGCACCGCGCCAGGCTGGAAGAACAGATGCGCGCTTTTCTGTTTGGCGAAGGCCAATTGGAAGAAGTCGAAGGCTATGTGCCGCCGGAAGCGTCAGACTAAGCCGGTGTCAGGTCAGGCATCAGGCCAGGTTCGCTCTCATGGTTGGAAGCCGGGCATTTTTTTAACAAAATTCTTGACCTTGTGAGGCCAAAACGGTTTAATACCGCCTCCTGACGGCTGGAAGCCATTCCAGACCGTCAAACCCAGTGGCCGGTTAGCTCAGTCGGTAGAGCAGGGGATTGAAAATCCCCGTGTCCGTGGTTCGATTCCGCGACCGGCCACCACTTCTTGTTATCACCTGTTGCCACTCCCGCGCTAAAATACCCGTCTGATCGCCGCCACACGCGTGCGCCATTCTTGTGGAGAAGACCATGCCAACTGTTGTCACCGCCCTGTATCACTTTGTTGAACTGGATGACTTCCAGCGCCTGCGTGAACCGCTGTTACAGGTCATGCAGGAAAACGGTGTCAAAGGCACGATTCTGCTGGCCGCCGAAGGCGTTAACGGCACCATCGCCGGCTCGCGTGAAGGCATCGACGCAGTGCTGGACTGGCTGCGCCAAGACCCGCGCCTGGCCGGCCTGGACAGCAAGGAATCCCTGTCCGGGGAAATGCCGTTCTATCGCACCAAGGTCAAATTGAAAAAGGAAATCGTCACCCTGGGTGTGGAAGGCATAGACCCGAAAAAAGTCGTGGGCACCTACGTCCGGCCCAAAGACTGGAACGCATTGATTTCCGACCCCGAGGTGCTGCTCATCGACACCCGCAACGACTACGAATACCGGGTGGGCACCTTCAAGGACGCCATCAACCCCAACACCGAAGCCTTCCGTCAGTTTCCTGAATACGTCAAGCAGCACCTGGACCCGAAAAAACACAAAAAAGTGGCCATGTTCTGCACCGGCGGCATTCGCTGTGAAAAATCCACTGCCTTGCTCAAGCAGATGGGTTTTGAAGACGTGTTTCACCTGCAAGGCGGCATTCTCAAGTACCTGGAAGAAGTGCCCAAAGAGGAAACCCTGTGGCAGGGCGAGTGCTTTGTGTTTGATAACCGGGTCACCGTCGATCACGACCTGCAGCCGGGCCATTACGACCAGTGCCACGCCTGCCGCCTGCCCATCACCGAGGCCGACAAGGCGCACCCGCATTACCAGAAAGGCATCAGTTGCCCGCACTGCCACGACTCACTCAGCGAAGAACAAAAACGACGTTTTGCCGAACGCCAGAAGCAAATCGAGCTGGCCCGGCAGCGCGGGGAGGAACACATCGGCGAAGCGGCACGCGAGGCGGCTCGTCGGCACAAGGCCGAAAAGCAACGGGCCCGCCAACAGGCCGAAAAACAGGCCAATCAGGAATAACCGTCAGAACACAAGAGCAACCCTGCTAGCGCCTTTTCAGCCAGCGCGACGGGTTGATGGGTTTGGCGTCATGCCGCAGCTCAAAATACACGGCCGGTTCTTCCAGTGAACCGCTGTTACCGGCCAGGGCAATCTCTTCACCGGGCTGAACCCAGTCGCCCGGTTCCACCAGCACTGCCTCGTTGTGGCCATACAGGCTCATGTAGCCATCGCCGTGGTCCAGCACCACCAGCAAGCCGTAGCCGCGCAACCAGTCCGCAAAAGCCACCCGGCCATAGGCCACGGCCTTCACCGGTGTGCCGGCTGCAGCGGCAAACACCAGCCCTTCCCAACGTTGCCGCTGGCGCCCCCGCGCCGAACCGAAGCGGTGTAGCAGGCGGCCGGTAACTGGCGCCGGCAACCGGCCCTTGAGGCGTGCAAAGCGGGTGTTCTGGCCCAGGTTATCGGGCAGGTCATCCAGCAGGTTCTGGAGTTCCTTCAGCAGGCGGTTCAGGCGCTGGCGGTTTTTCCCCAGTTGCTGTATCTGGTTTTTATCCGCGCGCATTTTTTCCCGCAGCGCCTGCAACACAAATTCGCGTTGATGGCGCTGTTGCTGCAGTTTTTCTTGTTCGCTGACCAGTTGTTCCTGCTCGTGTTGCCATTGGGCCTGCTGTTGTTTCAGTTGTTGCTGCAGGGCTTCCAGCTGGGCAATGTCCGTGGCAATTCCCCGCACCAGTTCAAACAGACGGTGCTGCAGGTAGCGAATCTGATGCGCGGCCACATCGCTGCGTTGGCTGCCATCGGCCAGCAGCAGGCGTTTCAGCCCCAGGTCGTGCCGGGTGTAAACGGCCAGTTTCAACAAGGTGGACAGTTCCTGTTTCTGTTTGCGGATATGCCGGTTTTTTTGCGCGATTTCCTGGTTGACGGCGGTGATTTTTTCCTGACTTTCATCGATGCGGCGCTGCACGGCCCGAATCCGCTGGTGCTGGGCATTGATGCGCTGGTCCTGTGCCTGCAGTTCATCCAGCAGTTTCTTTTCTTCCGCACCGGCGGTATTCAGTTCTTTTCGCAGGCGCGAAATCTGACGCGAAATGCGTTCCAGCTGTTTTTGCAGCGCGGCTTCATCGGGGTCGGACGCGCCGCTGGTGCCGGCAAAAGCCAGCCAGGGCAACAGGCAGAAAATCACAGGCCACAGGCGAGGGGGGTATCTCATCGGCGCATTATAGCGTGTATAATATCGCGTTTGGATGCCTCGCCAGCCAGCGGCGTCAGGCCGATGTCATGACGACACACAGTTGACATCAGGTAGACATCACGGTGGGCATAAAACCCCTTATGGAGCGTGCATGAATTTTTCCCAGTTGGCCGAATTTGCCGGCAATCACAGCCTCTTGGTGGCTGCTTTTTTTGGCGTGCTGTTTCTGATTATCGTGACCGAACTGAACCGCAAACGCATGACCCAGCGTGACGTGAGCCCATTGCAGCTGACCCAGTTGGTGAATCATCAGGACGCCATGGTGCTGGACGTGCGCAATCCAGCCGACTTCCAGCAGGGCCACATCGTCAATGCCAAAAACATTCCCGTTGCCGAATTGCCAACGCGCTTGAAGGAACTGGAAAAACACAAGGACAAACCCATCATCGTCTGCTGTCAGCGGGGCGTGACTTCCCTGGCCGGGGTCAACCAGTTGACGCAAGCAGGCTTCGACAAGGTGTTCAACCTCAAAGGCGGCATTAATGGTTGGGTCAGTGAAAAGCTGCCCCTGAGCAAAAAATAAAAAACCGGAGAATCCCCGCTGGCCCGGAACAAAACCGGGCCGGCAAAACCCTTTATCGTATCCACAGGTGGCCACTGGCCGCCTCCGTTTACCCAAGTGACAGGAAAACAACCATGAGTGAAGAAGACAAAACCGAAAATCAGGCCACAGAAAACAACGAAGCCAAAAACCCCGTCATGGCCCTGCAAAAGGTGTACCTGAAAGACGCCTCCTTTGAAGCGCCCAATGCCCCGCAGATTTTTCAGGAGCAGGGACAGCCGCAGATCCAGATGAACCTGAACCAGAAAGTCACCACCATTGCCGAAAACACCTACGACGTGGTGCTGACCGTCACGGTGACTTGCACCGTCAACGACAAAACCGCCTACCTGGTGGAAGTGCAACAGGCCGGTATTTTCAGCCTGGTCAATTTCCCGGAACAAATCCTGCACCAGACCCTGGGCGCCTACGCCCCCAACGTGCTTTTCCCGTTTGCCCGCCAGTGCGTGGCCGATCTGGTCATGCACGGTGGCTTCCAGCCCCTGTTGCTGCAACCGGTCAATTTCGACCAGCTCTACGCCGAGCAGATGCAGCGCGCGCAGGAAAATGCCGGCAGCGAAACCACCCAGTAAGCCGGTTTTGACTCAGCAACCGCCAGCCATGGAGCCTGACCGCCCACAGCGCCCGCAAAAATTTTCGGTGCTGGGCGCCGGCTCCTGGGGCACCGCCCTGGCCATGCAAATGGTCCGGGCCGGCACGCCCGTTACCTTGTGGGGTCGGGACAAGGCAAAACTGGCAGAAATGGCCAAAAGCCGCAGCAATCCGTTCTACCTGCCCGGCTTCGAATTCCCCGAAAACCTGCACATTGAACCAGACCTGGAAAAGGCCGTGGGCGAGGCCGAAGCCGTTCTGGTGGTCAGCCCCAGCCACGCTTTTGCCGACATCCTCACGCGCATCAAACCGCTGCTTGGCGATAAGCCGGTGGCCTGGGCCAGCAAGGGCTTTGAACCCGGCACAGGCCGGTTTCTGCATCAGGTGGCCGAAGAGATTTTGGGGCCGGACAAACCCATCGCACTGGTCACCGGCCCATCCTTTGCCAAAGATGTGGCCGCTGGCAAACCCACCCTGGTCACGGTGGCGTCCACCCACCCGGAATTTGCCCGCCAGGTGGCCTACGCCCTCAACAACGACCGCTTTCGCGTTTACTATTCGCCCGACCTCATGGGCGCCGAGCTCGGTGGTGCGGTCAAAAACGTGCTGGCGCTGGCCACCGGCATTTGCGATGGCATGCAACTGGGCGACAACACCCGCGCGGCCATCCTCACCCGTGGCATGGCCGAAATGATGCGCCTGGGCAAAGCCATGGGCGTCAAACCCGAAACGCTTATGGGCCTGTCCGGTCTGGGGGACCTGGTGCTCACCTGCACCGGCGATCTGTCCCGCAACCGGCGGATGGGCCTGGCATTGGGCCAGGGCAAAAGTGTCGAAGAAGCCAAAGCCGACATCGGCCAGGTGGTAGAAGGCATCGGCACCGCCGAAGAAGTGGTGCGACTGGCCGACCAATATCAGGTGGAAATGCCCATTTCCCGCCACGTGCTCAAAGTCATCAACAGCGAACTCACCCCGCAACAGGCCGTGGACGAACTCATGCGCCGCGACCCCCGGCCCGAATTCGACTAACCCCACATTCCCGCCAAACCCGCCGGCCGCGGCTTTATTCTCAGCGCGCCAGTGAATTTCTGACAAATATCATTAAAGATATTGTTATTACCCTGGCATCAATATAGGTGATGCTCAGGGCTTCAAGCCTGCCTCGGAGCAAGGCATCGCTTGCAGCCAATGGCTGTTCCATTGGCAAAAGCGATAACGCCGGGCCGGGGCAGGCTTGAAGCCCCAACTTATTGATATAAAAAGGCAGGCCGCGATGCGCTGTCCGCCAGACTGCGTTATCAACTCTTGCTGTAGAGTGACTACAGCGGCGAGTTGACGCCTTGCTGGCAAACAGCGCATCACGGCTGAGCATCGCCTATATTGATGCCAGGTTAATAAGTAAGTACTATTTTTTGTTGATTGTGGGTTGAT
>JALWKC010000265.1 GCA_026996795.1 Lysobacterales bacterium | reverse complement strand
GGCTGTGAATGCCAAAGGTAAGGCCATAGCCGGTGGCATTGATGTCGTCGATGACCTTATCCAGTTCGTTGGCTTTAAAGCGAACCACGTGCAGAAACGGGCCGAACACTTCCCGCTCCAGTACGGAAACAGACGGGATTTCCGCCACATGCGGCGGGAAGAAGGTGCCGTTTAATGGCGGATTTTCCAGTTTCTGCACTATTTTCGCCTCGCGTTCCATGCGGGCGGCGTGGTTTTCCAGTGTCGCCCTGGCGTCTTCATCAATCAATGGGCCCACGTCGGTGGACACGTACTGCGGGTGGTCGTTGCGCAGTTCGGCCATGGCGCCTGTCAGCATGGTCAGCACCTTGTCGGCGATGTCGTCCTGAATATACAGCACGCGGGCCGCCGAGCACCGCTGTCCGGCCGAAGTAAAGGCCGAAGCGATGATGTCCTTGACCAGTTGTTCCGGCAAGGCCGAGGAATCGGCGATAAAACAGTTTTGCCCCCCGGTTTCGGCAATGAACTGCGCGATGGGGCCGGTGCGCGCGGCCAGGGTTTTGTTGATGATCTGCGCGGTTTCCGTGGAACCGGTAAAAGCCACTCCGGCAATATCGGGGCTGGCCGTGAGTGGCGCGCCCACCTGGGCGCCGTCCCCGGGAACCACCTGCAAAACGCTTTCGGGCACGCCGGCGGCGTGAAACAGTTTGGCGGTTTCATGGGCAATGAGCGGCGTTTGTTCGGCCGGTTTGGCAATCACGGTGTTGCCAGCCACCAGCGCAGCGGCAATCTGGCCGGTGTAGATGGCCAGCGGAAAGTTCCACGGGCTGATGCAGACAAACACGCCGCGGCCCTGGTTGTAGAGGTAATTGCTTTCGCCGGTGGGGCCAGGCATTTTCTGACCGGTCGCCAGGTGTTGTTCGGCCTGTTGTGCGTAATAACGGCAGAAATCCACTGCTTCGCGGACTTCGGCAATGCAATCGGCCACGTTTTTTCCGGCTTCCTGTTGTGCCAGGTACATCAACTTGCCGCGATTTTCTTCCAGCAGGTCGGCCATTTTTCGCAAGCTGTCCGCGCGCTGTTGCACGGGGGTGTCACGCCAGTCTGGAAAAGCCTGCACGGCATTCTGCAAGGCTTTTTCCACCACGGTCGCATCGCCGTCAAGGCACTGACCAACCACGGTGTCCCGCTCTGCCGGGCAGGTGATGTCCCGGGATGTCAAATGGCTGGTGTTGGCACCGGGCACCAACGGCCTGGCTTCAAAACGGCCGTTGTCGTGTTGGTGGATTTCGGCGTCCAGTTGTTCGATTTCAGCCAGCGAACCCAGATTGACACCACGTGAGTTTTTGCGATTAGGGCCAAAAATGTCAGCCGGCAGGGGGATTTTCGGGTGGCGGTGGTCGGTGTGGCTGCGGGCGACGGCAATGGGGTCGCGGGTGATTTCATCCAGGCTTAATTCCAGGTCCGTGAGGCGATTGACGAAACTGGTGTTGGCGCCGTTTTCCAGCAGGCGACGCACCAGATAGGGCAGCAGGTCTTCGTGACTGCCCACCGGCGCATAGATGCGCGATGGCGTGTTGAGTCCTTCCGGGCTGATCACCTCCTTGTGCAGGGCCTGGCCCATGCCGTGCAGGCGCTGGAATTCGAACCCGCCCTGATCGCCGGCCATGACCTTGACCGCGGCAATGGTGTTGGCGTTGTGGGTGGCAAACTGCGGATAGAACAGATCACGCTGTTGCAGCAATGTGCTGGCACAGGCCAGGTAGGACACGTCGGTATTGACCTTGCGGGTGAAAACCGGGTAGTCGTCCAAGCCTTGTTCCTGCGAGCGTTTGATTTCCGTGTCCCAGTAGGCGCCCTTGACCAGCCGCACGGGGATCTTGCGGCGGTGGGTTCTGGCCAGTTCCGCCAGCCAATCAATAACATGCAAGCCCCGTTTCTGATAGGCCTGAACCACCAGGCCGAAGCCGTGGTAATCGCTCATCTGTTCATACACTTTCTGGAACACCAGCAAGGAGACTTCCAGCCGGTCGGCTTCTTCGGCATCAATGGTGATGGCCACGTTTTTGGCTTTTGCCTGTTGGGCCAGTTGCAGCACACGCGGAGTCAGTTCCGCAATCACGCGGTCGGTCTGGGTGGATTCGTAGCGCGGATGCAGGGCAGAGAGCTTGATGGAGATGCTGGCGGCGTCTTCCATGCTGCGGCGTG
>JALWKC010000264.1 GCA_026996795.1 Lysobacterales bacterium | reverse complement strand
CGAGTGATAATGGTGTGGTCGGCGTCCATGACCACCTGATCCAGTACCTTTTTAAGGTTATTGCGGGCTTCACTGTAATTGATAATGCGCATGATACCCTCCAATTTGTTCAGTATATTGAACAAGTAATGATGATTTTAGCATGATCGCACATGATGTATTCGCTTCTATCAAATTGCCAAATCCAAATTAAAAACCCGGCGCAAGGCCGGGTGGGTCTCAGCTCAGAAGGTGTTTTTATTCAGGATCGCCGCCCGCTTCCTCATGGGCGTTGGCCAGGTACTGATCCAACAGATAAAGCGCCTCACCCTGTTTTTCGCCTTCGTATCCCAGTACCCGGGCTTTGTCCAGCACGGTCATAAATAGTGTCTCCTCCTCGTGCTGCTCGGCCACGAACCACTGGATGAAGTTGAATGTCTGATAATCCTGTTCGGCGAAGCTGGCCTCTGCGATCCGCTTGATCATGCCCGTGACCTTCTTTTCATGGTCATAGGCGGCCTGGATGACTTCCAGCAGGTTGTCATAGTCATGTTTTGGCGCGTCAATGGCGCCCAGCACCACCTCCTGGCCACATTCGTTCAGATAGTCAAAAATCCGGTCCCGGTGACCTTCTTCCTCCTGACTGTGTACGCGGAAGAACTTGGCCGCGCCGCTTAAGCCTTCTTTTTCCGCCCATGCGGCCATTTGCAGATATTTATAGGCCGCGTCTTGTTCCGCGGTCACCTGATCGTTCAGCAGTTGATAAATGGTCTTGGACAACATGGCGCACCTCCTTTTGTTAAAACTCAATAGTTAACTGGAGATCAATTAAGACTTTTCAATACCCTGCCTTGCTTTCAGATAGAGCGGATAGACCTTTTGGGCGATTTTCTCCAGATCCCGCATGCGGGTTTTGGCAGAAGGGTGGGTGCTGAGAAACTCAGGTGGGGTGTTCTTGTTCACGCGCGCCATCTTCTGCCACACACGCACAGCTGCGTAAGGGTCATAGCCGGCACGGGCTGCCAGCTCCACGCCGATGCGGTCGGCTTCCGACTCATGCAGGCGGGAAAACGGCAGCCCGATGCCCACCTGATAGACTAAACCGGCCAGATCCCGTCCGGTGCGGTCCAGGCCCAGCAGGGCCGCGCCGATATCCAGTGTCAGATTGGCGGCCAGAGCCTGAGAGGTGCGTTCACGGGCATGTTCCCGCAGCGCATGGGCGATCTCGTGACCCAGAATCGCCGCCAGCTCGTCATCGGTCAGTTTCAGTTTTTTCACCAGCCCGCTATAGACCACAATGCGTCCACCCGGCATGCACCAGGCGTTCATCTCCGGGCTGTCAATGACATGCACTTCCCAGGGCCAGTCGGGCGCGTCCTTGCGAAAATAGCGGGTTTGGGGAATCAGCCGCCGGATAATGCGTTTGACGCGAATCAACAGCGCCTTGTCCGTGTCCAGTTTGCCCGCTTTACGGGCTTTGGCCAGCACCTCACGATAGCTTTTGGCGGACGCCTGCTCCAATTCCCGCTCAGAGATCAGCATCAGCTGCGTGCGTTTGACGCCTACCGCGCCACTGGCGGTGGTCTGCGTGGTGGCGCAGCCGCTCAGAGCCAGAAAACCGGCTAAAACGCCTGCAAAACACCACGCTTTCGCGCCGCGAAAAAATCGACTGGCAAAATTTCGGGGGGACCCTTGTGCAAACTTGATTCCGGTCATTGTGTATTTCGTCGGCTCTCGTGCATAATTCATGGACATTCAATCGGATTTTGAGGAGTCAGGCGTGGATTTGCAAGCGGTTAAGGATTACCTGTTGGGCCTGCAGGCGGACATTTGCCAGCAGCTGGCTGAAGTGGATGGCCAGGACTTCATCACGGACGAATGGACCCGCCAGCAGCCGGAAGGGGCCATGCAATTGACCGGCGGTGGGATCACCCGGGTGCTGCAGGATTCGGCGGTGATTGAGAAAGGCGGTGTCAACTTCTCCCATGTAAAAGGCGCCAGCCTGCCGCCTTCCGCCACGGCGCATCGACCGGAGCTGGCGGGCCGCAGTTTTCAGGCCATGGGCGTGTCGCTGGTCATCCATCCACGCAACCCCTACGCGCCCACCAGTCACGCCAATGTGCGCCTGTTCGTGGCGGAAAAGGATGGCGAGGCGCCGGTGTGGTGGTTTGGCGGCGGGTTTGACCTGACGCCTTTTTACCTGTTTGAAG
>JALWKC010000263.1 GCA_026996795.1 Lysobacterales bacterium | reverse complement strand
ACGTGCCGCTGGCCGATGGCTGGCTGGTTCTTCGTCAACCCCTGAGCGATGAGCAGCAGTCATTGATGCACACCTTGTTGCGTGGCGCGGTGATGGCGCTTGCGCTGATCGCGGTTTTATTGCTGGTGTATTTGCTCTATGCCAGCGTGCTGGCTTATCGGGTGCGCCGCCTGAACCGCTCGCTGCAAAACGCGCTGGACACACGTGGGCGTGTGCAGACTGACCTGCCCGGGCAGCAATCTGCTGATGAAATTGGCGAACTGGCTCGGGGCCTAGGCGCGCTGCTGCACAAGGTGCGCGAACACACCGCTTACCTGAAAGGTTTTGGCTCGCGCTTGTCGCACGAGCTGAAAACGCCCCTGGCCATGGTGCAAGGTTCCCTGGATAACTTGCAGGCAATTTCCGAACAGGCCTGTGATTCATCCGGGAAAATCAGTCCTGAACACCGGGCTTATGTGCAACGGGCGCAGGCAGGCACGGCCCGCATGCGGTTTATCCTTAATCAGCTGTCGGGGCTGAGCCGGCTGCATGAAGCACTGGAAAACACACCGCTGGAAACGGTGGATCTGGTGCCTTTTCTGCGTCAGTATGTGACGGCACGGCGTGTGTTGATGCCGGATTTACGGCTTACGGTGTCTGCTGAACCGTTGCTGGTGCAAGCATCACTGGATTTGCTGGCCCAAGGGCTGGATAAACTGCTGGACAATGCAGGCGATTTCACGCCTGCCGATGGCTTTATCGAAGTGCGGGCAGAAAAACGCCAGGGGCCGGATGGACCGGAGGTGGTGTTGGCGGTGTTTAACAGCGGCTCGCGCCTGCCTGACGGCTTGAAGCCCGCACAACTGTTTGACAGCCTCATCAGTCAGCGCCAGCAGGGTACATCAGGTGCTGAGTCAGCCTCGCATCACCTGGGTTTGGGCCTGTACCTGTTACGGCTGATTGCCGAACACCACGGCGGCCGGGTACAGGCCCGCAATACCGCCACACCGCCTGCGGGGGTTGTGTTTGAAGTGATTCTGCCGGGTTTGCCCGGTGAGCTTCCCGCCAGGCAGTGACGCCTTGTGTTTTCTCGCGGTTGGCGTGCCCTGCTGCCTGAAATCAGGCCCGATTTATCAGTTACCCGCCTTATTGAGTGTGTTTTTTGCCACATAAAAGGCGCTCTTTTTAACGATTTTCTGCGGCAGGGCTTAACACTGTTTTCATGCGAACACGCCTAAAGTATGGGCTACCACTGTGGGAAGACCCGCAGTGGTTTCCCCTAAGGAAGCTCTGGTCGAATCGTGGACTCGCCGTTCATCCTTAGAAATATCCGATAACGGCGTTGAAGTCCTGGCCAATACCCCGTTATTGGCTACGAACTTCGCCTTGTTCTCGAACATTTCAGGCATAACCTGCTTCGTCCAGATTCAACCAGAGCTTCCCCAAACAAGAGGTATCAACGCATGAACACAGTAACGAAAGCACATTCACCGTTCACCGCAAAAAAATGTTTTCAGGGCCCGGTTTGCGCCGTGCTGATCGGTTTCAGTGGCGCTATTTTTGCCCAGGAAGCGGTGCAGGTTGAAAAACCCGCCATGGACAAGGGCCCGGCGGTGAAACAGGACTGCTTGGCTCAGGCGATTATCGATCAGGCCCAAAAAGCCGGTGGCTGTGAGGTGGAAAAAGGTGACAACTACACCAAGATTTCCGCTGCTGACCACATTGTGGCGCTGCTGCCGGAAAAAATTGTCAATGCTGATCGTTGCCAGGAAGTCCTGGCAACCGTGAAGGCCAAATGTGCTGGCGGCGGCGATCAGCTGACCCCCGAAGAACGCACAGCCGATGCGCAACAGGCATCCGGTACCCAGGCTGAAACGGTGGATGACTGAACCCCGATAAATGAATGAGTAGGGCCTGCCAGAAAAAAGAGGGACTCATGCTGAGTCGGGGTTTGCCAGGGCAGGCCAAAATGGCAAACCCCCTTGAGTATTTTAGCTGAGTATTGATCTTTCAGGCAGGAAGTGACTGCTATCAGGCGGCCTAAAGCCTCCTCCCCCGTGAACCCAGTAAATCCCCGCCAGGCGGGGATTTTTGCGTTCATGGGGCAGTCCGATTTACTTGACGCGCATGCCCGGGGTGGCGCCTGTGTCCGGTTGCAGCAGGAAAATGTCCTCACCACCCGGCCCGGCGGCCAGCACCATGCCTTCGGAAACCC
>JALWKC010000262.1 GCA_026996795.1 Lysobacterales bacterium | reverse complement strand
CGTGGGGCTGGGGTTTGGCTGGCTGGCAGCTGGGGTCTTGGTGGCGGTATGGCTGTGGTTGCGTTGGTTGATGGTTCGTATCACAGGTGGTATGACGGGTGATACCGCAGGTGCTATGGTTGAGGTAATGGAAGTGGCCTGGCTTTTGGTCATGATAGTCTAAGACCTTCTAGTGTTAGGGCCCTGGGTGATTGCTGGTGTTGATCTTGGTATGAGTGATTCGAAAATATGCGGGGGAGTTCGTTCAAAACTGTGCAAGCGGCATTGGCGCATCATACAGACAGCATTCAACTGGTTTGGGGCGCTACTTCTGTTACCAGCTGTTATGCCTTTAGTTGCTGTTATTGCGATATTGATTAAGCTTGACTCAAGCGGCCCCATTTTTTTTTCACATATGAGAGTGGGGCAGAATGGACAAAGCTTTCGGGTGTGGAAGCTCAGGACGATGCATGTTGATGCCCAAGCGCGACTGAAGGCTTTGTTGGAAAGCAATCCTGAAGTTGCTAAAGAGTGGATGCGTTACCGCAAATTAAAGCATGATCCCAGAATAACAAGGGTGGGATACTGGTTAAGAAAAATGTCGTTAGATGAGCTGCCCCAAATATTTAATGTTTTGACTGGTACGATGCATTTAGTGGGGCCAAGGCCTGTTACAGAAGAAGAAATCGAGCGGTATTATGGCCATTCCGCTCGATATTACTTTCTGTCTAAACCGGGCATTACAGGGCTTTGGCAAGTGAATGGCCGGAATGATCTACCTTATTCCAGGCGTGTTGCATTGGATAGGATGTATGTGCAAAGATGGTCGTTCTGTTTGGACTTGAAAATCCTATTTAAAACCCTGTTTGTAGTGTTTAAACTTGATCAGGCGCATTAGTCCAGCCGGTTAAGCATGTTAAGGATCAGTTGAGCCGCATTGTGGGCAGCGGTGTCGAGGAACTGTTCGAAAGTGACGGCGTTTTCCTGCCCGGCGATGTCGGAGAGGGCGCGGATAATGACAAAGGGCGTCTCGAACAGGTGGCAGGCCTGGGCGATGGCGGCGGCTTCCATTTCCACCGCCAGCATGGCAGGGAAGCGGGCACGAACACGGGCCACATCATCCGGTTCATGCATGAAGCGATCCCCGCTGGCAATCAGGCCGGTCTTGTGATTCAGGCCGTTCAGCGCCTCTGTAGCAGCCTGAGCGATTTGCACCAGCTTGGGGTCGGCCAAAAAGCAGGTGGGCAGGCCGGGCACCTGTCCCGGCTCGTAGCCGAAGGGTGTGACGTCCACATCGTGGTGGCACACCTTCTCGCCAATGACCAGGTCGCCTACTTTAAGCGCCGGGTCAAAGCCGCCGGCGGAGCCGGTGTTGATAACCGCCTCAGGCTCAAAGTCATCCAGCAGCAGGGTGGTGCCGATGGCGGCGTTGACCTTGCCGATGCCGGAGCGCAGCAGCACCACCTCGTGGCCGGCCAGCCGGCCGCTGTAGAACTCAAACCCGGCCTTGCGCTGGATTTTCAGATGCTCGATCTGGTCGCGCAGCAGCGTGACCTCCTGCTCCATGGCGCCGATAATGCCGACTTTCATGGCGTCACACCGGGTTGCCCAGCTGGCGCAGCAGCTCTTTGCTCAGGGCCAGCTCTTCGTTTTTCATGATGCCGATGCCCCGCTCCAGCACGGTGCGGGCGATCTCATGCGCCTCTTCCAGTGAGTGCATGCGGTAGCTGCCGCACTGGTATTCGTTCAGCTCCGGGATGTCTTCCAGACGCTGGACCTTGAGTACGTCTTCCATGCTGGCTTTCCAGGCATTGGCCACACGCTGCTCATCCGGTGCGCCGATCAGGCTCATGTAGAAACCGGTGCGACAACCCATGGGGGAGATGTCGATGATTTCCACATCGTCGCCGTTGAGGTGCTCGCGCATGAAGCCGGCGAACAGGTGCTCCAGCGTGTGGATGCCCCGTTCGCCCATCATTTCTTTGTTGGGCTTGCAGAAGCGCAGGTCGAAGACGGTGATGGTGTCCTCGCAGGGAGTCTTCATGGTCTTGGCCACCCGCACGGCAGGGGCGGGCATTTTGGTGTGGTCAACCAGAAAGCTATCCAGCAGTGGCATGGGTTTCTCCTTGTTCTGTTTGTTCTGTGGGGTTGCGGGATGGGGTTTCACCGGCACGGATCAGCCCGACCACGGACCACTGGCCGGTTTTGGGGTCACGCTCCACC
>JALWKC010000261.1 GCA_026996795.1 Lysobacterales bacterium | reverse complement strand
TTGCTGGCGCCGGATGGTATCCGCCCATTGGCGGTTTTTTTCGATCAGGTGCTTGAGGGTTTTCACAAGACAAGGGCCTTTGGTTATTGCATTGAAATCAATGGACAGCTTAACGAATGCGGGAATTGATTCCTAGCCTTAGGGCACAAAAAACCCGGTCATAACCGGGTGAAGAGTGAGGGCTATCTGAAGCCTTCAGTTGTTTTTATTTGTTTCTTGTTTGCGAATGGCTTCCAGGTTATCGTTGATTTCGTACAGCACCTTAAAAGTTTCGAACCAGCCTTTGAGCGCCAACACCGCAATGGCCAGGGCCGTGATGGTCAGAAACAGGTTTTCCCACGGGAAGTTGGGATCAGTCAGTGGCACGTCAAAGGCGTGGTTAAACAACACCCAGGCAGATCGGGCCACAATAAAGATCAACAGGATCCAGAACAAGGTGGCGACCTTGTGCACATCGGTTTTTATTTTCAGGTTAAAAGTGTCTTTCAAGCTCATGCGGAACTCCTCAGGCTGAAGTAAAGGTTAACCGCCAGATTATGGTGGCAAACCACAATAAATCAAGCAACCGAGTCTGTCTCAGGTCAAGATTGCTCCAGTTTTTGCCAATGGCTTTGATGTTTTCATGCCGCTTGAACAGCACTATCAGCAGTTCGCATCAGTTGGCTGAAAAGGCGGGGGTAATATACAGGAGCTGTTGTATTGGGCCTTGATGAGCTAGCTGTCTCTGCGGAAAGGCGGTTTGCCGTGTTGCAACCAGTGCATAAGGGCATCAGCCGCTTCGAGAATGACCCGTAACGCACCGAAAGCCAGCAGGAAAAACACGACCCCTAAAATCGTGCCTTCCACAGTGACCATGGGTTTGTAGAACAGACGTGGGCCAACAATGGTGAGCCGAAGGTGGCCGGCAAGAAAAGTATAGGTGGTTAACAGGATAAGGGCCAGCAGGGCCCAGTAAACCATTTGCAAGGCGGCTCGGGCCAGAGAGTCCTGCAGCAGGAAAAAACGCGCCAGTTTTTTAAGCAGTGACATAACAGCCTCCTTTCTTTGTGTGAGTTTCATAGATGAGCCAGTATAGCAAAAGTCGCTAAATGAATTTGTGATTTTTTGGTGTTGCATGGACAAGAAAGCCGGTTCAGGCCCTGTTTTCTCGGGTTTTGCACTGCTTGCGGTTTTTTCGGAAGAATAGCCAAATTCCGCTGAAGGCCAGGTAAGTGAGTGCGATAGCCGCCAGGTCATTCAGCCACCAGGTGCCCAGTAAACCCGCGTGCCAGGAAAAAATTACTTTCTGCCAGCTCAGGAGGTTTTGGCTGATGCGGTCATTAACCAGCATTCCGGGGATTTTTTGCGGTGCCAGTAACCGTAACGGACGGCTTTTGGCGTTATTTCTGGCGGTGGGGGGAGCCTCAGCCAGTTGCCCAGTGGCCAGGTTGAAAGCGAACGGGCCATCGGGTGTGCTCAGTATCAGGGCGTTATTGTCCAGACTGGTGTGCTTGATGGGTGCTGGCAGGCCATTGAACGCGTCCCATTGATTTATCAATTCACCGCTCGGGCTCAGTTGCCAGATTTCGCTGGAGAAAACCAGCCACAGGTGCTGGTTGTCCGGGCTCTTTCCGGAAGAAAACACCACCAGTGGCCGCGCTGGCAGGTCAAGCCACTGGCGGTTGCTTACCGGCAGCCGGAAGATTCTCTGGCCGAATTGCTGCACTTTCACAGGATCGCTTTCGGAGCCAGATATCTGGTTATAAACCCAGGCCGTGGGGGTCAGGCCATGCAATGACAACAGCCAGGCGGAGCGTACCGGCTTTTTGTCCAGCCCCCAGTCTTCGGCGTGTTGCAGCAACACACCGGTCACTGCCAGCAGGATCAACCAGAAGGCAGCAATAACACCCAGCCAGCGGTGGGTCTTGCGAGTCCAGCGAGGGTTCATGGTTGATTTTCCTGTGCGGTGTTCTTTTGTTTGAGCCAGTCGGCGGCCAGCAAGGCCAGAGAGACTTGTTTTTTTAGCGCATTAACGGACAAGGTGGCGCCACTGATGCTGTCGACAGCTTTGTGCAAGGTGCCCAGGTGTTCACGTGTCAGGCCATGAAACTGGTTCAGGAACCAGTCCGCTTGCACTTCACCGCCGCGAGATTCCCGGTAAGTGATGACACGCACACGCTTGACCCGGCTGTTGCGGATTTCAATGGCGGTGGTGATGGGGCGCTCTTTGCCGATTTCGTTCAGCAGCCAGACGCTGTGGGTGGCATCGCCCCAATAGCGCAGGGATCGCATTCGCACGGGTCTTTGCAGCAGCTTTCCGGCTTGGTTCCTTTGTTGCTCGTTCAGCCACAGTCGCTGTATCCGGGGTCTGTCGGTGCCAAAGGACTCCTTCAGAAAGTGCAGAAACTCCTCAGGCACGGCTGCCTGGACTGGGGTATTCGCGAGCAAAACAAGCAGACAGCCCAAAAGCCCGGTCAAAAACCGGGCCTTGAGGCTGTTAAAACGTATCAGAGCCATTGGCAGGGCAGGGGAAAAAGCGCTTATCATCAAAAAGAATACCCTATCCCCAGGTTGAATCCGTCATCATCGGCCGCGCCGGACTGGTTCTGGTAATCCATCTTGAAAACCACCTGCGGGTGCAGCCAGTAATTGGTGCCAATGGTAAGTTGCTTGATCGCCGTGTCTGTGCTGTCATCACCGGCGTTGTTGTCCCACATGGAGTAGCGAGCAAACAGGCCAATGTTTTGCCGGTCACCAAATCGCCATGAAGGCTCGATGTAATAGCCGCTTTGTTCTTCCCGGCCAGGTGCCAGCGCCTTGACTACGTCGTCCAGATCCCAGCGAGCCACAAGGGCTTTCAAACCAAAGGGGCCATTGCGGTATTGGGCGTCGGCTTCCAGCAAGGTAGCGGCTATGCCCAATTCACCCTGGGTGATGTCCTGTTGCTGATGGACGACGGCTGATAATTGCAAACCCGGCACCGGTTGATACTGGAAACGAGCTGTTAGGGCGCCGTCATTGGCCGTGGCCTTGGCCACACTTTGGCGTCCGGAACGGATGAGAAAGGCCTTGGGACCACTGGTGGGCACATTGAGCCCGCTGGAGACCATGAGATCCGCACTGAGGCGTTGTGAGATTTTCCAGTGACCGGCTAACCCGGCTTCCCACCACGTCGTGGGTAGGATGTGTTTTTCCACCGGATTGCGTTCAACACCGAAAAAGGTATCCGGCTCATGGGTTTCATTGAGTATACCCACCGGCATCAACATCAGGCCCGCCTTTACTGTGAAGAGGTCAGAAACGCGATGTTCGATAAATGCCTGTTCCAACTCCACAGCCCCGGGTTTTCCGTTACCGGACAGCGCATGTTCCACTTCCAGCTCGGAATAAAAGCGGGTTTTGTCGGAAAAATCATGCCCGATGAAAAGCACAAAGCGGTGAAAATCCACTTTCTTGCCGCTGTCAGTGTTGTTATAGTGCAGCTCGCCGTAACCACCCAGGCTGGTTTGTGCCGCTGCCGGGACAGCATCTTCCACGATTTCGGCCATTTGTTCCAGGTTGTCCTCCTGTGTTTCCACGCGCCTGGTGGTGCTGTCCATGCGATTTTTTAGTTGCCTCAACTCTTTTTGCAGCGCCTCAATAGTGTGTTGTTGTTGCTGAACAATCTGCCACAGGTACTTGTTATCGGGAACAGCTTCGGACATGGGAGTGCCTGATCCTGCTTGTGCCAGGGCCTGAAAGGAAACAACGCCACACAACAATGCCAGCACGGAGCGAAGGGAAGCCCGGATTCGGGTAGGTGATATCATGGTGACCTCGATTGTTAATGAGTAACAAAGAGAGCGAATGAAAGCCTGGCCAGGCCGGAAACCGGATTCTAATGCAAATGAGAATGATTATCAATAGTAAGATTAGCCGGTTGGGGTTTGTCTGCGTTATGGCGTTGGGTTTGCTCACCGCCTGCGCGGATTCCCAGCCGGCCGCTGAAGGGAACAATCAGTCGCCATCGGCGCTTCACAAGCAGTCATATTATGTGTTTGGCACCGTGCTGGATGTCCTGGTGTGGGCGCCGAAAGAAAAGCAGCCGGCACTGGAAAACGCCTTGCTTAACGTGGAAGAAAAACTGAACGCCATGCACCACCAGTGGCATGCCTGGAAGCCTGGCCGCTTGCAGGCCATCAATGCGGCTTTGCGTCATGGCCAACGCATTACGCTGAGTGACGAAGAAGCGCGTTTTTTGCAACGGGTCAAGGCCTTGAGCCAAGCCAGTGAGGGCACTTTTGAGCCGGCCATTGGCGAACTGGTGCACCTGTGGGGTTTTCACGCCGATGAGTTCCCCTTACACACACCGCCACCGGATGCCACCGCGATTAATCAGTGGCTGCAACAGCGGCCATCCATGACCGACCTGCATCTGGCAAAAAAAGGCGAAAGTATGCAGCTGTGGGGCAGCAACCCGCGCATCTGGCTGGATTTTGGCGGGGTGGTCAAGGGCTATGCCACCGATGTGGTGGCAAAAATGCTGCAGCAGGCGGGGTTTACGGACGTAATCATCAATGCCGGTGGCGATGTGCTGGTTAATGGCCAGAAAGGAGCAGCCCCATGGCGCGTGGCCATTCGCGCCCCGGGCACCGACTGGCCCGGTGACATTTTGGCGGTGATCGAAAGTCACGGTCGCGAAGCCATTTTTACCTCCGGCAATTACCAGCGTTATACCCGCTATAATGGCACCCGCTACGCGCATATCCTCGATCCGGCAACAGGCTGGCCGGTGCCGGATGTGGTTTCCGCCACGGTGATCGCAGATAATGGCACCCTGGCTGATGCAGCAGCCACCGCCATGATAGTGGCCGGCTGGCAGCGATGGCCGCGCGTGGCCCGGCAACTGGGGCTGAAAAGCGTCTTGCTGCTGGGCGAGGATGGCCGGTGTGAAATCAGTCCGGGCATGGCCGGTCGATTGAAAAACAGCCGCCTGCACTGCCAGCTACGCCCTGTGGATGCCGAGAGTGAGAAAAATCCATCCCCGAAACCGGCGCCGGTGCGCCATGAATCCGACCAACCCAGCGGGAAATCGGCATGAAAGTCCTCGGCATCGAGTCATCCTGTGACGAAACAGGCATTGCCATTTACGACACTGAAAACGGGTTATTGGCCGAGCAATTGCATTCGCAGATTGCCCTGCATGCCCGCCATGGCGGCGTGGTGCCAGAGCTGGCCTCGCGCGATCACGTGCGCAAGGCAGTGCCACTGATACAGGCCACCTTGAAACAGGCGGATCTGGGCCTGAAAGACCTGGACGGCATCGCCTGGACTGCCGGACCGGGTTTGGCCGGGGCCTTGCTGGTGGGGGCCAGCCTGGGTCAGAGTTTGGCATGGGCGCTGGATGTTCCGGCCGTGGAAGTGCATCACATGGAAGGCCACTTGCTGGCACCTTTGCTCGGCGATGACCCGCCGCCATTCCCGTTTCTCAGCCTGCTGGTTTCCGGTGGCCACAGTCTGTTGGTGGCCGTGCGCGAATTGGGTGATTACCGTATTCTGGGTGACACACTGGATGACGCCGCCGGAGAAGCCTTCGACAAGACGGCCAAGCTGTTGGGGCTGCCCTATCCGGGTGGCAAGGCCCTGGCCGAACTGGCCAAAAAAGGCGACCCCGGCCGGTTTGCCTTTCCGCGGCCCATGATTAATCGTCCGGGACTGGACATGAGTTTTTCCGGCCTCAAGACCTTCACCCGCGTGACCTGGGAGAAACACCGGCAAGCCGCCAGCAGCGAGGCCGAACGGGAACAGCTCAAGGCCGACATAGCGGCCGGGTTTCAGGAAGCGGTGGTGGACACGCTGGTGCGGAAATGTCAGCGGGCCATCAAGCAGAGTGGTTTGAAGAGCCTGGTGGTGGCTGGTGGGGTCAGCGCCAACAGCGCCTTGCGTCAGCGTTTGCAGACCATGACGCAGCAACACGGCGGACAGGTGTATTTTCCGCCGCTGGCCTGGTGTACTGATAACGGCGCCATGATCGCCCTGGCCGGCGCCTTGCGCCTGCAGGCCGGTGAGCGGAAAACCGGTCAGGCCATTGACATCCGACCGCGCTGGTCGCTGGAAGACTTGCACCCACCGGGGCCAGTTTAAACACCAAACGCTACTCTTCCCGGGGCCCGGTTTTCCTTACCAGTCGCAACTGGCCGCAAAAGCCCGGGCTGCCGGGGCGGCGTCAGTGAGTAACTGCGGCAGTTTGTCGGCCTGATCCGAAGCCACGGCCACGTCCAGCCAGTATTCCGGCCACTGTTCCAGGCGGGCTTCCCATTGCGCATCAAAACCGTGTTGGCGCAGGTTTTCCAGACGCGCCATGGCGTTGTCCTTGTCCCGGTACAGACCCAGGGACACGGTGTTCTCATGCGCCCCGGCGGTGACCACGTAGTAATCCCGCACGCCGGCTTGCGACAGGCGACGGGCCGCCTTGAGTGCCTCGGCGCGGGTGTCCGTGGCCGGCAGAAACACCCAGTAACCGGCCTCCTGACTGGCCGTTTCGCGCCGGGTGCGGGTCTTGATGACGAAATCCTGCAAGGGCTCCAGTACCTGATTGATGGCTGCCTGGCTGGCAAAGGGCCCGGTGCGGAAGCACACCGGCACCACCGGGCTGACCGCGTTGTTATGGTTGCTGGTGGGGTTTTGCCACTCAGGCAGCCGATTGACCGGTTCGGCTTCACTCAACAGGCGCAAACCGGGAACGTTCGGGTCGGTGGGGGCAAAGCGCACCGGTTTGGGCACCGGTTGCTGACGCAGCCAGGCAAAAAAGGCCAAGTTGGCCGCCAGCATGACAAAGAAAAGCCAGCGCATGGGAGTCGGGGAGGAAATCATGAGCGGATTTTACCCGGTTATGGCGGTTTATGCAGGGCTTTGCTGTGCAGCACGCAGGCTCAGTTCACCATTGTGCAGGGTCTTGCGCTGGCCGTTGCGTTCCAGAATCAGCGCCCCGCTGGCGTCCACGCCCCGACAAATGCCATGCAGCCCGGCCTGGTTCGGGTCAAGCGCGGAACGCACAACCACTGGCTGGTTCAGTAAGGCATCGTGCCGCCGCCAGGTGTCCAGCACCTGCTGGCGGTGGGCCTGTCGCCGCACGGCATCGTTATCGCACCAGCCGCGCACGGACGCGTTCAGCCGGTTCAGCAAACGGGCCACAAAGGCAGTGCGATCTACGGCCTGACCAGCGCTGTTTGTCTTTGTCTGGTCGTGGCGGCGCGGCAAATCCGTCAGGTTGGCCACGGCTTGTTCGATGCGCTGGCAGGTCTCCGGGGGCAACCGCCAGTTCAGGCCCAGACCCACCACGGCCTGACACGGGCCTTCCATTTCGCCGCTGATTTCGATCAGCACCCCGCCAATTTTTTGCAGCCCGCCTGATTTGTCGCGAGAGACCAGGTCATTGGGCCATTTGACGCCCAGACGCCAGCCATAGTCTGCCGCGGTGTCGACCACGGCGGTGGCCACGGCCAGATTCAGACCGGCCAGATCGGCAATGCCACCGGCAAAATCCCAGCGGCCTGACAGCACTATGGACCCTCCCGGCATGCTCAACCACTGACGGCCCATGCGCCCGCGACCCCGGTGCTGGTGCTCGGCCAGCACAAAACCGGGGGAGTCCAGCGCCCGGGCATCGTCATTGGTGGAGGCGGTGCTGAAAAGCAGCCGCAGGCCCATGCCCGGCGGCCGCTGTGTCTGTAGCGTTTCCATATTCAGGGGGGAAAGGCGTTGGCTGAGCCGGTATCCACTGCCGCTGACAGCGGCGATGGGGACGCCGGCGTCTCGCAGAAATCGCACCGCTTTCCAGATGGCCGTGCGGCTTACGTCCAGTTCCTTGGCCAGCGACTGGCCGTTGACCATCGGCTGTTGGCACAGGCGGGCAAATACCGTGGCTGGCAACGGATCTCGTGGCTTCACCAAGCAATCACAACGCGTTCACCGGGCCTTCATCAGGCAGGTTGTTTTTGCGCCAGGCGAAAAACAAAGGCGCGTACCGCCGCCAGTTCCTCGGGCGAAACGGCGTGTTGAATCGGGTAGGCGTGCCATTCCACCGGGTAGCCATTGGCTTGCAGGATTTTGGCGCTGGCCTCACCCAGGGCGTAAGGCACCACCGGATCCAGGGTGCCGTGGGCCATAAAAACGGGGATGTTGGCATTGGCCGGGTGTTTTTCAGCAGGCAGTTTTTCCGGCATGGGCAGGTAGCCTGACAGGGCCACCAGCCCGGCCAGCGGTTGCGGGTAGCGGGTGCCGGTGTGCAGGGTCAT
Source organism: Lysobacterales bacterium (assembly GCA_026996795.1). Lineage (GTDB taxonomy): Bacteria > Pseudomonadota > Gammaproteobacteria > Xanthomonadales > Marinicellaceae > S144-45. The sequence goes on along the minus strand of JALWKC010000261.1, from coordinate 1,388 downwards.
GGCCGCGCCCTGGGAAAAGCCGGCCAGAATGATGTTTTCAGGCGCAATGCCCTGAGCCACCTGCTCGTCGATGAGGTCATGAACAATCTGTTGTGAGGCCCGGATGCCGGCTTCATCGGCGCGTGAACCGATGTCCAGTCCCTTGATGTCGTACCAGCTGCGCATGGCCATGCCGCCATTGATGGTCACCGGCTGTACCGGTGCGTGCGGGAAGACAAAACGCAAGGGAATATTGGGGTGCTGAAACTGTGGTACCACCGGTTCAAAGTCGTGGCCATCGGCACCCAGGCCGTGCAGCCAGATGATGGCCATTTCGGGATTGTCGCCGGTTTCGATTCGAACCGCGGGATAGCGCGCGGGATTGCTCATGAAAACTCCGTTCAAAGAAGGTGGAAGGGCCCGCCATGGGGCATTGGACTTTGCACTCACCAATGATAAGATTTGACGCATCACATGGCAAACAAAAAGGCGGCCCATGCCACGCATTTCCAACCGAAAAATCCTTCCCTGGCTGTTGCTGAGTGCCCTGTGCCTGACCGCCTGTGGCAACAAGGGCGACCTGTATCTGCCGCCGGAGGAAGATAACATACCAGCCCAAAACCAGCCGTCTGCTGCGGAAAAAACACCCACAACCCCCTCAACCACGGACGAAGTCAAAAGACACGCCACGGGAAGCCCGCCAGATTTCCCGGTGCCGTGAAGGCCTGACCATGAACGCGAATCGCACCAATCAACCGGTTCGGAGCCTGCGTTTTGAGAAAATGCATGGATTGAGCAATGATTTCATGCTGGTGGATGCGCGTTTGCAACGTCTGGACCTGTCTCCCTCTTTGATCCGCCATTGGGCCTGCCGGCGCACCGGCGTGGGGTTTGATCAGCTGATTGTGTTGAGCGACTCGCCCGATGAACGCTACGTGGCGGCTTACCGGTTTTATAACGCCGATGGCAGCGAGGCCGAGCAGTGCGGTAATGGCCAGCGTTGCCTGGGGCGGTATTTGTGGCAAAGCGGCTGGGCGGCGAGTCGCCACTTTCAGGTGACTGGCCCTGGCGGCCCGGTCAGTATTCACGTGCACGCCATAGACGATGTAGAAATCAGCCTGCCGGCCGCGCACTGCCGTCTGGTGGACGAAACCCATGCGGAGGTCTCAGTGGGCAATCCGCATCGGGTGCAGTGGGTGGACTCCGTGCAGGCGCTGGAAAGTCTGAACCTGGCACAGCTGGCTGCTTCGATGCGTCGCCATTACCCCCAGGGTGTTAATCTGGAAGTGGTGCACGTGCACAGCCCGCACCACCTGCAGATTCGGGTGGATGAACGCGGCACGGGGGAAACCCGGGCTTGTGGCAGTGGCGCCGCCGCGGCCGTGGTGGCCACCGTACAGCGCCTGCTG
>JALWKC010000260.1 GCA_026996795.1 Lysobacterales bacterium | reverse complement strand
CCTCGCCATCCAGGCGGGTCAGGAACACATCGGCGCTGTGCCAGCGGTTGTGCTCGCGGCGCAGTTCTCCGGCTACCTGGCCGCTCAACCGGGCATCGGCTAGTCCCTTGAGCGCCAGGAAATCTTTTAAATACAGGCGGTTAAGGGCTTCCATGTCCTGCACCTGAAAGCGAACAAACTGGCTGCCCGGACCCCCCCCGGCTGAGAAATCACTCACGGTGAAATCGCTACTCAACACGCCCGGCACAGCCAGGTGCAGCAGCGCCTTTTCCGGCTTTCCATCCGGCCCCAGAAAAGCCTTGAGGGAAAACAACAACGGCTGTTCGGCAAAATTGAAGTAAAAATCCCCCAGCAAGGCCTCCCCGCTGTCTACTCGCCCGTGGCTGATTTCAATCACCTGCCTGCCAGCGGCCCGGTGGTCGCCGTGCGTTTGCCGCACGCGGATCTGCCCGTGCATGCCCACCTTCGCCAGCACAAAATAACCATCATCACTTTCCCAGTCGATGGAATCCAGCAAAAAATCCCCGCCAAGCATCCGGCTGGCTGCGGTGGTGGGCACGCGCCAGTGGCCGCTGAGTCGGGCATCCAATTGCGACAGTGACGACTCGCCTGAGGCGTGAATCAGCCCCGCCCAGCGCAGCAATTCACCCACCGGCCAGCGCCGGGCTTCCAGGTCCAGGGAGGTGGCCGACGAAAGTGACAGTCGCAACCGCCCACCGTCCTGCTGAATGGCAGTGTGCCAGTGGCCAGTGAGCGCGTCGTAGCCCCACTGCAGCGGGTAATTTAGTGCCAGGTCCTGCTTTCCATAACGGACAGCGGCCTGCAGGTGGCCATGCTGACACTGCGTGCGCGGATAGATGACCACCTGTCCCTGACACCTCAGGCGTCCCTGTGAAGAAAACAACTGCCACTGTGGCCAGGAAAAGTCTCTCCATTCCAGAACCAGGGCCGAGTGCGCGGGGCCGTCACCTGTGGTAGCGAATAAGGGCGGCTCAGGGCTGGCCGTCTTGTCAGCGCTTTGCGCTGCAGAGGAGTGTGTGGTTTCCTGCCGCAGTTGAAGGCTGCCCACCGACCACGAGAACGCCGCTGGCCCGGTTACCACAAGCGCGGCTTCGGGTGCGGGCAACGCGTGCGCCTTCACCCGCCAAGGTAAGGCCGTCAAAAACAGACAAATCCAGAACACAGGACGCATGAGTGCATGATACTATTCCCTGAACCAAAAGTGGCCGAGGCAATACTCAAGACCGGAAACAATCATATTCGGCGTTTATGTTGGTGAAGGACATGCACAAGGAGCAGCCATGCACAGGAACCAGGGAATGACCGGCGCAACAAGCGGCCATCACAAGGACGTATTGATTGTGGATGACAACCCCATCAATCAGGCGTATTTCAGTGCCGCCCTGCGCAAGGGCGGGTATGACATTCTTTCGGCCACTTCCGGTGTCGAGGCGCTGTCCAGCGCCGATCAATGGCTGTTTCATCTGATTTTGATGGACATTCGCATGCCCGACATGGACGGCTACAGCACGGTCGAGGCCCTGCGTGACCGGTCGGCACTGAACCGCCAGACACCGGTGGTGGCCATTTCCGCCGAATCGCTGGACAAAGACAGGGTTGCCCTGTTTGATGATTTTCTGATCAAGCCCGTGCCCCGGCAAAACCTGCTGGCACTGGTGGCACGCTTTGTGCCTGGCCCGAAAGCCGAAACAGCCAGCAATCCCGGACAAACAAAAAATGCACAAACCCGGCAGTCGCCCATAGCGGAGCAAACGATTCAGCCGCCGGCCATTGATCGCCAGCAGGCGCTGGCCGCCACCGGACAGGACGCGCAAATTGCCCAACGCCTGCAAGCCATGCTGAAAAAGGAACTGCCCGGCCAGTTAGTGCAAATGCGGCAATTAAACAGTGCGCGCGATACCCTGGCCTTGCGCGAACTGTTGCACCGCATGCTGGGTTCGGCCAGTTTCTGTGGCGCCACCCACCTTGGTCAGCAACTGCGCCACTACAGCACCGTAATCAAAGACCCGGTCAGCCAGCCATCCGCCTGGGATGAGGCCCTGCAGCGGGTGGAAACCGCCACCGCCGAGGTATTGAAGGCACTCAGCCACTGAAAGCCATTGAAAATCGGGTTGGAAACGGAACGGGAATGGATTCAGCCTGGCTGTTGTCCCTAAGGAAGCTCTGATCGAATCGTGACACGGCATCTTGCGGCGTCAA
>JALWKC010000259.1 GCA_026996795.1 Lysobacterales bacterium | reverse complement strand
TGGCCGTTGTCGCATGTAATCCAGGGCTTCGTTTTTGCCGGGGCGAAATTCATAGATCAAGGCGGTATGTGATTTGTTACTGTTGGGGTGCCGCATCAGCTCGGGCAGCGGGGAGGTGACCAGCAAGACCAGGGCGTACAACGCAAACAGCAGGGCCGCCGGCAGTGGGCCAGTCCGTTGCGCCACCTGAGCAAAGCCCGAGGCCACCAGCAACAACGCCAGGGGCAGGGCAGGCAGCAGGTAACGGGCCAGCACCAGCGGGTGATTGATCCAGGCCGGTTGTGTCACAGCAACGAGTATAAAGGTCAACAAAGTGCCCACGCCTACGGCGGTGGCTTCGGGAAAACGGCGGAAAATCGTGGGCGTGCCAACAAGCGCCATGACCAGCCCGATGCCGGCCAGGAGCGCCGATGAAGTGCCCAGCCACAGGTGCCAGGCACCGATCAGGGTATCGAGGCTGAGCTGGTGTTTGTGGGTTTTTCCCACCAGTGCGTTCAGGTCATGTAACAAGGGCGGCAGGGTCAGCGCCAGGGTGAGTGCACCGGCTGGCAGGGCCAGTGAAAGCAGGCAGATAAAACGGGCTTTGCGTTCTCCGGCAGGCCGTTTCAACAGGCGCAGCGCTTCAACAATAAACGGTGCGGCAATAAACAGCGCGACAATCAGGTGGGTCCACACCGCCAATGCAGAGACCAGCGCATAGGCCAGGCCCAGGAGCCATTTTCTCTTGCCTGTTTTTGTGCCTGAGGGGGAACAGTAACGGTAAAACAGCCACACCGACAGCCAGACCAGCAACACGTTCAGGGCATAGGGGCGGGCTTTCATGCTGAAGGCAATCAGCAAGGGCGAAGCGGCCAGCAACACCGCCAGGCCGATGGCGGTCAAGCGGTCGAGGCGTCGGGCTGTCAGCCAGGGCAGGAAAACCAGGGTGGCGATGCCAGCAACCATCATGGGCCAGCGCATCAGCGTTTCACTGAGGCCAAACGTGGCGGCCTGCCACCAGTAGAGCAGGGTCAGCGGAATGCTGTAATCGGCATAACCGTATGACAGGGCGATGCGTTCAGGCGTGCTTTTCAGCAACTGATGCACCGCGTGCCATTCGTCATCAATCAAGACCTGGGCAAAAAACTGATCCAGCCGCAACCAGCTGCCGATAACCGCCACAAACAGCAACCAGGCCCAGAAGTGGCGATTTCGGGTTGATGTGCCGGGTAGTTTTGTGGGGACGGTGTCGGGCATGGGTGGTGTAGCCGGGGCATGGGCAAGGAGGCGAATTATGCCACAAAGCCGGCGCCAGACCAATCGCCTGCTGGTAGCAAAGCCCCTGCTGTGTCGGCGACTATTGGCAGCTCACCCGAGAGTTAACCCGGTAGCTCACCCAGGAGTTTACAAGGGAAGCTCTGATTGAATCTGGTGCGAGCAGATTGTCGTGAAAAATTGTTTAGTTCAAGGCGCAAGCCGCACGCAATAGCCAGCTATTGTGAAGGTTTGCAACGCGGAAATGGACAATTTGACGCAGCAAGATGCCGTGTCACGATTCAATCAGAGCTTCCCAAGGGGGTCTGAGCCTGCTTCGAGGGGCTTGTCTCGCTTTGCTGCCGGGCCAGAAGAAAGCGGGGGATTCGTGGTATAATCCGACGCTTTGAAACGGCCACACAGCGCCGGTGGTCAGGCCGCTGTTTGCCCGCACTGGAGACGCCGCTCGAAACGGCCGCAACAACCCTAAAGGAAATGGATATATGGCGGATTTTGCCAACGAAGTGTTAAAGGTCAACCTCGAAGACGAGATGCGCAAATCATACCTCGATTACGCCATGAGCGTGATCGTAGGGCGCGCCTTGCCGGATGTTCGCGACGGCCTCAAGCCTGTGCATCGCCGCGTGCTGTACGCCATGCACGAGCTGGGCAATGACTACAACAAGCCTTACAAGAAGTCCGCGCGTATCGTTGGTGATGTGATCGGTAAATACCACCCGCACGGTGATTCGGCCGTGTATGACACCATTGTCCGCATGGCCCAACCATTTTCCATGCGCTACTTGCTGGTGGATGGCCAGGGCAATTTCGGCTCCGTCGATGGCGACGCCGCTGCGGCCATGCGTTACACCGAAATCCGCCTGTCCAGAATCGCCCACCAGATGCTGCGCGACATCGACAAGGAAACGGTCGATTTTGCGCCCAATTACGATGAAAGCGAACACGAGCCGGTGGTGCTGCCAACCCGGGTGCCGGCCT
>JALWKC010000258.1 GCA_026996795.1 Lysobacterales bacterium | reverse complement strand
CATCAGGGAAAGCGCCTGTACGAACTGGCGCGCGAAGGCATCGAAGTCAAACGCGCAGCGCGGCCGGTGACCATTCATCAATTTGAGCTATTGGCCATGCGTGGCAACGAACTGGATTTCCGCATCAGCGTCAGCAAGGGCACTTACATTCGCACCTTGCTGGAAGATCTGGCAAAAGCCCTGGGTACCTGCGGCCACATGAGCCGTCTGCGCCGCACCCAGGTGGGCCTGCTGCAGCCACCGCTGGTTACCCTGGACGAACTGGAAAAGGCCCCCAACCCGCACGCCTGCCTGTTGCCGCTGGACTACACCTTGCAGGAATACTCCGAACTGCCGCTGACCACCGAACAGGCGCAGGCTCTGATTCACGGCAAACGCATTCAGCGGGAAGAAGACCCGGGCACCTATCGCCTGTATGACCCGGACTCCACCTTTATGGGGTTGGGCGAAGTTCTCGATGGTGGCCAGACGCGGGTGATCCGGCTGTTTCTAAAAAACTATGCCCAACAGAAAAAACCATTCCGGCATAGCGACTAAGTTAACCGGATTGCCCCGGTTGCGGCGAAAAAGCGCCAAATCAGCGGGCAAATCAATTCCTTTCAGGCAGAACTCGGGTTAAAATAGCGGCCCTTGGCGAGGGGCCCGCTTGAAGTCGTGCCATGCCATTGCGCGCGCAACAGCCACGTAAGCGATGGCATGGCAGGACCTCAAGTCGTCTTCGCCGACATTCACTTAAGGTTTATTTTGGAGAAAACAGTCATGTTGACTACAGCAGAACGACAGGCAATCATCAACGATTACCAACGCGGTGAGAACGATACCGGATCCCCTGAAGTGCAGGTAGCCCTGCTCACAGCGCGGATTCAGTACCTGACTGACCATTTCAAGACACACAAGAAAGACCTGCACTCCCGCCGTGGTTTGCTGAAGCTGGTTAACCAGCGCCGCAAACTGCTCAGCTACCTGAAAAAGAAAGACGAGCAGCGGTACAAGGACTTGATCAAGCGTCTTGGCTTGCGTCGTTAATCGATGAAACAGCCTTGTCTGCAACAGACAGGACAAACCGGCAGGGTAACTTCCGGTGGCGGCGCAAGCCGCTGAATCAAAGGCGGCACCTTGCCGCCTTTGACGCGTCTGCCGGTTGCCAAAACCGGCTCACACGCCAGGTGAGGAATTTAAATCAAACGAAAATTAGGAAACGAACTGTGGCAAAAATTACAAAACAATTTCAGTACGGACGGCACACCGTCACTTTGGAAACCGGCGAAATCGCCCGCCAGGCCGATGGCGCTGTTCTGGTCACCATGGGGGACACGGTGGTACTGGTCGCCGCGGTTGCCAAAAAGGAAGCCAAACCCGGCCAGCATTTTTTCCCGTTGACCATCAACTACCAGGAAAAAACCTACGCCGCCGGCCGGATCCCCGGTGGGTTTTTCAAGCGTGAAGGCCGCCCGAGCGAACGCGAAACGCTCATTTCCCGGCTGATTGACCGACCCATCCGGCCCCTGTTTCCCAAGGGCTTCATGAACGAAGTGCAAGTGATTGCCACGGTGTTGTCCTACAGCGAAGACATTGATTCTGACATTCCGGCCATGATTGGCGCTTCCGCGGCATTGAGCCTGACCGGCGCACCGTTTTCCGGCCCCATTGCCGGTGCCCGCGTGGGCTACAAGGACGGTGAGTACCTGCTCAACCCGACCCTGGAAGATCTGCAGGAATCTGATCTGGACCTGGTGGTGGCAGGCACCGAAAACGCTGTATTGATGGTTGAATCCGAAGCCAAGGAATTGCCCGAAGACGTCATGCTGGGCGCGGTGACTTTTGGTCACGAACAGATGCAGCCGGTTATCCAGGCCATTAAGGAACTGAAAGCTGAAGCGGGTAAGCCCGACTGGGACTGGCAGCCTCCGGCTGTTTCCGAAGAGCTGAAACAAGCCATTGCTGATAAATTTGCCGACAAGATCTCCGAAGCTTACGGCATTCACGAGAAACAAAAGCGCTATGAAGCTCTTGGCCAGCTTCGCGATGAAGCAGTGGCTGAATTCGCTGCTGAAGAAGGCGATCCGACACCAGACCAGGTCAAGGACATTTTCTCGGTACTGGAAAAACAGATCGTACGTCAGAAGATCATCGCCGGCGAAAAACGCATTGATGGCCGTGACCTGGACGAAGTACGCCCCATCAGCATCCGCGTTGGTCTGTTGCCGCGCACCCACGGTTCGGCCCTGTTTACCCGTGGCGAAACGCAGGCGCTGGTGGTGACCACTCTGGGCACCGGCCGCGACGCACAGATCACCGACAACATCGAAGGCGAAAGCAAAGATCATTTCATGTTGCATTACAACTTTCCGCCTTACTGCGTGGGGGAAACCGGTTTCATGAGCGGCCCCAAGCGGCGTGAAATCGGCCACGGTCGACTGGCCAAGCGCGCCTTGCTGGCGGTTGTGCCATCCGCTGAGGAATTTCCTTACGTGATTCGTGTGGTGTCTGAAATTACCGAATCCAACGGTTCCAGTTCCATGGCCTCCGTGTGCGGTTCCAGCCTCTCCATGATGGACGCTGGCGTGCCCCTGAAAGCGCCGGTTTCCGGCATTGCCATGGGCCTCATCAAGGAAGGCGACAAATTCGCCGTGCTGTCCGACATTCTGGGTGATGAAGATCACCTGGGCGACATGGACTTCAAGGTCGCCGGTACCGCTGACGGCATCACCGCTTTGCAAATGGACATCAAAATCGAAGGCATCAACGAACAGATCATGCGTCAGGCACTGGATCAGGCCAAAGGTGGCCGTGACTTCATCCTCGGTGAAATGGAGCAGGTGCTGCCCTCCTACCGCAAGGAAATGTCCGAATACGCGCCGCGTTTGTTGACCATCAAGGTTAAGCCGGACAAGATCCGCGACATTATTGGTAAAGGCGGCGCCACCATTCGCCAGATCACCGAAGAAACCGGCACCACCATCGACATCAGCGATGACGGCACCGTGGTGATCGCTTCCACCAACAAGGAAGCGGCCGAAGACGCGCGCCAGCGCATTGAAGACCTGACCGCCGATGTGGAAGTGGGCGCCACCTACGAAGGCAAAGTGGTCAAGATCATGGACTTCGGCGCCTTTGTGAACCTGCTGCCGGGCAAGGATGGCATGGTGCACATTTCACAGATTTCCAATGAGCGTGTGGCCAAGGTCACCGACAAGTTGACCGAAGGCGACGTGGTGAAAGTCAAAGTGCTGGAAATCGACAAGCAAGGCCGTATCCGCCTCAGCATGAAGGCCTTGTTGAACGAAGAAACCCCGGCAGAATAAAGCCGTACACCAGCCCCAAACTGGTGATAAAAACATAAAAAAAACCGCTCAGTGGATTGGGTTTTTATTGTCTGAAAGCGGCAGATAGGAAGTGGTGGTTTTGTGTATTGCCGGGTCTCAGTTGATCCTCTTTTTTTCTGGTGACCATAACGGTTTGCCAATGAGCCGCGGGGTGTTTCAGTCGGACGTTGTCAAGATGAACCAGTCCTATGGCAAGATGAAATAACGTTCAGGCAAAAAAAGACCCGCCGGAGAAGCGGGTCTTTTGAGGAAGGTCGTTTGCCGTCAAGGAAGGTTTCCGGCAAACTACTGTTGATCCCGACCATGGATAATCCATGTCCTGTTGAGCGGGTTTCAACAGCCATTCCACACACACTCGGAGATTGACTGTTTGAAACGGGCCTTGTGGCGTTGTTTCAGTGACTTGAATTGTGGGCAATTGGCCACGATTAGCCAAGCGAACTTTCACAGAGGAACCGGGCATACATTTGCGTATGATGGGGCGCCGATATGGGGCGGGGAAGTGCGATTTTGGGCGTGTTTGAAGCCGCTTTTGCCCTTTTTGCCGGATTATCAGGGTAAGAAAACGGCCACTGTGGGGCGTTAACGAATGAAAAAACACCCCATTCCGGTTGGCAGGTGCTTGATTTTGCGGCCAAGAGTGGGTAGTGTTGGTGTCAGAAGCCTGTGTTTCTGGTCAAATTTCAACCTGAGGGTTTGATGACTGGCTTGATACGCATGGCTTACCCGTTGTGGTGGTTGCAACCACAGGATGTTTGAGGAGTCCCGGCTAACGTGCCAATTTGTATGGGGGGCATGTCGGGAGTTTTTGACGTAATGCGGCCAAGATCACCACATTCATTTGGGCACTGCCCAATGAGCACGGTCGCTTCAAGGAAGGGCGATCGGGAGGCAACCTGGTTCAGTGACTGGAAACACAGGGACGTAGACTCAACCCGCATACCACGCATCCTTCCCAGGGGAGGTTGAGGGAAAAGCACTGAAGCAGGTGGTTTCTCCGCATGGTTCTGTCCTTATTTGAGAGAACCGGACAAAGCCCGTACCTGTTGCGGGCTTTGTTTTGCCTGCGATTTGTGCCAGTCTATGATTTCGGCTTGAGTCGTCGTGAACCGAATACCTGCCGCTGTGAACCGGCCTTTTCCGGGTGCTGCCGACCTTTTTTTCTTTCCCTGGTGAGAATGCTTCAGGGTCAGGGGATGCAGAATCGGTCCAGGTCGTTGGCAAACCGCAGTGTGCCTGACCAGTGTTGAGCAATCAGGCGCGCAGTCTGGTCTTCTTGCTCCAGGCTGCGGTGCATGCGGTGTGATAACACCAGTGTCTGTGGCTGGGCGATGGCCGCCAGCTGGCCGATTTGCCGTGGCGTCATGTGCAAGGCCCGGGCGGTGGCGCCGGCGTTCTGCGGGATGGCGTTATGGGCCAGAAACAGGTGGACGGGTTTTCGTAACAAGGGCGCCAAGCCTTCCCCGGTGGTGTCTCCGGAATAGACCAGCACGTGGCCGTTTTTTTCCAGACGCCAGGCCAGGGCCGGCAAAGGGCCGTGGGTGACCCGGTGGGCATAGACGCGCCAGCCGTTGCCTTGGTAAACGGGGCTGTCCGCGCTTTGGTTGGCTGGCACGGTGTGGGGCCGGATGCGGTAGCTGGCGCCGGGTTTGTCATCGTAAAAGTCCGATAAATACGCCCAGGCGCCGGTGTCTTTTCCAATGTTGCGCGCCACAAACTCGTTGGCATCCGGCGTCAGGCGGTTTCCCCATGGCCCCAGCAGCGGCAAATCCTGATGGCGTTGGCCAAACCACGAGGCTTTGATAAAGGCGGTCAGGTCCACGGAGTGATCGGCGTGAAAATGGCTGAACAGCAGGGCTTTCAGGTCGCGCCATTGGGCTTTGGCCTGGGCAAAGCGCAAAAAACTGCCACCGCCGCTATCGAGCAGAAAAACGGCCTGGCCGTGATCCCATACCAGATAAGAGGACGAGGCCCGATCCGGGGTCAGCTCCGGGCCACCGGAACCCAGCACCTGCAGCCACAACCCGGAAGGGCATTGTTTTGCCTCTGATTCCGGTGCTGATGGCGTCGTCGCTTGTGTGGCTGGCTGTGCCTGAGTGGGTGCCGGGGGCGTGCTCTTGTTACCCCGGCTGGTGCTTGTGTGTGCCGCGCAGGCGGTCAAGGCGAAGAACAGGGCCAGTGGTATCAGGCCGGTTGTCAGCCGGAAGAGCTGTCCTGTGCGGCGGCGGGGTGTAGGGCGATTGGGAAAAGGCATGCGGTGCTCCTGTGGTGTGGCGGCGCTTTTTGGCAGCGCAGCAGGGCTGCCTATGTATCGCCGGTTTGCTGTCTGACCCGGGGTTTGCCGATATACAGTTCCTTGGCCGGCTTGCGCAGGTTGTAGTGCGAGGCCATGGCGCGGCCATAGGCGCCGGTGTTGGCAATCAGCATGACATCGCCTTCGCGGCTGCGCGGCAGGTAGCGGTCGCGGCCAAGTACGTCGCCGGTTTCGCACAAGGGGCCGACCACCGTGGCCATTTGCGAAGGCTCCTCGTTGATCCGGCTCAGGTTGACGATGGGGTGCCAGGCCCCGTAAAGCGCTGGCCGGATGAGCGAGTTCATGCCCGTATCCAGACCGACATAAGTGGTTTCGCCTTTCCATTTTATTTGTGTCACCCGGCTTAACAGCACACCGGCATTGGCCACCAGGTAGCGGCCCGGTTCGATCCAGAATTCAATGCCGGGCAGGTTCTTCTTGTGCCGCAGCAACATGTTGTCCAGCGCCTTGAGGTTCAAGCCGGCATCGGCCGGGTTTTCCTTGATGCCCAGCCCGCCGCCGATGTCCATGACCCGGACGTGCGGAAAGCGGTGCCGTTGCTGGCTCAGAAAGGTCAGCACCCGATCCCAGTTTTCGTAGTTGAGGATGCCGCTGCCGCTGTGGGCATGCAGGCCTCGCACGCGGATGTCATGTTTGCGGCACAGGGCCGCGGCGATGTCGAGTTCGTCGGCGCTGATGCCAAACTTGGAGGATTCACCCGCGGTGCGCACGTAACGGTGGTGGCCTTCCCCGTGGCCCGGGTCCAGGCGCAGGAAAATGTCGCGATCGTGCAGGAGTTCCACCCATTCGCGCAACGCGTAGAGGTTGTCAATGGTGACGGTAACACCTTGGTCAAACGCCCACCAATATTCATTCTGGCGGGCAAAATTGGGCGTAAAGAGGACGTCCAGCTCTTCCAGATCGCCCCACATCTCCTTCAGCCGCAGCAGTTCGCCGGGGGAGACGGCTTCAAAACCCACGCCGTTGCGGTGCATGGTGGAAAGAATGTCGGTGCTGGGGTTGGCCTTGACCGCGTAGAGGATTTTGTCCACCGCCTGCAGGGATTTGAGGGACTCGATCTGCTCGATAATGGTGGATTCGTCGTACACGTACACCGGGCTGTGGGCGCGGCCGATGTCCAGCAGCAGCAGGCGGTTTTTCAGCCACCAGGGTGGTTCCTCGTCCTGGCTGGGCACCAGTTTTTCAGTCAGCTCTTCCCAGGTGGGGCCAAATTCACCCTGGCTGAAACCGGAAATCAGGCTTTCGTGCATGGCCTTGACCAGTTTGTCGGCCTGGTCCTCGTCCACCACCAGCGTCAGGTTCAGGTCATTGGAGGACTGGGTGGTGAGGTACACGCGGCTTTCGGCCAGTTGCGCCATTAATGGGGCAATTTTGTGCAGCAGGGCGCGGATGCGGTGGCCCACCAGGGTGACGGCGGAGCAGTTGCGAATCACCCGCACATCGCCCAGTTCGCTCAACCGCTGTTCCAGGCTTTCCAGGGTGGCCGGTTCGATCACGTTGTCGGCCTTGTCCAGCGACACGGTGACGTTGGTCTGGGCGGTGGAAACCAGATCAACCGACAGGCCCAACTGCCGGAAAATGGCAAAGACATTGGCCAGGTAGCCGGCCTGATGCCACATGTCGATGGAGTCGATGGAAATCAGCGTGATGCCATGGTGGGCATTGATGGCGCGCACCTGGGGCTTGTTTTTATCGGTGTTGTGGTGCAGCGTGGTAAAGGGCGATTGCGGGTCGTCGCTGTGGTGTATCTCCAGCGGGATGTGGTGCTTTTCCACCGGCAGAATGCAGCGCGGGTGCAGCACCTTGCCTCCGGAGGCGGCGATTTCCCGGGCTTCCTGATAATCCAGCTCGGTGAGCAGCCGGGCGGTGGGGATCACGCGCGGATTGGCCGTGAAGATGCCGTGCACATCGGTCCATATTTCCAGTTTGGCAGCCTGCAGCGCCACCGCCAGGTGGGCCGCCGAGGTATCGGAACCGCCACGCCCAAGCAGCACCGTGCGCCCGGCTTCATCGCGCAGGAAAAATCCCGGCATCAGCACCACGCGGTTATTCAGACGCTGTTGCAAGGCCGGGTCGGGCTGGCTGCGGCAGTTGGCCGTCAGGGCGCGGGAGCGTTCATTGCGGCGATCATCACCCTGGCTGACAAAACAGCTGCGTGGATCCAGAGAGAGCAGCGGCAGTTGCTCGCTGAGAAACGGCAGTGCGGCGGCGTGGGTCAGTTGTTCGCCCAAGGCCAGGATTTCAGCGCGTTCGTAAGGAGTGAAGCTTTCCTGGCCCAGGTGTGCCTCCAGGGGTTGCAGCAACGCATCAATCTGGCTCAATTCCGCGCCCAGTTCATCGCCCAGCTGCCTCGTGCTGGCGCGAATGGCATCTAGGTTTTCGCGTGTGGGCTGCTGCAAAAAATCGTCCAGCAGGTTGGTAAGGCCGCTTTTGGCCGAATGCACCACGGCCACGTTGTGACCCTGTTGTTGACGTTCCTTGACCAGGTCGGCGATGGTTTGCCAGCGTTGGCGGTTGGCGACACTAGTGCCACCGAATTTAAGCACGATCCAGGGTTTTTCCTGTGTCATCGGGCATCCTTGATTTTGGCTGTTCAAGCCTGCATGATAAGCCAATCACCTTGCGGTATAAACCCAAAATACACAATTTACTTACCGGGCCGGCAGGCGTGGCTTTTTAGGGAAGCTCTGATCGAATCATGAACTTGCCTCTCATACCTGAAATGCCCGATAACTGCGTTGAAGTCCTTGCCAATAGCTCGCTATTGGCTGCGAACTTCGTCTTGTTCCCGAACATTTCAGGCATAAATCTGCTTCGTCCAGATTCAATCAGTGCTTCCTCAGGCACTTACAGCCGGCCTTGATTGAAATTTTTCAGCGAGAAAATACCATGAGCGAATACACCAAGCGCACAAACCTGACCGCCCTGGTGACTGGTGGCAGTTCCGGCATTGGCGCGGCACTGGTGGAGGAACTGGTGGCACAAGGCCTGCGCGTTTACAGTGTGGCCCGCTCCGCCGACAAACTAGCCCGGCAAGCGGAACGGCTGGGTTCAGCAGTGATGCCGGTGGTGGCGGATGTGTCGTCCCCCTCCGGCTGGCAACAGGTTGCCGAGGCAGTCAGTGAGCCACTGGACTTTCTGGTGCATAATGCCGGCATATTGGATCCGGTGGGACCAGTGGAATCGCTAAGCCTGCAAGGATTCCGGCAGAATTTCTCCACCAACACCGAATCGGTGCTGTTTCTGACCCAAAAACTGCTGCCGGTATTGCGGCAACCCGGTGCGCGGATTCTGGCGGTTTCTTCCGGGGCGGCCTTTCGCGCCATTCCCGGCTGGGCGGCCTATTGCACTGCCAAAGCGGCCATGAATATGGTGATTCAGGTCTTTGAGGCCGAGTGGGCTGCGGCTCGCGGTATCCGCTCCGCACTGGTGCGACCGGGGGTGGTGGACACGCCTATGCAGGCCCATATCCGTGAACAGGACAGCAGGCGCTTTCCGCTGGTGGAAAAATTTCGCGCTTTGAAAAGGAATCATGCCCTAGCCAGCCCTGAACAGGTGGCGAAGTTTATGGCCGATATCCTGCTATGCACCTGCGACGCGGTTTTTGCCCAAACCCTGTGGGATTTCTACGAAAAGGAGGAACTGGTTCACAAAATGGAAGATTGCGACAAAAAAAACCGCTAAGTCGTTGATTTGGTTTGAATTGTACCGACCGGCTTGTTATTATTTTCGTCAGGTTTATGGCGTTTTTATGTGAAGCCAGGGAAGCTTTGATCGGATCGTGAGCTCGCTTCTCACACCTGAAATGCCCGATAACCACGTTGAAGTCTTGGCCAATAGTCCGCTATTGGCGGTGAACTTCGCCTTGTTCTCGAACATTGCAGGCATAAGCTGTTTTGTCCAGATTCAATCAGAGTTTCCCTAGGGAATGATTTGGAGTCAGTTATTGTCTGAACGGAGGCTTCACCAGAATCCACGGCAAAACCACCCGTGGCGTCAGCAAAGTTAATACAAGCACCGCATCACACAAAACAGGTAGTCGGACTTATGGTTTTTACGCTTTCCCGAACATCGTTGATGCTCGCCATGGCACTGGCCATGCCGGGGCTGGTGTGTGCGCAGGAGGCAGAATCGCTACAGC
>JALWKC010000257.1 GCA_026996795.1 Lysobacterales bacterium | reverse complement strand
CTCAGATTCGGCGACACCACATTGAAAATCCACCACTACACCAACCCCGATTATGGCAATAAGGTCCATACAGAAGCGGACCTGATGATTGAGGTGGTGGGTGACAAGATCGTATTCAGCGGGGATACCGCTATGCGTCGGGTCGCCAATGCCTCGGACGGCTCTTTCCGCGGCACCATTGAGGCGATGGAGCAGTGGATGAAGCAGTTCGCCGATTACACGATCGTGCCGGGTCATGGATTCCATGATGGGGTGGCGCTGTTCAAGGATCAGTACACCTTTTTCAAAACCATCTGGGACAATGTGGCCAAATACTATGACGAAGGGCTCAGCGACTTTGAAATGAAGCCCAAGATCATGGAAGAGCCGTTTATGAAACAGGTGGCCAGCAAATGGCCCGGTTATCGCGGAACCATCGGCAAGTTCATCTCAGTGGCGGTGCAGGAGTATGAGAACAGCCAGTTCTGAAAAACTCAGGTGGTTATGAAACATTCGCCCGGCTCAGGCCGGGCGTTTTTGTTTTCAGGCGAGGAAATCCAGAATGGCGTCCAGTCCGCGATAATTCAGCGCGGTGTCAGCTTCGGCTTGGACAGCGGGCTTGGCGTGATAGGCCACAGACAGGCCTGCCAGTTTCATCATCTCCAGGTCATTGGCGCCGTCTCCGACCGCGATAGCCTGTTTGGGTGAGATATTCAGCTGTTCACACAACTCCAGTAGATACTGCGCCTTGGCGTGGGCCGTGACGATATCGCCCTCAATGGTGCCGGTGAGGGTGTCGTTCGCCACCGCCAGCACATTGGCACGGGCGAAGTCCAGTCCCAGCGCCTGTTTGAGGCGCTCGGTGAAGAAGGTGAAGCCGCCGGAGACCAGGGCGAACCTGATGCCCTTGTCCTTGAGGCCGGCGATCAGTTTTTCCGCACCGGGATTGAGTTCCAGGCGCTCTTCATAAACACATTCCAGTTTGTGCACGGGCAGTCCCTTGAGCAGGCCGACCCGTTTTTTCAACGAGCTTTCGAAATCCAGCTCGCCGCGCATGGCGGCTTCCGTAATGGCCGCCACTTCTGGCTTAATGCCGACCATATCGGCAATCTCATCCACGCACTCAATGGCGATCAAGGTGGAGTCCATGTCCGAAATCAGCAGCCGGACTTGACTCGGGTCAAAGCCCTCAGGCAGACAGTTGATGTCCAACTGCATCTGTTCCCTCAGGGCTTGAAGCTGCGCACGCTCAGGACAGCGTTCCACCTGAATGCGGTAATGGGTGGCGTATTTTTCCGGTTTACCCAGGGTGTGGGTCAGTTGATTGACCTGCTCGAAATTCAACAGGTTGGTATGAACGATAATGGTTTGCATGAGGGCTCCTTTCAGGCACAGCGCATGATTTTAGTGCCCGCCAGCTGGTCATGCAAAGTTTGCCCCTTCACCAACACCCACAGCCAGCCCAGACCAAGTGTGGCCAGCGATAGCAATACCGCCAGAAAGCGCCGGTTCAGATGCAGCCAGGTGGGCGCATGCCCGGTGTGGGTGCGCAGGCACAGCCCCCACGCCTTCTCCCCCAGGGTCGGGTGTCCTTGAATCCAGAACCAGGCAAAAAAAGCGTAGCTGACCGCCAGCAGATAAAGCTGGAAAGCCACGCGGGCGAACGGGTCCTGCTCAAAGCCGGGGCCCAGCATCAGGCTGTAGGGGATCGCCGCGAAAAACAGGATCACCAGCAGAGTCAGGCCGTCGTACAGCGCCGCACCAAGGATTCTTAATGGTGAAGGATCAGTAAGGTTCATTTGATCGCGCATGGGGAGGATTATAATTTGGTCATCAGATTGCAGGGAGAAAAGCGATGAATTTACCGCAGGGCGTGTTGCATGAGCTGTGGGTATGGGGGAGTTTCGCCTTGGCGCTGATCGTGCTGGGCTGGGCGTTGAAGACGGCGCCGTGGTACAAGGTGCGGGGTGACAGCCATGCCCAGCATGTCTTTTTTGGCGTGACGCTGGGGTTAACGCTGCTGTGGTATGGCACGGCATCCATTGGCGATGGCCTGTCATTCCACTTTCTGATGATCACCACGGTGACCTTGTTGTTCGGGTGGCAGTTTGCCGTATTGGCGGCGCTGCTGGCTTTGATTGTGCTCAGCGCCTTTGGGCAGACCGGCTGGGATGCGCTGGCGGTCAACTGGCTGCTGATGGGGGTGGTGCCGTCGCTGATCACCTGGTGGATTCTGGTGGCGGCCTATCGCTGGCTACCGCGGCATTTT
>JALWKC010000256.1 GCA_026996795.1 Lysobacterales bacterium | reverse complement strand
TCATACCAGGGGCTGATGGCCGCATTGACCGCCAGCGCGTGCGCCGATGCCTGACCGAACAGTTCCTTTTTCAGGCTATCCATCAGGGCATCGAAGGCCGCCTGGGTGCGGGGTGGATTGTCTCCAATCAGCGCATCCAGTGCGGCGTCCACCACCGCCTCGGCCAGGCTGTGGTTATTGTCCAGGGCTTTCCAGGCCGCCTCGGCGGTAAGGCTGATGGGCAGCTTGCGGGCCGTTTGCCGAAATAAACCGGGCATTTTCACCCGTAACAGGCGTTTGACGCCCTGCCGATGGCGGCTCGCCGCTTCTTCGGGGTTATCAAAAAAACGCAAGCCCACGGCGTTGTGCTGAGCCACCAGTCCCGGCCAGGCCGGCAGCCCGTTGGCCAGGGTGATCTTGTCCGGCAGTTTGCCAAAGACCCAGTCTGTCGCTGCATTGACTTGCTGCAGTTGCTGGCTGTGCTGCTGAAAGTGGCGCCGGGCCTTGTCGCCCAGGCGTTTTTTCAACGCCGCGACATCACGGCCTTCGGCGACGGCTTTTCCTTTTTCGGCCACCACCACAAGGCGCATTTTCAGGTGCATGGGTAATTCGGCCTGTCGCCATTGGGTCGGTTCCACGCTCAGGCTACTCATGCGCTGCACGTGTTGACTGAGGGCGGTGTAAAAATCCGTGTCAGGGTTTTGTTGCCGCTGTTCCAGCATCGCCTCGGCCAGGGCCTGGGCATAGGCGGCTGCCGGTATCAGCAGGCGGCGGGACGGTTTGGGCAGGGCGCGAATCAGCATTTCCAGTTTTTCTGCCAGCAGGCCAGGCACCAGCCATTCAAAGTCATTCTCGTCCAGGGCATTCAACCAGGCGAGGTTGACCGTGGCGGTGATGCCATCATCGCTGGCGCCGGGTTCAAAATGATAGCCAAGCGGTATGTTCAGGCCGTGGATGCACAGGTGGTCGGGAAACTGCTCGTTTTCGGGTCGGTTGGCCCCTTCCCGCAGCAGGTCGTCGCGGCTCATGAACAGGGTTTTTTCCGGCTGCTTCTTTAACCACTCGCGCAGTTTCTTTTCCGTATCAATGCCCGCTGGCAGGCGTTGTTCGTACCAGTCCTGCAGCCGCCGCGGTTCAATAATCAGGTCCTGGCGGCGGGCGCGGTGTTCCTCGGCTTCCAGTTCCCGGATGAGATTTTCATTATGGGCATAAAAGGCCGCGCGCGTGTTCAGCTGACGGGCGGCCAAGGCGTCGCGGATAAACAGCTCCCGGGCCAGTTCGGGGTCTGTGTCGGCAAAGTGCACCGGCCGCTTGCTAATCACCGGCAGCCCAAACAGACTGACCCGTTCATAGGCCATGACCGCGCCGCGTTTCCTGGACCAAAAGGGGTCATAAATGTCGCGTTTCAGCACATGAGCGGCCACTTCTTCAATCCATTGCGGTTCGATGCGGGCCACGGTGCGGGCAAAAACGCGCGACGTCTGCACGATGGTTGCGGCCATGACCCAGGCAGGCGGGGTCTTGCGCCGGGCCAGCGCAGAACCGGGAAACAGGCGGAAGCTGCGATTGCGTGCGCCGGTGTATTCGCCGTTTTCCCGGTGCAGGCCAACGTGCGAGACAAAACCGGCCAGGATGGCCTTGTGCAACCCGGCGTAATCGACCTGGTCGGCCTCGGCAATGGCGGGTGATTTGAGACCCAAAAGACGGCTGAGTTGCCGGTGAATGTCCCGCCATTCCTGCAGGCGTCGCCAGGACAGGAACTGGCTGCGACACCACTGCCGGAATTTATTGCCGGACAGCTGTTTCTGTTGCCGGTTGATTTCCCGCCACAGGTTAAGGAAGGTCAGGAAGTCCGAGTCCGGGTGGGCAAAAGCCTTGTGGGCCTCATCGGCTCGCGCGGCCTGTTCCAGCGGCCTTTCACGCGGGTCCTGCACCGACAGCGCCGAGGCGATCACCAGGGCTTCGGGCAGGCAGGCGTATTTTTCCGCAGCCAGCAGAATGCGGGCCAGCTGCACGTCGATGGGCAGTTGCGCCATGCGCCGGCCAATGGTGGTCAAACGCTTGGTGTCGTCGATGGCGTTCAGTTCCTTGAGTAACTGATAGCCGTCGGCAATCTGGCGCGCATCGGGCGGGTCAATAAACGGAAAGTCATCCACGTGTCCCAGGCGCAGGTTTTCGGTTTGCAGGATGACCGAGGCCAGGGAGGTGCGGCGGATTTCCGGATCGGTGTGTTCGGGCCGTTGCAGAAAATCTTCCTCGCTGTACAGGCGCACGCACACACCAGGGC
>JALWKC010000255.1 GCA_026996795.1 Lysobacterales bacterium | reverse complement strand
AATTGTTTCACCTCCACACACCTCTGGAAAAAGGTATCGCCATGAAAAAACTCTTTGCTCTTTTCTTCCTGCTGTTTTTTGTCGGCGCCTCATGGGCTGACAAAAATAAGCCTGCTGAAATTCCTCTGGATGACTTTATCAAGACCGCCGAATTTGTCTCGGTCAAAATCTCGCCCAAGGGCGACAAGTTGGCGGGCATAGTGGATGACAATGGCAGCCATAAAATTGCCGTCATTGATCTCAAGAAAATGAAGCCACTTTCCGCCATCAGTTTTGGCGAGCACCGAAAAATCAACACCTATGGCTGGACCGATGATGACCACCTGTTACTGGATATCAATAAAACTGTTGGCTATCTTGACCGCAAGGGCAAGTGGGAAGCCATGTTCTACATGGATGCCAAAGGCAAAAAGAAAAAAGAGCTATTCAACCGAGGCAATTCCAACCACTCCTATATTGTTGACACACTCCCTGATGATCCTCGCCATGCCCTGATAGTCACGTCCAACAAAGGCAATAGCGGTTATCGCCTGGTCAAATTTGACGTGAAAACCAATTCTGAGAAAAAGTTCAACAAGCCGGCTGATCCCTATGCCAGGGTTCCATCGCTCAATGCAGAAAAAAAACCGGTGGTGTCGCTGGCGTTTAATCGCAAAACCGCCTCTACTTACCTGTATTACAAACTGCCTGATGAACCCAACACCGCCTGGAAAAAGCTGGATTTATCCCAAGGCAAGGCAGAAGTCACCACCCTCTATGGCGGCCCTTCCACCAACCCGGATGAAGTGTATATTCTTTCCAATCACGATGCTTCCACCATCGGCTTGTTCACGCTCAACTTGCGAACCGGTGAACTGAAAAAAATCTACCGCCACCCCGTGGTGGACATTGAGCGCCCCGTTTATAACTTCAATGACGAAGTCATCGGCTTCTGGCTGAACCCCGATTACCCGCAAATCTACTGGACAGAACCCGATGATGACACCGCCAAGATCTACCAGGGCCTGATGAAAGCCTTTCCCGGCCGCCGCATCAGCATCTATAACCACACGAATGACGGGAAAAAACTGGTGTTTCATGCCAGCGGTGACAGATACCCCGGGGATTTCTACCAGCTCGACCTGAGCACGAACAAAATCCGCAAGCTGGTTTCGGCACGCGGCTGGCTTAACCCGAAGCAATTGGCTGAAGTCAAGCCCATCACCCTCAAGGCGCGTGACGGATTGGAACTACACGGCTACCTGACCTTGCCGCCAGGCAAGGAAGCCAAGGACCTGCCGCTGGTCGTCAACCCGCACGGAGGCCCACATGGCCCGCGTGATTATTGGCGCTTTAACCCCGAAACGCAATTGCTGGCCAACCGGGGGTATGCCGTGCTGCAAGTCAATTTCCGGGGTTCAGGTGGCTATGGCCGGGATTTTCAACAGGCCGGCTACCGCAAATGGGGACGCGAAATGCAGGACGACGTCACCGACGCCACTTTGTGGGCAGTCGATCAGGGTATTGCCGACAAGGATCGAATCTGCCTGTATGGTGGCTCGTATGGCGGATACGCCACCCTGCAAGGGCTGGTGCGTGAACCGGACCTGTACAAATGCGGCATTGGTTACGTAGGAGTTTACGACCTGGAAACCATGCGTGCCTGTGGCGACATCGTCACTTACGGCAACAAAAAATACCTGGACAAAGTGATCGGTAAGGATTCCGCCGAGCTGAAAGCCAACTCCCCGGCTGAAAATGCCGACAGAATCAAAGCCAAAGTATTTTTGGCTCATGGTGAAGACGATGTGCGCGTCCCCATGTGTCAGCTGAAACAGATGGTCAAGGGCCTGAAGGGGGCCGGCAAGGTAGAAGGGAAAGATTACTTCGTCATGACTCGTGACGAAGGCCACGGCTACCACGACCCAAAAAACCGCAAGGACTTCTATGGCACAATGTTGGAGTTCCTCGATGAAAACATTGGCGAGAAAGCGGCCAAATAAAACGTTTCCAAATAGTTTTCCATAGGGCGCTTCGGCGCCCTTTTTTGTGCCTTTGCATTTTTTTCAAATCGTGCTATGTTTGCACAAACCCAAAGCCGTGAGAAATGTGTCTGATCTGATCCCTCAAATTCTCCGCACCGATTCCACCGGCATGCCGCTGGAATGGATTGCCCATCAAGAAGCCGCCCGGCTGATTTCCCTGGACATGGTTCAGTACGCCTTTGGCTCCATCATCACCCGGCTGCATGGCGGCATCAATGCTTTCAGCGGTCGCCAAAGCACCTT
>JALWKC010000254.1 GCA_026996795.1 Lysobacterales bacterium | reverse complement strand
TCAATAACCAGGGGTTTGTGGAAATCCTCGCTGTCAGCGGCCTGGGCCTGAAAGAACGTCAGCTGGTGAAAAAAATCGTGGCGGATGAGAACCGCGATCGCAAGGCCCTGTACCGCGAGCTGGCCGTGGCCAACGGTCACCCGGAGTGGGAAGAGGAAATTCGTCAGGTTTTCGTCAAACAGTGGATTGCCAAGGCCCACAAGGGCTGGCATTACCAAAAACCCGATGGGATCTGGGCGGTTAAATAAACCCGTTAAACGCCCCGGAAAATACCCAATGCATCACGTGGCCAGTCCATTGCTGACTGGCCCTTTTTATGGGTGTGATTAAACCGGAAAAGCATAACCGACTAATCGCGGCAGTAACCAAAAATAGCGAAAATAAGGAAAATTTCATGGCACGACAACGCATTCGCGATCGCGAACCGGTGGAAGTGGTGATCGAAGATTTGAGTCACGATGGCCGCGGCATTGCCCGGGTGGGCAAAAAAGTGCTGTTTGTCAACGGCGCCTTGCCTGGCGAACGGGTGATTGCGCGTTATATCGGTGGCACGCGCCAGTTTGACGAGGCCCGCGCCGAAATCATTCTGGAGCCATCGCCGGATCGGGTCGAACCAAAATGCGAATTTTACGGTGTCTGTAACGGCTGCTCGATGATGCACCTGGCGCCGGAAAAACAGATTGCCTTCAAGGAAAACACCTTGCGCCAGAACCTGGCCAAGATCGGCCATGTGCAGCCAACACAGTGGCTGCCGGCGCTCACCGATGCTCAGTGGCACTACCGTCGGCGGGCACGTCTAAGTGTGCGTTACGTCAAGGGCAAAGACCGCGTACTGGTGGGTTTTAGGGAAAAAAATGGCCGCTACGTGGCCGACATGAACCATTGCCACGTTCTCAAGCCGCCACTGGATCAGTTGATTCAGCCCTTGTCCGAACTCATTGGCAGCCTGCGCATCCGCCAGCACATCGCGCAAATCGAGGCCTCGGTGGGGGAAGAAGACACCGCCCTGATTTTCCGCCACCTGAAACCGGTCAATGAAGCCGACCGGGAAAAACTACTGGCCTTTGCCGAAAAACACCGGCTGAGGATTTTTCTGCAACCCAAAGGGCCCAAAACCGTGCACAAAATCACCGCCGGTGGCCAGCCGCTGTTTTTCACTTTTCCCGAGGACGACATTCGTCTGCAGTTCGAACCGGCTGATTTCATTCAGGTCAATGAGGGCATGAACCGCAAAATGCTGCAACGGGTCAAGGCTTTGCTGGATGTCCAGCCGGATGACCGCATACTCGACCTGTTTTGCGGCCTGGGTAACTTCACCTTGCCATTGGCGCGCCACGCCGCGACCCTCACCGGTGTCGAGGGCGATGAAGGGCTGATTCAGCGCGCGCGCATCAATGCCGAAATCAATGGTCTGACCAATGTTGATTTTCACGCTGCCGACCTGCGCCAGGATCACAGTCAGTCGCCCTGGTTCAAGCAGGACTACAGCAAAGTTCTGATCGATCCGCCGCGCAGCGGGGCCTGGGAAGTGCTGCCACTCATCGCCCGCACCGGGGCCGAGACGCTGGTTTACGTGTCCTGTCACCCGGCTTCACTGGCACGCGATGCCGGCCGGCTGGTGAGCGAGCTGGGTTACGAACTGGTGTTGGCGGGCGTGATGGACATGTTCCCGCACACCTCACACGTGGAATCCATTGCCTTGTTCAAGCGGCTGACGGGGTGAGGTTCACGGGCCGTTCAGCGGAACTGTGTTAAAATTCGGCGCATGAAATTACTGGTTCTGCTCACTGCTTTTCTGCTCAGCCATTACCTGCCGGGCATGACCCGTTTGCGGCCGTTTGGCTGGTATCGCTGGTGGGCACAAAAAGTCATTCAGTGGGTGCCGGTGCGCTCTGGCGAATTGCTGGTGCTGCTGATTGTTGGCCTGCCCACGTTGCTGATTTCCGTTCTGCTGAATGTGTTGGTGGGTGACAACCATGTGCTGCAATTGCTGGTTTCCACCCTGGTGGTGGCCTGGTGTCTGGGGCCAGACAGCGTCCGGGCGGAGGTCAGGGCGCTGCAGGACAAAGCCCGCGCAGCCCGGCAAGACGACAGCCAGGGCGATGTGCCCAGCCAGCTCATGCAGGGCAGGGAGCCTGTCACCCAACGCTTCAGTATTGCCGAATTCAACGAAGTGGATCGCATCACCCAGGCCACGCTGGAACGCTGGTTTGCGGTTTTTTTCTGGTTTCTGGTGCTGGGCATTCCCGGTGCCTTGCTGTATCGGCTGACCGAACGCCTGA
>JALWKC010000253.1:8607-9936 GCA_026996795.1 Lysobacterales bacterium | reverse complement strand
CTTTCTTGAATTCCGGCGTAAACCGGCGTCGTTTTCTCTGTGTCATACCTCACCTCGATTGGTCGTATTACCATCTTAGCAAGGTGTCCGGGGGAATTAGACCACTACAAACTGACACCGCCGCTGATAGGCAGGTGATCAGGGTTAGAAGCACGCCAATAACAACCGCCCTACCCTGTCCGCCCCCTTCCACTCCCCAGAACTCACGAGTCGTTGAAAATCGAAACAGAGACAGCCGCATCATCGGCGGAATCTAGTAGGCACCAGGCTCAAGCCGGCCCCTAGCCCCAGGAGGGAAACAGCCAACCAGACAAGGGTGACAAAATTGGGTGCATAACGATCAGTAAGCGCAAAATAAAGCAGGCTCAGGCCAATTAAGACCAGGCTGATGGACAAAAAAGCTCTGAAATTAGCAATCATTGTGAGCATCTCCTCAATTTGGGATGAAATCTATTGCCACGAAACACACAATAGGGTGTAATTTGTAGGGCAAGCCCTGTATGGGGGGCTTTCCGGGAGACCGGAAAAAAAAAGGGGGGGGGCTAGTCCCTCCCCTTTATTTTTCGCAGTCTTCCCGCTTTAGATATGGCAAAGCCCCAGGTATGCGTAGCCGGTCAAGTGATCGAATTGTCGAGCACTCAATTTCCTGCCCCCACATATCACGCGGGATTAACGACTTGACGCCTTTAAGGACCAGCAAGCGAATATCATGCCTGGCTTCGACCAGTTTTTTCTTTGATTTGAAATCTTTAGTCTCCGCCCCCTTCACGTCCACATAGTAAAGCTGCTGGCCATCATCGATGAGGAAGTCGAGCAAATAACGCTGCCCTGTTTCCTCACACAGCGAAATTGGCACCTGCATAAAAAACCGCGCCACATCTCCCTCCAGGCGCGAGCGGACCAACATCAGATAGAAGGAGGCTTCTGCCACGGAGTGAAACAGCTTGCCGTTGACCTTGATTCGAGTGTTGCGGTATTTGTTCTTAATGGGCTTCTTCTGGCCAACAAATTCCCGGTACTGGTCTATGCTCCACCTGGCGCTCATGCTGATGCCTTTAGAATGTCACGGGAATACTAGATAGCGGCGCAATCAATTGCTTGATCAGCCCTTGCACGGCCGGATCCTGCTGAGGCATCGGCTCGGTCGGAGCCGGAGGACGAGACAACGAAGTCTGGAAGAAGTATCCCCCCGTCGATGCCACATGGTTGTCACGCGAAGAGGTTTTCAGCGACAATTCGATGAGTCGCCAGCCGGATGAAGTTCGAATGAGTGTACCCAGAGGAAGCTCGCGCTGGTCGCCGTCCACCTGGAAGATGGCGACCGCCTGC